>CAZGSN010000190.1:0-2806 GCA_964528465.1 uncultured Binatia bacterium (SeqCode)
GACGCTGGTGGTGGCTGGTAGAGAGCAATGAGTAAGGAGGTCGTCATGTTCAGGTATAGCTTGCGAAGGGGGATTGGTGCCGTCGCACTGTTGGTGCTCAGTGGCTGCGGATACAACTCTATGGTTTCCATGCACGAAGCCATTGATGCGGCGTGGGCGCAGGTCGAGAACCAACTGCAGCGGCGCAATGACTTGATTCCCAACTTGGTCGAGGTGTCGAAAGGCTACGCGGCGCACGAGAAGGATGTGTTCGCCAAGCTCGCCGAGGCGCGCTCGCGCATGATCGGTGCCGGCACACGTGACGAAAAGATCGATGCCGCCAATGATATGGGATCGGCGTTGTCGCGTCTGCTTGTGTTGGGGGAACGCTATCCCGACCTCAAGGCCAACGAGCAGTTCAATCGTCTCTCCGATGAGCTGGCTGGAACCGAGAATCGCATTGCTACCGAGCGCCGCCGCTACAACGATGCCGTTCGCGAGTACAATACCTATGTGCAGAAGTTGCCACAGAAGTTGACGGCATCCATGTTTGGCTTTCACCCGGAGAAGTATTTCGAGGCACCCAAGGAAGCGCAGGCTGTACCCAAGGTGCAGTTTTGAGCTTGGGCGTGGTTCAGAACCTTTCTTCCCAAGGCGCGGAACTGGGCGTACATAGGTCGAGCATGAAACACACGGTTAGATGGCTTTTCGTTGCTTTGCTCTTCTTTGCCGGTTGCGGCGGTGGCGACGACAGTAATCAATGCACGTCGCGGGGCGATGCCGGTGGGCCGGGTCCGTGCGCCAGCGTGGAGCGGACCTGCTACGTGAGCCCGAGCGGTAACGATACCAATGACGGCTCGGCGGCGGACGCGCAGCATGCGTTTCGTACCATCGATCATGCCCTCGAGGTTGTGCAGTCGAACTATACGGTGAGGGTTGCACCCGGCACCTATCGCGGTGGCATCAATACCGATCGTGAAGGCCAATGTGCGCCGGAGGGGTTGGCGCTGATTGCAGACTCGTCTCGCAATGCCGTGGTGATTGATGCAACCGGGGCCGCTGGCCTAGCAGGTATCCGTCTGTCGAATGGGGATGATTCTATCGTGGATGGATTTACCGTAATCAACAGCCCGGGCTCCGGAATTCTCATCAAGAGCCAGAGCGATCGTTTGCAGATTCGCAACAACATCATTCGCGGCAACGGTAGCGACGGTATCCGCGTGCAGGATTCGAGTGATGTCCTCGTTTTCAACAACCTTGTGTACGGCAACAATGGAATCGGCATTGCCCTGGTAGGCACGGAAGGTTCCCCGAGGGGGCGCGTCATCAACAACACCGCGACCTTGAATGCGGGTCGTGGCCTGGAGATCGGCCGCAGCACCGGAGCCTCGCCGGGAGCATTCGTTCGCAATAATATTTTTCAGGAGAACGGTGGCGCCGAGAACCTCAAGGTGTTCGACAACAGCCTTACCGGCTACTCCGGCAACTTCAACTTGGTATTCCCCGCCACCTACCTGCCGCGGGCCATCGCCGGTGCCAATGATGTTCAGGTCGACGCTCGTTTCAGCTCTCCGGCCGCCGGTGCAGCCAGCGAGGGCTTCCGCCTGCGCGCCAGCAGCCCCGCCATCGACCGCGGCGAATCCAACCTCGGCTCGACGGCGTTGGTACAGGCTCTGACGTCGCGCAGCACCACAGTGACAGGAGTTGCCGACGCCATTCCCCTAGATATCGGTTACCACTTCCCCAGGTGAAGCCAGCAGCGAGCCCGCAACTCCCCGAAGCTGGTAGCCTTACCGACGATGGTCGGCCTGTCGGCACTGTTGCCCCCGAGCAGCACCCGTGAGTAGCAACTCTATGCGCCGTGGAGACGCGGCGCGGGCTAGCACGCGCCTCCAACTCCGGTATCAGCGCCGTTATCGATGCCCGCGGGCAAGTAGTGCAGTCGGCAGCATTTGCCACGGCAGACACCCTGCACGCGGCCATCCCCTTGCGCGCGGAACTCACGCCCTATGTCCGTGCCGGCAACTGGGTTGTTCTGCTCGCCGCCCTCCTATTTCTTGCAGACTGTTGGCGCCGGCCCATGTAGCCCTGCAAGCTGATCGGGGTCGGAATCGGTATCGGTATCGGAGTCGGCGGCGACAGGTGCAAAGTTTTCTGAGGGACTTGGGAACAACCGTTGAAGATGTCCCGCAGAGACGCCGGGACGCAGAGCTTAACCACGTGCATCTCATAGTCCGCGACCGCGGCAAGGGCGAGATCGCGGCCAGCATGCAGTTGTTCGAGGGCTGTCTGGGGCAAGCCTACAACCGGCGCAAGGATCGACACGGCGCGTATTGGGAGGACAACTATCATGCGACGGCGGTCGAGAGCGGCATCCATCTGGCGCGCTGCCTGGTGTACGTCGACCTAAACATGGTGCGAGCCGGCATGGTTGCTCATCCGCGCCAGTGGGAGACCGCGGGATACCACGAGATCCAGGCACCGCGCCGGCGCTATCGAATCATCGACCGCGAGGCGCTGGCGGAAGCGCTGGAGGTGGACCTGAGATCCGCTATCCAGAATGTCAGCCGAGCATGCAATGCCGATCCGATACCGATTCCGACGCCGAGGGCTTCCGATGGGGCAGTCCCCGGGGTCGGGAACTGTCCCGGCGAGTGGCGAACTGACGCACCGGGCACCCTCCAGCCCACCTCCAGTCCCCTTTCTCTAGCTCTGCGGCTGAGGCAAACGCGTGGCAATCTCAAGAAGGGAGCAAGTCTCATGTTCAGTCATACCATGGTGGGGGCGAACGACCTCGATGCCTCCAAGAAGTTTTACGACGCCGTGC
>CAZGSN010000191.1:0-4962 GCA_964528465.1 uncultured Binatia bacterium (SeqCode)
TGCCGGCGCAGAACTTGAACAATTTGGTGTTGCGCCCGGAGGTCACGGAAGCCATTCGCGAACGGAAGTTCCATCTGTACCCGATCCGCAGCATCGATGCCGGCTTGGAGATCTTGAGCGGCTGCAGAGCAGGGAGCGTCGAGGAAGAGGGGACCATCCACCACGCCGTGGCCCAGCGACTGCGACGCTTGGCCGAGGGGCTCAAGCAATTCGGAGCACCTCCGGCTTTGCCGGCAACGAGTTCCACCATTGTCGAGGTCCCTGTGCCGGCGCCACCAAAACCACCCGCGAAGCGCACACGGGCCGAGAAAAGGTCTTGACTAGGTGGAAAGTGGCAACTAGAAACCGCCGCAATAACAAAGATAAGCGTTTGGTGCGTTATCCTTCCAACACGAAGGCGTGGGTCGGTGGGGGAGCTGAAGTTCTCATCGTTCAGCGGTGCGAGTGCTCCGTCCGAGTCAACAAGTTGAAGCGTTTTTTTCCTAAACTGAATGCAGCCCGTCGCCTCGCGAACACTTCCGCTGTTCCGGCTAGGCACAGGTGCGCCTTAGATTCTCGGCGATAAAGGGCAGGGGCATGGAGAGAAAGCGCGAGCCGCGCAACAAGAGACCTTCCAAGTCGGCCGTGCCGTCAGGCGACGCGTCGTTTGAAGAAATGGGGGACGGCCTTACCGGGGAGTCGAATTCTTCCGATGAACTCGATGGCGCGATTTCGATGCTCGGGGAGATCGACGTAGAAGCCGTCGACGCCGTGGCCGAGCCCACGATAGCCAAAGAAGAAGAAGTCGAAGAAGAACGCGAAGACAAATTCGCGGAAGATACGTCGGACCCGGTCCGTATGTATCTGCAAGAAATGGGGGCGGTCTCCCTCCTGACAAGGGAGCAAGAGGTCGAAATTGCCAAGCAGATCGAGTCGGGAGAGCGTGAGGTGCGCGAGCAAGTCCTCGCCCTGCCCTTCACCATCTCGTATCTCTTCGACCTCACTGAGCGTATCAAGGCCGGCGAAGTCTCCGAGCGCGAGCTGTTGGACGAAGAAGCCGAGCCGGAAGAGGCCAGCGATGGGGAGGCCGAAGAAGTCGTCGAGCCGGAGCCCGACGGCAGGATCCTCAAACAGCTCGAAAAGTTCTGCAAGATTGTCGAGGACCGGCGTGCCGCAGACGAAACGGCCCGCCAGAAGCGTAGCCATCCACGGCTTGCCCGCGATGCCGAACGAAAAGCGGCTTTATTGGCGAAGCGCGTCGACAAGGCACTCAACGAGCTGGAGATCGGCCGCCGTCACATCACCACCATCGTCGAGAAGCTCAAGATGGCTTTCCGCTTCATCGAGCAGCAGCAGATTTTCATTATCCACAGCGAACGCCGTAGCGGCAAATCGGCCGGAGAAATCTTGCGCAGCGGCGGCGCCTTGCGATCCGACGACTCACGCGCTGCCGCAAGCGCTAGCCGCAAACTGCATCTGGGCGTGGAAGATGCCCGGCAGATGGTGGAAGACATTCGCAACGCCAAGAAGCGTGTCAGCGATGTCGAGCGCGAAGTAGGCATGGATTACGACGCCATCTCGGTTGCCTTGAAGATCATCCGTAGCGGCGAGAGCAAGGCGCAAGACGGGAAGAAGCGGTTGATCGAAGCCAACCTGCGGCTCGTGGTGAGTATTGCCAAGCGGTACACCAACCGCGGCCTGGGATTTCTCGACCTGGTGCAAGAGGGCAACATCGGGCTGATGCGCGCGGTGGAAAAATTCGAGTACCAGCGCGGCTACAAGTTCTCGACGTATGCCACCTGGTGGATTCGCCAGTCGGTGAGCCGCGCCATCGCCGACCAAGCCCGCACCATTCGCATTCCCGTGCACATGATTGAGACCATCAATAAGGTGGTGCGCTCGTCGCGCTACCTCGTGCAACAGCTTGGCCGCGAACCTACGCCCGAAGAGATTGCGGCGAAGATGGAGATGCCGCTCGACAAGGTCCGCAAGGTGCTGCGCATCGTCAAGGAACCGGTTTCACTGGAAACACCGATTGGCGACGAGGAAGAAAGCTCCCTCGGCGATTTTGTAGAAGATCGGCAGACCGTGTCGCCCGCCGACGCGGCCGTGTACACGAGCCTCGAAGAGCAGACGCGCAAGGTCTTGGCGACCCTCACCCCTCGTGAAGAACAGATCTTGCGCATGCGCTTTGGAATCGGCGAGAAATCCGACTACACGCTCGAAGAGGTCGGGCAGCGCTTTGCGGTTACCCGCGAACGTATTCGCCAGATCGAAGCCAAAGCGTTACGCAAGCTCCGGCACCCCAGCCGAGCCAAGTCGATCGAGTCATTCGTGAATCACTGAACTCACGACTCTCGTGTTTGAAAGGAGGCAGTATGCTCAACAAGAGCGAAGACACGGATAAGGAAATGCTTCGCAAGTGGCGCGAAGCGCGTGCGAAGAAGCAAGGCGGCCGGCAGTCGCCTTCCGATCGTCGCACGCTGCGCGTGAATGGGCAGGAGGTGGTGGTGGTAACCAAGCCGAAGCGCGCTCTCGCCTGAGCGCAAGCCGAGACGGCCCGACCACGCGTCGCCGGCTGTCGATTCTATCCCCCTCATAGTTTTCATTACCGAGCCGCGGAGCGGCGTTGCCGAGGTGTGTGCAGTGGATTCCGCCATGATCCCGACACCCGGGGGCGTGACACGATCACCGAGATCACGCGGTGCGGCCCGCGATGCCAGCTATTCCGTATTGCCTTGTCGTGGTGTAGCCGCCGATGTAGCAGAGACTACGCATACGGTCTCACAAGGAGGTACGGCAGGGGAGACGCCCGAGCCGTTTCGGTCCGAATCTCGGAAGCGCGTCTGCGCAAGCTGATGCGCGCTAGGAAAGTGGGTACGCAGTCCGAACTCATCAATACCCTTCTCGCGGAGGAAGAAGAACGCCTACAGCGTGCGGACAGCTCAAATCTTCAAGGTGAATTCGAGATATCCGTAGTCGCCTTGATCGGTATCGAAAATGCGGTCGACGATCTCGCCGCCAAAGGCGTGCCCGTAATAGAGGTTGGTGTTGAGGTAGGCGTTCCAGTCGTACGAGATCGATGTTTGCACGACGCTGAACAGCTCGCGGAAGCCGTTGGAGGGCCGACCGGAATAGCCGAATCCTTCCGGTCGATTGCGATTGCCGATGGTAGCGCCGGCGCCCTGATACCAGAGGTCGTTCGCTTCGGTCAGCCGCAAGTGATGCCATTCGGTGCGGGCTGACAATCCCGGCATTGGCCGCAGCAACAACTCAACCGAGGCATCTTCACTGTTCATCATGTTGTAGAAGGTGGAGAAGGCGTAGACGCGGGCAGTCGGCAAGATCTGGAAGAACGTGTGATGAGTACCGTCGCGAGGATCGTCATCGCCCGAAGTACGCGCATAGCCGATACGCAGCCACGGCTTCCAGGCCACGGCCGGCTGCCACCCAAACTCGGTGCTCCACGCCCAGGCTCCGTGATTCAGTCCGCCCCAATCCCCGAACTGTCCCACAGCCCACACGAAGCCATCCACGGGTCCGGCCGCCGTCGGCGCGACATGAAGCGCATGCATCCCGAGGCTGTGGATCTGAATATCCTCCTGCCGCTCGCCCGCCTGATTGCGCACGGAGAGAGGACGATTGTCGACCTTGGTCTGATGACGCCGGTCGGCGTAGTAGACGTAGAAGGCACGTACGTCGCTGTTGAGGGCCGCCGCAAGCTGCGTCCACGTTGTCGACGCATACGCAAGGTCGACATCGTCCAAGGTGTGCATGCCGTTGAGGTCAAGGCCGCCGGCCGTGGGATGCGTAAGCAGTGCCGTGACATTGAAGGGCGCGTGATTGTACGAGGCGGAGAAGCCGTCGAAGGCACGCCCCACGTGAGCCCATGCAAACGGACCAATGAGACGCTGCGACAATCGTTGGTTCTTGATCCAGTCGACGCTGGCATCACCGCTTAGCACCTCGTTGCCTTCCGAGAACTCGAAGCGACCACCGCGCAGGCTGAGCCCGGTCACGCCGAGCTTTTTCCACGTCAACGCGCCTTGCTTGAGAAACACCGAGGCATCGTTGCGGCGACGCGTCTGCTGGTAGTAGTTGCCACCGAGGCCAAGGTTGCCTTGCGGCGCCGGCAGGCTTGCCGTCGTTGGTAAATCGATGAGGCCGGAGCTTTGCCCTTCCACGATCACGTCGGCCCAGTCGCTTTTCCATTTTGTGGACGCGCGCAGTGTCGTGCCGAAGAAGTCATAGTCGTTGTTGCTGCCCCCGGCTTCGAACCAGTTCCACATTTCCCAACGGGTACGCAGACTCGCCGCCACGGAAACATTGGCAGGCAACTCAGAAGATAACTTGTCGAGGCCGACCTCGGCGCGAGCCGCCGAGGTCAGTCCCATGAGCAACCCAACGACAAGCAATCGTAGCTTCATCTCCAACTCCTTCGTTGCTCCGCTGTCCTAGTAGCGCTCTTACGGGAGTGACAAATCCCCTTCCACGCAGGCAGCGCAGGTAAACGCATCCTCAGTGCCTCCGATACCAGGAACCTGCGGCGGCGGTGGCGGCACCTTCGCCGCCAGGCAATTGGCCACGGCGCTCCACGCATTCGCACCACAAGCCTCCAGACGCTCAGCCATTACCGCGGCTACCGGGGCGAGGTACGTGTTGACGATGTGCTCGCGCGTCTCCCGAGTCAGACCCACGGCATCCTCGTCACCCAACTCACGAGCGTACGCCTCCTTGAACCAAAGATACGAAACCAACTCGCACAGTGAGCCCACGTGATCGGACGGCTCCTCCGATTGTGAATGAAACGCAAACGCTTCGTGGATGCGGGCAATCTCAGCAAGCATCCAGCCGGGGTCGGCAAAACCTCGATACGGAACCACGCGCGCCGACACCACGCCACCCGGTCCAAGCAAAGCGTGATAGGCCCCCTCGCCCGCACCTCCACACCAAGCATCGGCAATCTGAACAAGTGCCGGGTCC
>CAZGSN010000192.1:0-28032 GCA_964528465.1 uncultured Binatia bacterium (SeqCode)
TGGCGGGCCCTCAAGCGTGAACAACAGGGCTCCTCCCTTGCCAATGCGTCACCTCTTCTATCTGCGCTGCAACCCGAATCAGAATGTCTTCACGGCCATACGCAGCTACGAGTTGCACGCCAATCGGCAGACCGTGCTCCCCCTGGTGAACAGGCAACGAGATTGCCGGCTGCCCGGTTGCGTTAAACACCGAGGTAAAGGTGCTGGAGGCCGCGGCCTTGGCCAAGGTATCGAACGGGTCGTCCGAGGTGCGAAAGTAGCCCAGCACCGGCGGTGGCGCGGCGCCGGTAGGCGTCAGCAGCAGATCAAAGCCTTCATGCCACCAGGCCGACAGTTCCCGCGTCTTGCGCTGCATGTGCTCCACCGCGCCGACATAGTCTGTCGAGCCAAGTTGTCGGGCCAGGCTGGTGAAAGCCCAGGTTGCTGGCTCCACGTCTTCGGCTTCGATTGCGCGGCCAACCTTCTCTCCCCAATTCTGCAAAGCACGCGCCGCGCTGCTGCCGATAATGACGGCCACGGAACGACCCATGGCAGGATCATAAAGACCCGGCGGGGAAGCCTCCTCCACCTGATGCCCGAGTTCGCAGAGGAGGCTCGCCATACGCTCCACGGCGGCCACACAGTCTGCGTGCACGGCAACACCGGAGGGGCTGCGCGTCGACCAGCCAACCCGCAGACGACCGGGTGCAGTCGTGACCTCGGCGAGAAAGGCCCGTGCCGGCGTTGGTGCGGTGTAAGGATCACCAGGCATTGCGCCAGCCATGACGTCGAGCATGGCGGCGCTGTCGCGCACGGAACGGCTCACCACCCCTTGCATCGAAAAGCCGCCCCACCCTTCCGACACGAACGGGCCCATGGAAATACGACCACGCGAGGGTTTCAGCCCAACCAAGCCACAGTGTGCCGCCGGAATTCGAATCGACCCTCCACCGTCCGAAGCGTGGGCCACAGGCACCAAGCCGGCAGCAACCGCAGCAGCAGCGCCGCCGCTGGAACCACCCGGCGAACGGGAAGGATCCCAAGGATTGCGGGTAGGCCCGTACGCGTCCGGTTCCGTGGTGGGCAACAAACCCAGCTCCGGGGTATTCGTCTTCCCCAAGGAAATCAGACCGGCATCAGCAAAGCGTTGCGCCAAGTAAGTATCTTGCTTTTCCACCCAACCGGCGCGCTTGAGGAATGCCATGCCGAGATGGAACGGATCCCCCGCCGAATGCGCCCCTAGGTCTTTTAGGAGGAAGGGAACCCCGCGAAAGGGACCATCAGGAAGTGTTGCAGAGCGGGCTCGATCGCGAGCCTTGTCGAAGCATGTAGTGATCACCGCGTTGAGCTGCGGGTTGTAACGCTCGATGCGCGCTATCGCTGCGTCGACGAGCTCAAGCGGCTTGGCCTCACCAAGTCGGATCAGCTCCGCCTGCGCCGTGGCATCCAATCGCGAAAGCTTGCTTTCCACGTGACCTCCCTACAACAAAAAGCCCGCGCCGGCAGGTCGAGCCTATCGCGCGCGGGCAAACTGAACCACCACAGGCCTAAACTGACAGAGAAACTTCACCACCAAGACACGAAGCCACCAAGAGGAGCGAGGTTCCATGGTTCGATCCAAAACAACACTCACCGCATGGAGAATGAGGTCTCTAAACTTCCGCGATCGCCCTTCTCACCTGATTCTTCTTTGTGTCTTGGTGCCTTGGTGGTGTTCCTAACCTCCGCTCAGGCCTTATTCCGTTCCCTGTGCCGCCTCCGGATCACATTCCAACGCAAGAGGTGTAGGCCAACGTGGGTAGACGGACTTAGGCACCGAGGCCGTAGAGCTTCACCGCGTTTCCTGCGCAGATCTTGCGGCGTTCCTCGTCCGGCACGCCGGTGAACATCTCATCGACGACACGCCGCGTCTCCGGCCAATCACAACCATGGTGCGGGTAGTCGGTCGACCACATCATGTTGTCGACGCCAATGCTGTGGCGATTTTGGATGGCGTAGCGATCAATCATGAAAGCGACGCGCCAGTTGCGCTTAAAGTAGTAGCTAGGTTCGTGCTTGAGCTTGATCGGCAGCCAGTTGCGGTTGCGCCACCAGCGGTCATCCATTTGCTCGAGAATGTATGGAACCCAACCGGCTCCGGTCTCGACTGCAACCCACGTCAGCCGAGGGAATCGATCATGCACTCCAGAAGCAATGATCTCCGGCATGTCGACAATCATGCTGGAAGCGCCAACCGTGGCCAACCCCGTGAGATCATCGCCGCGCACACCCTTCGGCTTGGGCTTCACCACCTGACGCATCACGCGCACATGAAAGTGCACGGCAACGTTGAGCGACTGGCAGGCATCCCAAAACTTATCGTCTTCCGGACGAATCGCCGATCCCATGCTAGGCATGGTGTTGAGCCAAACCCCCTTCAGGCCGAGTTTCAGACCACGTTCCATCTCCTTGATGGCCGCATCTACGTTGAGCGCCGGCATCGCGGCGAGCCCGACGAAGCGATCCGGAGCCACGCGCACAAAGTCTTCCGCCAGCCAGTTGTTGTACGCTTGCACGCCAGCCATCTGAAATTCCGGGTCGGGATCGGAGAAAAAATGGCTCATCATGCGCGCCGAACCGAACAACACCTCGGCGTCAACGCCGTCGACATCTTGCTCTTCCATGCGCGGTTTCGCAGAGAAATTTCCCTGATTGGCGCTCGCAAAAGAAACGCCCGTCCAGCGAACTTCGTCGTGCTTGCGTCCAGCCGAGGCGTAGATGCCGATAGGCGCCGGGGGAGTTTCCGGTGCAAACTGCCAGGCCTCGCCGCCGTCCCCATCCGGCACCACGCGCGGCACCTTGTCGTGGTACTTCTTGGGCATGTACTGGGTCCACACATGGGGTGGCTCCAATATATGCGAGTCGGCCGAGATGAGGTTGTAGTCGCGTGCCATGAGCGTTGCCCTTTCGCTGAGAGTTGCGTTAACGAACAACTGTTCATATACGCGGAACTGGCAACCGTGCAAGCCCCCAAACAAGTGTTTGTGCGAGTCTTGAAATCTGGTAGGAGCAAGCCTCCAACACCGAGGAGCCCACCCTGTTCGACTCAGCAATTCCAGCTCACGAGCCTACGGAAGCGTCAGCACCACACGGGACCGACGGTGGGGGAATCAGGGTGAGCGTGATCCTGCCAACCTTCAACCGTGCTGCCTGGGTCAAGGAAGCTGCCGTATCGGTGCTCGGGCAGAAGGGCGTCTCCTTCGAGCTGGTGATTGTCGACGATGGCTCCCGCGATGGAACCGCGGAGATGCTGCGACGCGAGTTTGGCGATCACATTCGCTTGTTCTCGACTCCCAATCGCGGCGTGTCGGCCGCGCGCAATCGTGGCGTTCGCGAAAGCCAGGGTAGCCTGATTGCCTTCCTCGATTCCGACGACCTCTGGTTTCCTGGCAAGCTGCAAGCGCAAGTCGAGTACCTGCGAGCTCATCCGGCAATGGAGATCTGCCAAACCGAGGAATTGTGGTTGCGCAACGGCAAGCGCGTGAATCCTTGCGCCCACCACCGTAAACCAGACGGATGGATCTTCGAGCCCAGCCTGCGGCGCTGTTTGGTGAGCCCGTCGGCGGTGATGATGACACGCAACCTATTCGATCGTGTCGGCGGATTCGATGAAGGCTTGCCGGCATGCGAGGACTACGACTTGTGGCTGCGCATCACCTGCCACACTGAGGTTGGCCTCATCCCACAGCCTCTGCTGATGAAACGCGGCGGTCATGCCGATCAGTTGTCCCGCCAACACTGGGGCATGGACCGCTTTCGCGTTGCCGCGTTGACCAAGCTGCTCACGCACGCCGAGCTAACAATGCAACAACGCCAGGCGGCCCAACAGATGCTGCAAGAAAAGTGTCGCGTACTAGCCCAAGGCGCGGCGAAACGCGGACGCCTAGACGATGCCGAACGTTACCTGTCCCTCACACGGAATGCCGCATGATGCCAACTAACTCTCTTCTCCTTCCCAGCTCGTTGGATTTCCTTCACCTCCAAGCCCGCCGCCGCGGCAATGCGGGAGGCATTCGCTTTCGCGGCGCGCATACCGCCTTCGGCGCTCTGGCGGAGGCAACCCAGGATCTTGCCGAATGGCTCAGCCGCAAAGGAGTCGGCCGCGGCACTCATGTCGCCATCTTCGCCGCGAACGAGCCCGCCATGGTGGTGATGACCTACGCCGTCTGGAGCCTGGGAGCTGTCGCAGTTCCCATTGGCGTCCGCTCCTCGGTGGATGAGGTCACCACTCTACTCACACAATCGCGCTGCACTGCGTTGCTATGCGACCCGCCGCGCGTCGAGAGTGCGCGCGCCGCGGCCACAACCGTTGCTATCCCCGTGTTTGCCTGCGAGCCGACTCTACCCCTGCGTCCGCGCGTGGCGCGCCGCCAGCCCCTGCAGCCGGCAACCGCGCAGCATCCGCGGCCTCAGGATCTCGCCGTTCTTGCCTATACCTCGGGAACCACCGGTGTGCCCAAGGGCGTAATGATCAGCCACGGCAACTTGCTGTGGTCAAGCCTTGCCTGTTCCACGGCACGCGGTGACAGCGGTGACAGCGTTGGCGTTTGCTTGAGCCCACTCACCCACACGCCGGTTTTTGTATCCCACTTGCTCTGCCGGATCCTGCACGGGTCCACTGCCGTGCTGCTGGAAAAGTTCGAAACCGACGCGGTGCTCGAAGCCGTGGCTCGCTACACGGTCAGCGACGTGTCGCTGATCGCCGGCATGGTGTTCGACGTGATTCAACTGCGCACAGTGCCGGCCGCGGTACGCCAAGCGGTCAAGAAGGTGACCGTGGGTGGTGCGGCAACACCAATGGCGGCGAAGCGCGACCTGGCAAAAATCTTCGTCGGCGCCGAGGTGATTGAAGCCTACGGGCAATCGGAGTCTACCAACGGCGTCACCATGGCGCGTGGCACCAGCGTCTTTGATCACGAAGGTACGATTGGCCGGCCGAATCCGTACGTGATGCTGCGTGTGCGTCGCAGCGACGGCAGCTTCGCCGGCGACGGCGAGGAAGGCGAGTTGGTGATTGGCGGACCAACCGTCATGCAGGGGTACTATCGAGACAAAGCCGCTACCGCCGCAGCAATTCGCGATGGCTGGTTGCACACCGGAGATCTCGGGCGTTGCGACCAAGACGGGTACTTTTACATCACCGGTCGCGTGAAGAACCTGATCATCAGCGGCGGCGAGAATATCTCTCCGGTCGAGGTCGAGGACGTGCTGCGCCTGCACCCGCAGGTTGCCGATGTCGCGGTCATCGGCACGCCGCATCCCAAGTGGGGAGAGCAAGTTACGGCAGTCATCGTCTGCCGCGGAGCAACCCCGCCCTTGCCGGAAGAGCTGATCGCCTTCGCCGGCCAACGGCTCGCTGCCTTCAAGAAGCCGCGGCGCATCGAATTCCTGCCAAGGCTTCCGCGCAACGCCGCGAACAAGGTACAAACCAACCTGCTGAAGCAACAGTTTGCCGCTGGTTGAACCGTGCGGAACTAGCGCATTGGTGAAAGAATTTTTAACCCCAGAGGCACCGAGGACACCGGGGAAGAGCCCAGCCCGGCCGTTGGCTGGGGCCAGAAATAAGATCGAACAGGAGGCAACAGAGGCAGGGCTCCAAGAAAGGTTGGTTCTCCTGTTGGAGAGCTGCTGACGCCGTGAGCGGTGGCCGGGGTCTACCCGTGGCGCCGGAGTTTGGGGGCAGCCATGGATTCGATTGGTGGTCTTGGGTTTCTGCGGGCTTGGGTGCGGAGGTTCGGGGACGGCTCGGTGCGCCGGGGTCTGGTGCGCCGGCACCCAGTTCGCCGGTGCAGGACTGAAGAAAGCAAAGTAGCCGCGCCGGTGACAGCGTGGAGCGAGGGGCCTTACGTCAACCTCCCAGCTAATACGGGCTATCCGCTTCGCTGCAGACGCCTTGGCGCCGGCTGGGGTAACTTTGCTGCTCGGCTGCCTCGCACCGATCACGTCGTACCTCGTGCTCCGTCACGTCGGACGCTTCGGCGAAGCCGATTCGGCGGCGATCGCGGCGCACTATGGGTCGGTGTCGGCGGTGACGTTCATCGCCGCGCAGACCTTCGTTGCGGCGATGGGTGCGCCCCCCGAGGGTTTCATGCCGACCCTGCTGACTCTTCTCGAGAGCCCGGGAATCCATGTCGCGCTGGCGATCGGTGCCTTGAAGACCAATAGTGGTCGCCCGGTCGCAGAGACGTTGGCGGAACGGCGGTGAGGCGCCAAGGAAAGTCTCACGCGAAGCCGCGAAGAACGCGAAGGGGAGAAGAATAAGGAGTCAAGGTCGGGCGTCGACAACCCTACCCACGTCGCGCCTTCGGGTCTTCGCGTGCAAACACTGACGGCCGCGTGAGAGGGCGATGCCTCAGGCCGAATTCAGCTCTCCTCACTGGCTATCAGGAACCTTACCTTGATCAAACCTTCTCCGCCGACACCGTAAAGGACGAGTATGATCGACCTATCGCCGCTCTAGACCTTGCGGGCAACCAGGCGGGCGAGGTGGGCTGGGTCGCCCTCCGTTTTTTCCAGACCTTCGGAGTAGTGCAGGATCTCGAAGCCCGCGAAGGCGGCGCGCAGCTCTCCGTGCGCAAGCAAGAACTCTGGGTTTTTGGGGTGCCCGAGCGCACGTTGATCAATCAGAAAGGTTTCGAAGACCACGATGCCGTTTGGGCGCAGGGCTTGGCGAATGGGCTCGAACAAACTGCGTTGCAGGTAGCGGATGTTGACGACGGCATCGTAGACTCGGGGAGGGAGGGGGTAGCAGGTCAAGTCAGCCTGGAGACATTGAATACCCAAGTGCTCTGCGGCGGCTTGTTGGTGCAAGCGCTCCAGGGCCGTGAACGAGACATCGATGGCATCGACGCGCAGGCCGCGGCGGCCCAGGAAGAGCGAGTTGCGTCCGCTACCCGCGGCAACCTCCAGAACACGCCCGCGCAGGAAGTGAGCCCAGTCGTGCAGGAACAGCGAGGGCGGTCTCGCCCCAAGGGTATTGGCATGGCGCTCGTCCCATTTCGCCTGATCCGTTTCAGGTCTCGGTCTTGGATCGCGTTCCATCAGCTCAGTCGTTCAACGCAGCACGGCACGAGCCAGAACCACGACATCGACGCATTGTGCTCCGGCTCGGCGCAAGGCGCGTGCACATTCGTCGACCGTGGCTCCCGTGGTCAGAACATCGTCGAGAAGCAAAACTCGCTTGTTGCGCACACGGCTTCTGTCGGCAACCTGAAAGGCACCCGACACATTGGAGGCGCGCTCGCTTTGATCGAGTTCGACCTGCGGCCGAGTAGCTCGAACCCTGGACAAAACATGCGGGTCGACGCGAGCACGAACGGATGGTGGGAGGTAGCGAGTCAACAACAGGGCCTGGTTGAATCCCCGCCAGCGTAGGCGGGTTAGGTGCAGCGGAACCGGAATCACGAGGTCATACCCAGACGCATCAGCGAGACGACGGGAGAGCAAGCGAGCGAGGGCCGGGGCCAAGCTAACATCGCGATTGTACTTGTAGCGCTGCAGCATCACCTTCAACGGATGCTCGGCGGCGGCGCTAGCGTCGTACGTGGCGCAGGCACGCGCCTGTCCGAAGCGCGGTGGTTTGCGCAGGCAGGCAATACAAACATGATTGTCTCCCGACTGGCTTGCAAAAGGGACGCCGCAGATGGTGCACATCGGCGACTGTGGCTCAGGAATCGTAGCCAGGCATTGTGAACATAGTTCCGGCGCGGCGACGGCGGCATTACAGCCACAGCAGCGCGGCGGATAAAGAAGGTCTAGTGCCGTGTTCCACAGCCAACGCACGCGACGATGCTAGGCCGCTGCCCCAAGATTGCAATCGCGGCATTCCGTTTGCGGCGCGGCAAAGGTAGAGCTGCACCATGCGTTGCCGATACTGTGCCGAAGCCGCGGGATGGATGCGCCGGGCGTGTAGCGATTGTGCTCAGCTACTCGCGCAGTTCCAAGCGAATCGCGGGGCGGACATGCCGACGATGATGGACCTATTCCTGAGTACTGGGGCTAGCCTGGACAAGGTCGAACTCTTTCTCGACAGTGAGCTAGACGATACCGCCACCATCCGAGACCACATCATTGCCGACGCCACCAACCAACTACTGGAGGCCTTCGGACAAGGTGCACGCAAGACGCCGGTTGAGGTTCGCCGCATTCGCGAGCGTGGGGCCTGGGTACATATGGATCGGCCCCCAGAGGAGTAGCGTGCTCCGCGCGCCCGCAGGTTAAGTTTGATTTCTCTTCGCCAAACGCTGCAGCTCGACCTCCAACGCTCTTACGCGCGCCAAAGCCGTCTCCTTCTCAGCCCGCTCCGCCTCCTTGGCAGCTCGCTCCGCCTGTTCGCGTTGCTGCGCTTCCTGCTCGCGCTGCTGCGAGACTGCCGCGCGTTCTTCTGCCGTGGGCACCAGAACATCTCCGCCTGGGCCTTCGGCTAGGCGCAACCGCTGATCTCGGCCCTCCCCGACCACCCGCAACCAGCAGCGAATCGAACGTAGACGGACCCTGTCTCGATGCGAGATTTCGACGCGCACCAGGCCGCGCTTCCCTACCCGCCGAAACACCTGCCAGCGCAGGCGCTCTTCGTGAGCTTGCCAGTCGGGATCGAACACCACGAGTTCGTCGACCCCGATCTCATCGTACTTGTCGGGGGTTTCACGGTAGTCCTTCTCCCACTCATCCGAAACCAGCTCTATGGCCAGGCTCGGCGCCACCTTGTCCAACCAGAGTTTCCACGACTTTGGTTGCAAGTTCGGATCGACGCCAGGGATCACGTAGACATCCGGTGCGACCGTGGCGTGCGGGTCGTACTGCCGCCAGTAGATGAACTGGTCCGCACCAACAAAGGCGCGGATACCACGTCGGACGTTGAGCCACCACTCCACGAGTGGCCGCAACAGTTCGACGATGCGCCGCTGCAGCATGCTTTCCCCCACGCGCACCTCCACAGGATAGATCGTCGGATCGCTGGATTGACGACGAGCGGATGATGTTGGCATCGGTTTGCGTCTATCACTCGCCCTAGTGCGTTGTCGATATTCTTGCCGGATCTGGCGGTGCGCCGGTTCGCCGGTGTGGGGTGCTGCGTTCTCTAAATCAGACGCGCCAGTCCGGGGGTAACCGGGCGGGCTTCAGGACGATTCGTCCAGCAAGGCCATGGTGGGCGTTAGCGCCGGGGCTGGGAGTTTCTGAGGAGTTCCGTGCCCCAGTTCGTGGTGGCTCAAAACCGCTAGGCTCACGTTCGGCGCGGCGAATCGGCATCGGGGTCGGAATCGGCATCGGTATCGAAGCAGCAGCAGCGTCGGAACCGCTATCAAAGATACCGCCACTGCAGAGTTGCTGTACTCCGCCAGAAAAGGCATCGATTCCGATCCCGATTCCGACCCCGACTCCGATCGGACACTTCCGCCACGATGGCGCACGCCATGTTCAGGAAACAGTGCCGCGTCCAGTGGACGTATCGGCTGAACCGTAGGCTCGCCCCTGCCGCAAGGCCTCTACCGGGTCCATGTTCCGCCAGGCGCGGTTGCCGTAAAACGTAGACATCAAGAAGAATACCCCGCTCAAAGCATTGAAGAGGGCGATGCCGCCGCCTTGGTGGCCCTCTCCCTCGGCACTTCCGAGGTTCGCCAGTGCGATACCCACGTGGATCAAGAAAAAGACCAGGCTAACGAACTGCACACTACGGATGCCGACGCGACGCCCCCACACGGAGGCGGGGAACAACGTAAAGGTCAGCAACAGGTGCCAGCCGGCCATGTGATTCGCCATCTTCAACGACCAGCCTGTAGCGTCGGCCGTGGCGCGCAGCAGGTACAGATAGCTGGCCACGAAGCCAGCCGCCGATGCCGCGAGCGCAATGGTCGCATGTATCCATGCCGATCGCGTCGGGCGGGCGCGCAGCTCGTCTTCCCGACGAGCCGGCTTGCCATCGACACTCAGGCGCCACAGCGGAGCGCCCCCTTCCGATACGTCGAGGCGCAAGAGAATCATCGCCGCGCTGGGCAGCAGCACCGCGCTAACCCCACGCTCAAGCTCCTTGCGAGTCGCGGCACGCAAGACCGTCGCCCCCTCCACCTCGAGCCGGGCGTTCTCATAGGTGAACTCGCAACCCAACCGCGCGCGCGGCCAACCCGGCAAGGGCAAGAGAAAATTGATCTCGATTTCGGACATGATTGTTGTATTGCGTGGTTGCTGGCGAACCGCGTATTGCAAACATGAACTCCCGACGATCGCTAGGAAACAGAGGACTTCCCCGGGCGTCGTGCAACCCGCCGCGAGGGCTTTTCCGAAGACGCGGGCTCAGTCGCCAACATGCTCTGCTCATGGAGAAAGCCTGCAATTGCCGGGTGGCCAAGAAACGGCAGGATCACCTCGGCGCCCTTCTCCGCAAGGCTTCTCTTGTGGCGATCAAGTTCGAAGATCTCACCCAGCGTACGCTTACCAAAGCTGTCACAAATGCTGTCCCACACCGCGTGTGCCGCGGTGCGGCTCAACTCCTCCAAGGAGCTGTTGGCAAGGGCGTGGCGCAGAAGCGCGGTCGCAGCGGCGCGGCGCTTGGCAGACGGAGCGCGCACAAAATCGTGCAGCGGCTGGTGCCAGGCCTCGCGCAGCATCTTGGTGGCAAGGTCCTGCAACGCCTCTTGGTTGTCGACGGCAAAGGCCGCCGCTTGGCTCTGCACCATGGGCATGAACAAGCGGATGAAGCCCTTGATTTGATCTTCCATGGCACGCATGGCGAAGCTGCCAAACGGGTTGAACTTCTTATTGAAGGATACAATCGACGTGAAGATGATCTCGGTAAACAGTTGCCGCGTGAATTCTTGCTGCATCAAGTCGGCAACAAACCCCTCCGCACCTTCCGAAAGCTCACCGTTGCCGAACAGCAACGCTTCCACCTCCTTTGCACTGTGCGCACCCAAGAGGTCTTGCGGGGTCAACCCCGAATCGCGCAGGATCTTCACCACCACATCGTTGGCAGCGACCAGCAGATCGACGGCATGCTTGCGGTCCAGAAACCCCATGCTCCAGGCATCAATCGCCTCATGTACCAGACGCGGCTCGACGACCTCCGCCAAGGTGAGGGTCGCAAGATACCCAACCTCCTCGTCCAGCGCCGCCACCAATGCCTTCTTGAAGCCGGCGGAATCCAATCGCGCACGCGACGCGCTAGAATCATCGCCCGGATGCTGTCTGCGTTTGCCAGCCATGCTCAACCGCAGCGGGCTCTACCACAGGCTTGCCTGCAAGTAACCCCAGCTTTGGCAGATCCGCATCAGCCCCGAAACCAGCCAGAGGCTCTTAGCGGCGTGTCCGGAATCGCTGTCTTCAACAAGACGACAAGACTGGATAATCCGGGAAAGGCCTCCGATGTTGAAACATGCATCCCGGACAGCGCGGGATCGCCGCTAGGCGGCCAGCGACCATTCCCGCGCAGGACAGGATGGCACCTTGGCCGAAACCAATGCTGGTCTGGTTGTCGACACCCCCTCTCTCCAGCGCCCCGGACCCAGAACACCTGCCCTTCAACAACTGCGTTTGCCGTTTCCCCTGCACTTGCGATAGATGCTTCGTGGGGAGCAATACGGTGCAACGCGGTTTAGTTCAGCCGGCTTTGCACACCGAAGCGTTCGCGAAGGTGTGCCTTTCCACCACCCGACCGTGGATGCTTCTGTCTGCACAGACGCCCCCCCTTCTCGTTGACCATGTCTCGGAACCGGTAAATTGTTGGCAAAGTAAGCAGATCGGCTGGACAACCAATGCACATGCATTCGACGGCTGCGCAGCTCAAGGGCCTGACACCTCACCTGAGTCAGATTGCTGCTCGTACGGGCTGGCCGCACAGCAGGAAGCAATAGGGGGTAATGACGCATGACCACCGTCTTTTGGATTCTGCTTTGGGTGGTTCTATCGGCCGGGCTTGGTGGCTTGTTCTGGCTCAACGAGGCGAGCGAGGCCCGAATGCAGAAGGCGGCCGCTGCTTGGGACAGGGGGCAGCTACTCTGGTTTGCAGCCTGCGTTGCCCTCGCTGCCCCAGTTGTTTCGTTTCTTGAGGACGATCTCCACCAAGGCGTCGTTCTCTTGGTGGACGGCGTGTTTCGCCCTGTCGCAGCCCTGGTGTTCGACCTTGGTAATCAACTCAGAGAAATAGGTACTGGCCATAGCGGCTCGACATCGCTGCAAGACTTGCTGCTCGCCTTTGGCGGCACAGGAGTTGCCGTCATTTTGTTCCTGATAGCCAGCATTCTCGGATTGCGCGTTGCGGCTCTGGGTACAATCGCGGTGGTTATCCCGTGCGCAGCGATCTACTGGATGAGGGACTCGCTCGCCGTCGAAGGCGCACCTTCCCCTGTCGCGCACGTCATCTTTTACGGCTACGGTGGCACGCTTCTCTACGGTATTGTCCTGCCGGTCTTGTGGCTTGGGATAGAGCCGTTTCTGCGCACTGGAGTTAGCGCACCGCTCTTGCAGCGCTTGAAGCTACGGATTTGGGGGGCGCCGCGATATTCGCAACCGATTTACGTCATGCTTGGGGTGCTTAGCCTGGCTGCCGTAGTAGGACGCGTCTTGGAACCGATTTCACGATCGTTGGTGACAACCGCGAGCCTGCCTAACCCCCAGAGGCAAGCGGAATCGGGCGTGGCCGACACCGATTCGCGGGGCGACGATCGCCTTCAATTTACCGTGGCAAACAAAGACAAGGTGTCGACTGGAATCGTGCTCGATGCCCAGGAAGAGATCTTTTTGCAATCGACAGGCCAGGTTATTGTTCAGTTCGGCGTCGGTCATCAAGTGATGCTACCCCCTAGTAATGCAGCGCTAGCCGCATCTCCCTGCCCACTTCCACTCGCAGATCCAGGCGCCAAGCACGGATGCTTTGACTACCGAGCTGGGAGCCCGAGCGGTGGACCCGTGACTCTGCTCGGAAACACCGCGGGCAGCGCAGAGCCCGCGGTAGTGACAATTCGCCGTGCACACGAGCCCGCCACTCGCTACCGCTGGCTGGCACCAGGCACCCGGCTGCCTCTAAACATCGAGTCGCAACCCTATTATTGCGCCGGCCCCGGTCTGTCGCTGGTCCGTTTCGGTGGCAAAGAAGTTCGCACCGCGCTCACTCCCGTTCCTTCGTGCCAGCCCGACAAAGACAAGGACTGGCCTAAGCTTCCCCGCCTGAGCGGCGAGATCCATGTTGGACACGACATGACGTGGTTCGGCGGTCTCAGCGCCGATCGACACTTCCTAGATCGGCAAAGATAGGAGCGAGTGGCAAAGTCGTTGTCCGGCAGCTCTGCGATTATGAATACGCAAGTCATCGAATCGACGGGTTTGGGGAACTGATTGGACACCCCCGCCAGGGGCTCCATCCGATGCGGGCTGAGGCAGACCTTCTCTATCGCTCATCGAGGCCCGGCATCGGCAGCAAGCGAAATTTGATTTGTGTTGCGAGACTCTGATAGGAAGACCTCCCGTAGTCGTTCTCCACAAACGGAGCATCGGAATGGCACGGAACAATCAAGACAAGAAGACGTTCGTAGGGGCGGGTTGCTCACCCGCCCCTCGCGTTTCAAGGAGCCGCAGACAGGCATGAGCGACGTCATTGCCATCGTCCCGGCGCGCTACGATTCGACGCGTCTACCCGGCAAGCCGCTTGCCAGCATCGCCGGCAAGCCGATGATCCAACACGTCTATGAACGCACCCAAGAGATTGCTGCCGTCGATCGAGTCTTGGTCGCAACCGACGACAAACGCATCGCCGATTGCGTGCGCGGCTTTGGCGGCGAAGTGGTGATGACTGCGGCTTCGCATCCCTCCGGCACCGATCGCGTTGCCGAGGTTGCCGCGACCCTAGACGCTTCGATCATCGTCAATGTCCAGGGAGACCTGCCGTTCTTGCGCGCCGCGGTGCTCAACGCCGCCGTCGATCGCATGCGCCAGGACCCTCACCTGCCCATGGCCACGGTGAAGACTCCTCTGCGTTCGGCAGCCGAGATGCACAATCCGAACGTAGTCAAGGTCGTCACCGATCGTGATGGCTATGCGCTGTTCTTCTCGCGCAGCCCGTTGCCGTATTGGCGCGATGGCGAGCCCGAGGAGGGGCTAGGCTACAAGCACATTGGCCTGTATGTGTATCGCCGCGATTTCCTTCTGGCCTTTGCCAAGCTTACCCCGACGCCCCTGGAACGGGCCGAGAAGCTCGAGCAATTGCGAGCCCTGGAGCATGGATTTCGCATTGCGGTGGCAACGACCCAAGACAGCTTGGGGGTCGAGGTGGATACTGCCGAAGATTTGCAGCGGGCACGTAGCCTAATGGAATGAGTTGCAGGCTTGCCTGCACAGGGACCGACAAGAGAAAAAGGAGGCGGGGTCGATGGCTATGGAAAGAGGGCGAACCAAGTTCATTTTTGTCACCGGTGGCGTGGTCTCTTCGTTGGGAAAGGGCTTGGCCTCGGCTTCCATCGGCACGCTGCTGGAGAGCCGTGGTTTGAAGGTCACCATCGTCAAGATGGACCCGTACATCAACGTCGACCCAGGCACCATGAGCCCGTTCCAGCACGGCGAGGTGTTCGTCACCGACGACGGGGCGGAGACCGACCTCGATCTTGGGCACTACGAACGTTTCCTGACGACACGCATGTCGCAGCGCAACAACTTCACCACCGGACAGGTGTACGACCGAGTCATCGCCAATGAGCGTAATGGTGAGTACCTCGGCGGCACTGTGCAGGTGATCCCCCACATCACAGACGAGATCAAGCGCCGCATCCTGGAAGCTGCCGAAGGTTATGACGTTTGTATTGGCGAGGTTGGCGGCACCGTCGGAGACATCGAGAGCCTGCCTTTTCTGGAAGCTATTCGCGAATTCCGCTGGGATCGCGGACGCGACAACGTCCTTTACCTGCACTTGACCTTGGTGCCCTTCATCAGCACCGCCGGAGAAGTGAAGACCAAGCCGACCCAGCACAGCGTCAAAGAACTCACCGGACTTGGCATCCAGCCCGACCTCTTGCTCTGCCGCACCGATCGCCCGCTCGACCGCAAGCTGAAGCAAAAGATTGCTCACTTCTGCAACGTCGACGAGAACTGCGTCATCACCGCCCGCGATTGCGACAGCATCTACGAGGTGCCCCTGCTCTTTCACGAGGAAGGACTCGATGAGCGCGTCGTCGACAAGCTCAACATGTGGACCGGTGGACCCAACCTGAGCAGGTGGGTCAAGGTGGTGCAGACCATCAAGCAACCCAAGGACACCATTCGCATTGCCATGGTCGGCAAGTACGCCAACCTCGCCGACTCCTACAAGAGCCTGCACGAGTCGCTGGTCCACGGCGGCATCGCCAACGAGTGCAAGGTGGAAATCGACTACGTCGATTCCGAAAAGATCGAGGAAGATGGCTTGCCGGCCGAGGTGGAACGCGCCGACGGCATTTTGGTTCCGATGGGATTCGGACCACGCGGCACGGAAGGCAAGATCGCAACCGTCCGCTACGCACGCGAGACCAAGGTGCCCTTTCTCGGCATTTGCTTCGGAATGCAAATGGCCGTGATCGAGTTTGCCCGCAACGTGTGCGGTCTCGAACGCGCCAACTCCACCGAGGTCGACGAGCACACCTCCTTCCCGGTGATCCACATGATGACCGAACAACGCAACGTATCTCGCAAGGGCGGGACCATGCGTTTGGGCGCCTACGATTGCGTGCTGCGCGAAGGGTCGCTGGCGCACCGCTTGTACGGCGAGCGCAAGATCAGCGAGCGCCATCGCCACCGCTACGAGGTCAACAACGAGTTCCGGCCTCTCCTGACCAAGCACGGCCTGGTGCTGAGTGGACTGTCACCGGATGAGACTCTGGTCGAGGTGATCGAGATCGCCGATCATCCGTTCTTCCTAGCCAGCCAGTTCCATCCCGAGTTCAAGTCGCGGCCCTCGGAAGCGCACCCCATGTTCAAGGGCTTCATCCGCGCCGTGCTGCAGCACAAGACCGGAGCCAAGCGGCCGCTGCTCAGCGCCGTCTCAGGCGCCCGTTAGGATGACGGATAGCTGGCCGTCAACAAGACACTCCCCGCAAGTCATCCCGGCAAAAGCCCTGAGCTTTACCCAAAAATCGGCACGACGGACACCGGAGGCGATCGGCGCAGACAAAGGAAGCCAACGCAGAGGCGTAAGCGAGCGAAGCGCGCATGAAAAACTGACGAATCAACAGGAGGTAACGGAGAAAACAGAGAAAATCTTTTCAGTTTCTTGCGAGTCTTCCTCTGTTCCCTCCGTGGCCTCCTGTTCAATCTCTTATTTTGGTTCCGGCCAACGATCGGGCTAGGGAGAACGTCGACCGCTGTTGGCGCAAGAAAGATGATGGATGTCGTGGGAACACTTCCTGAACGGCCTAGTAACCGAGAGGTGGCGGTCGGCTCCGTAGCCATCGGAGCCGGGCGCCCGTTTGCCTTCATTGCCGGACCCTGCGTCATCGAGAGTCGCGACCACTGCTTGCGCCATGCGCAGGCCTTGCGCGCCATCGCCGAGCGCGTTGCCGTACCCTTCATTTTTAAATCTTCGTTCGACAAGGCGAACCGCACCTCCCTGTCTTCATTTCGTGGTGTGGGGCTGGATGGCGGTCTGGAAATCCTCGCCACCGTACAGCGTGAGATCGGCGTACCGGTACTGACCGATGTTCACGAGTCCTCTCAAATCGAAGCGGTGGCACAAGTCGTCGACATCTTGCAGACTCCAGCCTTTCTGTGCCGACAGACCGACTTCCTGCTCGACGTGGCGCGCGCCGGGAACCCGGTCAACGTCAAGAAGGGCCAGTTCCTTGCCCCCTGGGACATGCGCCCGGTGATCGAGAAGATGGCGAGCACCGGCAATCACCAGTTGCTGCTCACCGAACGTGGCTACTGTTTTGGATACAACAATCTCGTCGTCGACATGCGCAGCTTGGCGGTGATGGCGGAGTGCGGTTATCCGGTCGTCTACGACGCCGGCCACAGCGTACAGTTGCCGGGAGGGCAAGGGGTCGCCTCGGGTGGGCAACGTCAATTCATCCGCAGCCTCGCCCGCGCCGCCGTGGCCGTGGGCGTCGATGCGGTTTTTCTGGAAGTCCATGAAGACCCCGACAATGCCAAGAGCGACGGACCCAACTCCTATCGGCTCGACGAGATAGAAACGCTGCTGCGCGAGTTGAAACGCATCGACGCCATCGTCAAGGCAGAGGCATGAGTCGCACTCCTTCGCCTCGCAACAGGCAAGACAACAGCGATAACGTACGACGTGCACGCCGGGTCTTGGAGATCGAGGCGCGTGCCATTGATGCGGCCGCTAAGAAGCTCGATGCCCGCTTCGACCACGCCGTGGGCTTGCTGCAAGCATGCAAAGGCAAGGTCGTGGTTATGGGCCTCGGCAAGTCCGGCATCATTTGCCGCAAGATTGCAGCAACCCTGACCAGCACCGGAACCCCGGCGGTATTTCTGCACGCCGCAGAGGCCCTACACGGCGACGCCGGCGTGTTTGTCCGTGGCGACGTGGTGCTGGCCTTGTCGACGAGCGGTGAGACCGAGGTAGTGCGGCTGCTGCCAATCGTCAAACGCCTCGACCTGCCTTTGATTGCAATGACGGGGAATCCGCAATCGACATTGGGCCGCGCTGCCGATGTTGTTCTCGATGTGGGCGTTGCCGAAGAAGCCTGCCCCATGAATCTCGCCCCAACGGCCAGCACCACCGTGGCGCTGGCGCTGGGGGATGCTCTGGCCGTGGCACTGTTGGAGCGCAAAGGGTTCAGCCCGCAGGACTTTGCCGTATTGCACCCTGCCGGCGCACTCGGCCGGCGTTTGATGCAGGTGGGCGACCTGATGCACCAAGGAGAGGCGGTGCCCTTGGTAGGACTGCGCACGCCATTTCGCGATGTGCTCATGCAGATCACCAGCAAACGCCTCGGTTTGACCGGAGTCATCAGCGCTACCGGCAAGCTGGTGGGGGTAATCACCGATGGCGACCTGCGCCGAGCCATGGAACGGATCGACGACATTCGTGACGCCCGCGCAGCGGAGCTGATGACCCGCAACCCCAAGACAATTCCCGCCACCGCTCTGGCCGAACGCGCCGTAGCCATGATGGAAGGCAAGATCACCGCCCTCTTCGTGCTCGACGCCAAGGGCAAACCGGCAGGCGTCATCCACCTCCACGACCTCCTGAAGGCCGGCGTGGTCTGAGGCGGCGCGGTAGACTCGGAGAGCACGCGCCGGCTTGACTTAGCAACCCGCTGACAAAGGCCAGGGCGAATGAGTTTATCGACAATTCCGTTCGCCCTGAGGAGGCGCGTAGCGCCGTCTCGAAGGGCCCCGGTGTTTTTGAGTCGATGCAAGGACGGCTCGCGGATTTCTCGCGCCAAGGCGCCACGACGCAAAGGTGCTGTCCGAAGGAAATCTGGAAGAGGACGCAAGCTCTTGCCTTTGCGGCTTTGCGCCTTGGCGCGAGGAGTTCCTTCGCTCGCGTACCCCCAGATCCGGCGTTAGCGTCGGAGCTGAGCTTTCGACTCCCCTGGACAGTACCCGCGCACGGCCGCTAACTTGGGCGGCCCGGTGCATTGTTGCCGAGGAGGATGTGATGGCTGCTGACCCCCGAATGGTGTTGATGTTCAACTACTACCGCGATGCGGAGTTGCGCGGCGCCAATCTCCTGTATCGCTTGATGTCGCATCTCGAAGATGCGGATTCGCAGGTAAAGCTATCGGCGCATTTCGCCGACGAAACACGTCACGCTTGGTTGTGGACCAAGCGCATCCACGACATAGGGGGAACTCCGGCCAAGGTAGGCGACGGCTATCAGACCCGTATCGGCCTGCGCGTGGTGCCGCGCACCCTCGTGGATATCCTCGCCCTAACTGTCGTCGTCGAAGAGCGCTCCTTGCAACGGTACGAAGAGCATGCGTCGCGCCCTGACGTGGATGCGGAAACTTTGGAAGTCTTGCGCGAGGTCACCAAAGACGAGAAATGGCACGTCTCCTGGATGCGTAACAAGCTCGATGAAATCGCCAAGGCCGAGGGCTGCGAGGACAAAGTACTCGAAGCCTTCGAAAAGTACCGCGACATCGACCAGAAGGTCTACGCCGAGCTGCAAGAGAAGGAACGCAAGCTCTTTGCAGCGGAAGACGGTCCCTACCAGTAAGCACATCACGATTGGGACCCTCGCCATCTCCCCCGAGACCGCGGGACGTGGCGGTTCCAGCGGATGGGCTTCCTTAACTTACCGGCATCGTGGCTAGCATGTGTCCTTCTCGCGGCACCGATGCCAATCACCCTTCCTTGCCCCTTTCCTATCACCTTCAGGCTATTGCCCTGCGCAGTTTGATTGCCTTCTTGCGCAAGCTGCCCTTAGCCACCGGGCTGCGTCTAGGTGCCGCGGTTGGCGAGCTTCTCTACTTGCTCGATAGCCGTGATCGCCGCATCGCTTTGATCAACCTACGGATCGCCTTTCCCGAGAAAGCCGCCGTCGAGCACCGTCGCATCCTGCGCGCCAGTTGCCGCAACCTAGGGCGCATGGCGGTGGAATTTTGTCACCTGCCCGACCTCCACAGCGATGACGTCCATCAGCATCTAAGCTTCGCCGACGAGGCCTACTGGCGGGCTCGCCTGGACGCTGCCCGCAACACCGGAGCGATCATCCTGACAGCGCATTTCGGCAACTGGGAGTTGTTCGCCTATGCCCATGGACTGCTCGGCCATCCGGTCACCCTGATTCACCGGCCGATGCGCAATCCCTTGATCGACACCATCATCGACCCCATTCGCGGCCGAGCTGGCACGCGGTCGCTGGCCAAGAAAGCCGCGGCACGGGAGGCCATTCGCGTCCTGCGCCGGCACGAACTTCTGGTGGTGCCCTCAGATCAAAACCAAACCCACGCCTACGGTGTATTCGTGAATCTCTTCGGCAAACTCGCCTGCACCACAGCCGGCGCCGCGCGGCTGGCCGCAATCACTGGGGCTCCTATTGTTCCCGCGTTCCTGGTTCGCGAGGGCGAGAGTGCACGGCACCGGGTCGAGTTGCTCCCCGATATCGAACTCGTCCACAGCGACGATGCCGAAGCCGATGAGGTGACCAACACGCAGCGCTGCAGCGATGCAATTGCCGAAATGATTCGTCGCTACCCCGAGCAATGGATCTGGTTTCATCGCCGCTGGAAGACGAGACCTGCTGGTGAATTGTCAATCTACTGAGAGACGCGCGCGTCGGAACCGCGCGCTTGCTTGCGCAGCAGCACTCCTCGCTTGCCACCTCGCCGCCAGCACAGCACAGGCACGCCCGGTGCGAACCCAGGAAGTGCTTGCCACCGTCCACAGGGTTGTCGACGGAGACACCATCGTAATCGGCAAGGGGCGAAAGGCCATCCACGTTCGTTTGCGCTGCATCGATACACCCGAGGTTGCCCATCGCGATCAGCGTGCGGAACCCTATGGCCCCGACGCACAGGCATTCACACGCCAGGCCCTGACGGGACAAGCGGTACGTCTGGTGTATCACGTCCGCGAACCCCGCGACCGCTACGATCGCTTGCTAGCCTACGTGTTCCTCAAGGACGGCACCCTCTTCAACGCGGAATTGGTTCGCCGCGGTCTTGCGCAAGTGACGCGCTTCAAGTGCATCTACCGCAAGCAACTGAAGACCCTGGAGACAGAAGCTCGGGTACAGAAGCGCGGGCTCTGGGCGAGACAGTGATCCACTGCAAGCGTCCCTAGTGGACTGACGCGGACTTTCGGTCCCTACCCGTTACCCGTACTCGTACACGGCTTCGGCTTGAGCGCCTCGCGCCCGGTCGCTTAGATCGTGTACGAGTACGTGCACAGCTCGCTGAGTACGAGTACGTGCACCGCTTCGCTCTGTATGAACGCAAGAAGACGTTAGCGGAGCGCGGCTTGGATTTTGAGGACGCAGCCGTGGTCTTCGAGGGAATCACGCTTGAGGTCGAGGACACCCGCAAGAACTACGGCGAACGCCGCGTTGTCTGCTACGGCTGGCTCGCAGGTCGGATGGTGGTTGTAGGCTACACACCACGTGGCGCAGACCGTCGCGTGTTCAGCCCGGACAAATCAGTTGGAACCACGGATGGACGCGGATAGACGCGGACTGCTTGCGAAACGGATCAAGACCAAGAAGCACAGAGCCGTGGACGGGCGTAGAGCCCAAGCGTTTCTCCTCTTGCTCTTGTAGCTACTGTCTGTATCCGTGTTCATCGGCGTCCATCCGCGGTTCGTTTGTCGTTTTCGGGTTCAGCATGAGCAAAGCCAATGAACGCGAAACAGCTCGCATCGCGCCGCTCCTTGAAATCTGATCTCGTGCGCGTCGACTCCCATGTGATCAAGCCCCACGAGTATGAGGAGCTACCTGAGCTCACACGACAGATGCTCACGCGCGCCACCGTCAACAGAGGTGGCCGGCCAGTGTCGGCGAATCCGCGCAAGCTGATTTCTCTTCGCCGACCGCCGTAAGCGCCGACGGCCGGCAAACTCCTGGCCCTTTTCGCCAATTTGCGCCGTCATCGCCTGTTCGACGCAGATAAGCTTGTAAAAACGTTCTGGGATCCGCTCACCACCTCCCAGCGGGTGGTGCTTGAGCTACTCGGTATTCCCCCTTCCGAATTTGGAGTCGAAAGCTGAACCACTACCAAAGCTTTTTACCTCCATACTCCCGACGCGACGTGCGGAAAGTAGGCAATAAGACCAAATTTCAAGCGTCTATCAGCCGAATCTCTCAGGGTCTCGACTACTTGACGTGGTGAAACGCCGAAGAAGACGGCTCGGTTTGGCCGAGCTGGCTGCGGTCAGTTTCGGTAAATTCACCGCCGTCGCATAGATCGAGCTATGACACGCAGGACAGCGGCGTCTCGGATATGCACGCTCAATGACTCAGCGTTGTCGGTCGACGAATCGATAGCTCATCGAACGGATTGATTTTCTTGTGCTGTTCGAAGTTGGTGTCCTGGGTGCTCACCCGATGCGCGTCCCCCTTGCTGTCTACCATGACGCCATGGTAGCGGATCGAAGATGGCTACTGAACCTTTCAGGAGTGCTCGGTACTATGTTTCTACTTTCGAGCAGCTCGCCGAGTTTCTGGCTGATCTTAACGTAAGGGGTGATCAAGGGGCACGACTACTTAACCTGGTTGATCCGTCCTCGCTTGATGGAACGTGCGCTATCGCGAAAGCCCTGAAGAGAGAGTTCGAACTGGAGCCCTTGCCTATCTCCAGTCAAGCGACTAGTCGCTACGAAACCACATTTAACCTGATCGCTGCTGACGCATTTGCCCACGCAACCACAACGGGCGTCCTTCAGCCGGGTGCACCTAACCGTGGCGAAGACCAAGAAGCCCTATATTTGAGGCTGCGACCGGGGCACGGGGGTGAGGTTCGCGTCTATCACAAAACCAAAGACTACCGATGGTCCTTAGGGTGCATGGACCACCCTACCTTTATCGGTGCGCTGCTGGACTCCCCCGCTTCAGGTTCACCCACAGTCGTCATCTGCGGCCTTGAACATCGCGAAAATGCCATACTTAGCGCAAAGACCGCGTTTGCCATGGGTCAACACTCAGCGAGGAAATGCTCGGATGTTGTGTTGTTGAGTTTTGTAAGTGAACCCATCAGCGATAGCCGATCCAAACAAGAGTTCCTTTTTGGATCTGCCCATGTTGTTATCGACGGGTCAAGGGATGTTCCTTCTCGTAGCTTTTACGATCATATCTACTGCTTCACATCGCATCTTTGGGATTCGTTTGAGGCGAAGCAGAAACAAGCGGGAATCTATCTAGCCAGCGTAGTCGCCGAACTTCATGAGGTGAATCGAGTGCTTGATATTGGGGCCGGAACCGGCGAGATCTTGTCGGTCATTCACCACGAGCATCCACGACTAAAGTGTTTTGGCGTCGACCCCTCTCAGCGCATGCACACAGGCGGCCACGGTGCAAGTGTTGCGTTCAAACGGATCGCGCTTCCGACGCCATCACGGCAGGGCGATCTACCGCTGGAATCAGACGAGATGTACAACGACTTGAGCGGGTTCCTCGAGGGAAAATGGGCAGACTGTGTTGTCCTGTTTACGGGAAACACATTGTCCCACATCGGGGCACGAGGATTGCGCTTTTGGCTACGGTGGCTCCAGAACAAAGGTGATGGGATGCCTCGCTACGTTCTCTTTGATTTTTCCCATTTGTGGCTGGGGATGTTCAATTCAAGTAATGATGGAATTGTTCTTTCGCCGGCCATCCGTAAGAACGTCGGTCGGTTTGAGTTGGAGGGGATATTTTCGATCGTGCGCCAGCCTAACAAGTTGCGACGTACGGTCTCGGCGCGCTGGCGGCATACGAGTGCTCTCGAGACCGACGATATGGATTGGTGCGCGAACGATTTCGCGAGTGTTGAGCAGTTCGCCGATCTACCCACCGCCTATTTGGAGACCTTCCGAGCCTTCGGCTATCAGATAGCGGCCAGAGGACAGTATGAATCAGGATGGGCCACTAATGATCTGTATTTGGCCGAAGCCACGACCGACATCCCCGAACCAGGTTGGCCTTCACCGTCTGATTCGGTTCAGAAGCGGTTGAATGACGAGTGGTACGAGTTCCTCGTTAAATTATGGGATGGGCTTCACCGTGAGGATCGTGATGGACAAGGGGTGTTCCTGCCTCACGCAGAGTTATTTCCGATAGCGATTCTCCCGCTGGGCAACGGTGCGCTTTGGGCTCGTTGCGTTCCTCGAACGAAGGATCGCTCGTCACAGTCTCAGGGGATTTTCGATGTCTGGCAACAGATGATCAGCCCGAACGCGAAGTCTGTCCCCGCAGAAGGAGCAGTTAAGCCAGAAGAGGCTCCAGTGTACGCACCTGGCATTTTTAATGCGATGTTGGCAGACGTGCCCGCATCGATCGTGCAACAGGTTGATGTCGCGCAGTACCGACTCTCCCTGAACGATGCAGACCGACGGTTTATAGAATCTGAAGCTCAGTGGTTCGGGCGGACCGAGGATCGAGCTACCGGATTCTTTGTCTTGCCGATTTACTTGTGGAGCTGCCCTGTATTCTGCGTTGTCGTCAAGGTGTCGGATACCGGATGGCCGCCGGCATTGCTTCATCAAGTGTTACTTCAAGAGAAAGAAGCACTTGTAAACGACTTAGCGACGGCATGGAGTAACACGGCGCTAGAGACCGTAGTACGCAAATGGTTAGGCTCCGATGTACAACCGAGCGACGTAGTGGAAGCGTTCGCAGGGATCCACTCAGGCGAGCGACAGTGGAAAAGCTGGTTGGATACTCTTCCTGGAAAATCACTGTTGGACAATCCAAAGCACAAGGACTCGTGGGATACCTTTGTCGGCAAAATTAATCGCATCGTGGACGAGGCGAAGCAGGCGCCTTATGCACAGATCAGCTTGCGGTTTCATGCCGCGAGATTTTTTGCGAGGTGTTCGCAGGAGGGTGGCTGTGGGCATGAGTTCGTAACAGAACTCCACCAGAAAGCAGCAGGCGGGCTTGCGAAGGACCTTTTTCAGTTCGGAGTTGAGAACGCATACGTGAGCAAAGCGCTTGAGCTGCTCAGGGCAATTGAGAAAGCAAGCGGGCTTCCAAGGGATGATAGTGAAACAAGTACTTCCGATCAAAGGAGGAGCAAGGACGCCTTCGGAAGTGCCAACTTTGCGTTTCAGGTACTAAAGAGCTTGTTTTGCCGTGCGAGCGAGAACACTAGCAACCAGTACAGGCTTTCAGCTTTGATGATGTTCAAATCCGGCGTAGTACTCAATGGTGCACAAAGCCAGAAGGTGACACTAAGAGGGGATAAGGATCCAAAGTATTTTAATGAGAGAGAGCATGTAGGGATTAAGGTCGCCCGCCCGAACGCGTGGGAGTTTCTTCAGCAGATGTGGGACATTATATCGCTTGGATCGGTGAAGTCATGCGACATTGGAAACCAGTTTGATATCCAAGCAATTCAAGTAAAGGTGCTGTTCCACGCCGCGTTTAGTCTTGCGTCAGGTGGAAGTACTACCAATCGCCTGCTGGATGTATTGGGTCGCATGCTTCCTTCTGACCTGAAGGTACCGGCGATCAAGGTCAAAGGATTCGAGTTGCGGATTTGCGACCCACAAGCAATCGACGAGCAGATCGATCGAGGGATCTCGATTAATTGGTTGGTGGATCCGCCGGAAGCGTCGTCGGTCGCTAGACATGCTCTCAAATCGAAATCGCCGAGAAGGCGAACCGCCCGGACGGCGGCCCGTCGGCCGCCGTCCGGTTGAGGCTAGTTTCTGCGACGCTTCGGTGCCGTCTGCGCCAGGCGGCGATGCTGCGTAGGGGTTTGGGAGTCTTGGGGTTAGCTATAGCTAGCGTCAATGAGACAACGTTGGAGGGACAACGTTGGACACCCACTTCGATCGAGATCGAGTGCCCGCGGGATCATGCAGGCCACCCACCCGGCATCCCGGCGCCGAGGGCGCACGGTTGCCGTCGGTCGCGTCGACGACTGGTTATTACGTTATTACGACGTAAACGCTCGATGTCATCTCCGTCAGCCGGCTCGCAAGGCGTGCCGGTCAACTGCGGTTTGCGGGACTCAGTTTTGCGGTGAACAAGTCGGCCGTTCGCCATCGCCAGCTCGCCTTCCGGTTGTGTCAATCGAGGTGTCGGGATGTGCGGATCTAATCTTGCTTGTGTCGAACGACGTGCGGCATGACGCCACGACTCGTGCGGTGATGCAATCGATGTGCGGCTCGGCGCAGGTGAGGTGCGGCTTGGTGCAAACGAGGCGTTGATTGATGAAGTCGATATGCGGACAGGCACAGAGGGCGTGCGTGTCGATAGAGTTTGATGTGCAGCATGACTCAGGCGACGTGCAAGGCGATAAAGCTGATGTGCAGGGTGTACAGACCGCGTGCATATTGCGGCGGATTCGATGCAGGTCGGTCGAATTGAGGTGTGCGGGTGCACAGCATGAGTGCCGTGGCGGAAGATCGTGTTGGGTGTGCGACAAATTTGTTGGTAGCGGCCATCGGTGCTCAAGAAGCGGACGGAGGGTCTACCATGAAGGACATGAGGAGCATGAAGAGAGAGTTCAGCGAGCTTTCGAATCGAGTCATTGGCTGTGCGATCGAAGTTCATCGGATACTTGGCCTGGGCTGCCCAAATCTACCTATCAACAGTGCCTTGCCAGGGAGTTCACGCTCAATGGAATCGCCTTCAAGCTCGAGCATCCGTTACCGGTCGAGTACAAAGGTCAGACCTCCTGGCCTCCAGGATTCTGAGGTGATCCGCAGATGACCCAGCCCGGCCGCTGGCCGGAACCAAGGACAAGGATTGAACAAGAGAAAACAGAGGAAACAGAGCGGAGTACAATCCCTCTGTTCTCTCTGTGCAACAACCCGTTCGTTTCTTGTCGGCGCGCGCAAATTCTCGCTGCGAGGTTCGGTATCCGCGCGATGTTCGGCAACAATCGCTATCCTGAACATCTGTTTCCGACCTACGGCCTCCGGTCTACAGCCTACAGTCTGCGCGGCTGGTCTTGATCGAGCCTGAACGAGCGCATCAATCCCCACGTCGGTCAAGCTCGAGAGTTCGGTTGCGGCTGGGCCGCGCTGGGCTCTCGGTGTTCTCTGTGGTGGGATGCATTTTTCGGGTCATGCGTTGGCCAAGCACGGGCGGGCCAGGTTTTTTCGTGGTTGAGGTCTTAGATCTTCGGATCAGATCCGCGGGTGTGTGTTAGCTTGGATGGTCCCGAACATCTCAAGCTCAGCGATCTTCAACCCACTCGCCAAGAGCTTGGCGCATTGCCTCGTGTAGGGTGAGCCCGCGTGCCTTGGCCTTCATCCCCATCCGCTTCCAGAATTCCGCAGTGTGTTTGACGGTCTTTCCCACCGTTCCCGTCGCCTTCTCCCCCTTGGGTGGGCGACCACGGCGTAAGGAAACGTGTGGCCCAAAACGCTCCTCCGCGTCTGCTGCGATTGTGGAGAAGTGGGCGCGCAACTCCTGTGGGGATGTGAATGCCACGTGCTCGCTTGTCACCAGTTCTTTCACGGAACGATAGGTCTTGCGCTTCATTCCTTCCTCCGTCGCTCGTGTGCGATTCGAAATGCCGTTATCGGATAGATGAGTTCTGGGCCCGACAGCGCAAACACCAGCCGGTACGTCCTGCCGCTTATGGTGCCTTCCACGATGAACCGCCCAGGATCATCGTCGGCCGCAAACAGCGACCGATCCGCAGCACGGAAAATACCTTCCGCAAGCTCGCGATGGATGCCATGGCGAGCCAAGTGGGCTGTGTTCTGTTCGTCCCAAAGGAACTCCATACCCCCATACTCTCAGCAAGTGGTAATACCAATTGACGCCGGAAGCCACAAGCAAACCCCCCGTGGCCATGGCCGAATCCCCTACGCAGCAAATACGCTCCAGCCGCTGGCGTGGCAAAGTCTAGGCCCGGAGGCAACTCCGGTACTGCGGGTAGGCTTAGGGAAACGCGGCGCACAGAGGGCACCAGCCTTCGATGGCGTCGGCGAGAGTGGGTGCCCACCCGACTTGTACTGCTAGGGGCTTTGCCTGCCAATTGGATTGGGCAGGCAATCCGGCTGATGCGCCGCGAGGGCGCAGCGTCTCCACTGCTTACGAACATTGAGGATTCTTCTTTGGAGACGGGCCGCCCTCGGCCCGCATCCATCGGAAACGCGAATTGGCGGGCAAAGCCACTGCTAGGCGAGGACCGGCGGCAGTCAATCTAACCGAACCTCGACAGTATCAACTTATGCGCGTTCATCCCGAACACCTCAGTTCAATCACCCACGTTCTCGCAGCCTCACTTGAAAACCGCCTTCGAGACGCGGCCTGAACTGATGGCCGCTCCTCAGGCTGAACGGAAAATTTGTTTACTGAGCCCAAGCAACCGTTCGCGCTGAGGAGCCGCCCTGTTATGGCGGCGTCTCGAAGCGCAAAGCTAGCCAACTGAGCTTTTCGGGCTTAGGAAGGAAGGCCCTGTTCTGGGAAGTAGTCGCGAGTGGGCGGCTGCAAGC
>CAZGSN010000193.1:0-18869 GCA_964528465.1 uncultured Binatia bacterium (SeqCode)
ATCTCGACGCGGAAGCGGCCGCTGTTGCCGGTCTCGATTGCCTCCGGCGTAGCGAACGCTTGCGTCTCTCCAAGGACTTTGCCGTTCGCATCAAGAGCCTGCACATGGACGATGATGCGTCGCGTGGCACGTGTGCCGCGATTCAAGAGAGTGCCACTCACGACAACCTTCTTCTTGTCCGCGGTAGCTTCTTCGTTGAGGTCGAGAATGGTTACGTCAGCGCGGCCGTCGGGCTTGAGTTCTTCTTCGACGATCGGGGCACGTGGCGGCTCGGGGAAAGGAGGTGGCGGCGGCTGTGAGCCCCCGCAGGCGGTTGCCAGGAAAGCTAGGGAGGCGATGGTCAACCGGTACTGGTGCATCATTGGCTTAGTCCTTGGCTTGGTCATTCGAGCCTCAAGGCCACCGCCGGATCTAGGCGCGCGGCGCGTTGCGCCGGGACAATACCAGCAAGCACACCGACGGCAACCAGGACAGCGAATGCCAACAGCGTCAACTCCGGAGAAAGTTGAATCGACGGCACCAGCAAGTCTGAGTTGGAGGAAGAGGCCCGCAGCATCGATAGGCCCGTGATGATGCCGGCACTGAAGACCACGCCGACGCCGCCGGCGACGACGGTCACCAGCACCGTCTCGGCTAGGAGCTGAGCAAAAAGAGCACGCTCGCTGGCACCTACTGCCTTGCGCAATCCGATCTCGCGCGTACGTTCCGCAACCGCGACCAACATGATGTTCATGACGCCGACACCGCCGGCGATGATGGTCATCAACCCACACGCCGAGAGGAACACTTGCAGGGCCACGCCGATGGCCTCGATTAGCTTGATGGCGTCGGAAACGTTGAAGAAAGACAGGGCCTGCTCGTTGCTCGGCGCAAAATAGTGGTGTGGCCCGAGCAGCGCTCGCACTCGCTTGATGGAGTCGGGGCCATCTGCGCGCGTCGGCGGCTCGTGAATCATGTAACTCAACGTCTTGCTGCCCGTGAACAAAGCTTGCGCCGTGCTCAGCGGCATCAACACCTGCTCGTCGTCGCGCGGCCCCATGTTCATAAGCTGCTCGCCCTTGGCTACCGAGACACCGACCACTCGAAAGGGATATCCGTCCAAGCGCACGATCTTGCCGACGGCGGAACGGCGACCGAATAGTCGTTCTTCCACTTTGGCTCCCAACACCAGCACGCGGCGACGGCCACGTACATCGTCCGGAGAAAGGAAGCGGCCACGTGCAACTTGGAAGTTGCGGATCGGCGAAGAGTCGGCCTCGACGCCGTATGTCCACACCACCTTGATTCGCCCACCACCCTTCAAAACTCGCGGCCCACTCCACACTTCACCCGCCGAGCGCGTGATGCGAGGCGAAGCAGGCAGGCGGGATGGGTCTTCCTTCTCGAGGACGACGCGCCGCGCGGAACGATTCCCTCCCTGGGCCTTATCGACAACACCGGGAAAGGTGTAGATGACCCTCCGCCCGATCACGGCCATTTTCTCTTCATAGTGCTGGCGGAAACCGTTGCCTGTGGCCGTCAATGTGACGAACAGCGCAATACCCCACACGATACCCGAGCCGGTGAGTAGGACCCGCAGCCAGTGGCCACGCACGTTGCGCCAGGAGTCGGAGAGTAGGTCTAGCAACATCAGCCGCTCCGTAGAGATTCCGCCGGATCGACGCGCGCTGCCAACCACGCCGGGCCGCCCCCAGAAACCAACCCAACCGCTGCCGTGATGACGATCGCCAGTGCGACCACCTCGGGTACGATCACCGGCAAGGGAATCATTTCCTTGGGGAGCTGCCCCAACAGCAGGCACCCCAATAGCCCCAGCGACAGGCCAATGACCCCGCCGAACAAGGTGATTACCAAAGTCTCGGTCACGAACTGACCAACCACGTGGGAGCGTTGCGCACCAACAGCGAGGCGCACGCCGATCTCACGCCTACGCTCGGCGACGGAAACCAGCATCATGTTCATGACCCCAATGCCGCCAATGAGAAGCGTGCCGGCGGCCAACACGATCAAGAAGACTTGCAGAAAGGCAAAGACAGAGTCGAAGGTCGCGAGCATGTCGATGGCGCTGATCAGGAACACAGCTTCCTCGTCGTGCGGCGATACGTGCAAGCGCTCCGCCAAGATGGCGCGCGTTTCCCGCTTGGCGTCTTCGTTGAAGCGACGCTCCTTGATGCGAAGCTCGATCAGGTCGACGGACTCGCGACCGGCCAAGGTCATCGCCGTGGTAATGGGAATCCACAGTTGCTCGTCCACCTCACTGCGATTGCGACTAAGCTGGGTGCCCACACGGTTCAAAATTCCCACCACGGCAAAAGTTTGACCATGCAAGAGGAGAGACTGCCCCAGGGCTGGGCGCGCCCCAAACAGGCGCTCGCGGGCGACGTGCCCCAGAACGACGACGCGGCGATGCATGCGGAGATCTTCGGCTGTCAGAAATCGCCCCGTGGCCACCGTCACCTCGCGCAAGTGTCGCAGGTTTGGCTCGATGCCGTGCAGATCGATGTTACGACTGCGGTTGCCGGCACGCGCATACGCCCATTCGAACACCTCGGCGCTGACGATGTCGGCCCGGTGCACACGCGCGCGTAACGCTTCGACATCTTCCAGATCAAAGTGCAAGACGCGCCGTTCCTCGGCTGCCCCCAAGCTTTCGCCGATGCGACCGGGCAGGACGAAGAGTTGGTTCTTACCAACCTTTTGAATGCCGTTGTCGATCATGTGATGCATGCCGACACCCCAGCCAACGAGGAGCACTACCGACGCCGTTCCCCAGACGACGCCGAACATGGTCAGGGCCGCCCAGCGACGATGCGTGCGCATGGTGGCGAAGGACTGGCGGATGATGGTTAGAAGCATGCGGGCGCAGTCCGCTAGAGCTGGGTTGTTCGCACTCGCGTGTCCTCCACCACGAGGCCGTCCTTCAGGCGCAGCAGGCGCTCCACGCGTCCACCGATCCGCGGGTCGTGGGTAACCACGATCAAGGTGCGCCCTTCGACATGTAGGGCTTCCAACAGATCGAGGATGGTGTTGCCGGTATTGGTGTCGAGAGCACCGGTCGGCTCGTCGGCAAGGATGACGGGTGGGCTGTTGATCAGGGCGCGGGCAATGGCCACACGTTGGCGCTCGCCACCGGAGAGTTCACTGGGCTGGTGCTCGGCGCGATGCCCCAGACCTACGCGGTCGAGCAACTGCAAAGCGCGCTGGCGCCGCTCCTTGCGCCCCACGCGTTGGTACAACAACGGCAGCTCCACGTTTTCCACCGCACTGAGGCGGGGCAATAGGTTGAAGGCTTGGAAGACGAAGCCGATGCGCTGGCCACGCAACGTGGCGAGCTGGGCTTCGTCGAGCTGATCCACGCGCGCGCCGCTGAACTCGTAGAGGCCCGAGGTTGGGCGTGACAGGCAGCCGAGGATGTCCATCAGCGTTGTTTTGCCAGATCCCGATGGGCCCATGACACCGATGTACTCTCCGGCCCCGATGTCCAAATCGATGCCGGCAAGCGCCCGCACGGCAGCCTCGTTCTTGTCATAGGTCTTGGTAACGCCGCGCAAACGAAGAAGCGAAGCCGTGGCAGCGCTGCCCCGGCTTCGCGCGGCGACACCGAGCGCCGCCGTCATTGCAGCTTCACCTCTTCGCCCTCGCGGACTCCTTCCTTGATTTCCACTTGCCCCGCGTTGTTAATGCCGGTCTTCACCGGACGGCGTAGCAAGCGCGGCTCGGATGCATGTTCGACCACTTCCACGAGAATGGCGTCGCCTTCGTAGAGCAGTGCCGTTTCCGGAATCAGAAGAGAATCGTCGTGCACCTCCGTGATGATGTCGGCATCGGCTGACATCAACGGCCACAGCGCGTCGATACCGTCGAGCACAGTGACCTCGACTTTGAAGGACGTCACGTTGTCCTTGCGGTCGCCCATGGAAGCAATCTTGCGCACTTGGCCTTGGAACATGCGTTCGGGATAGGTCTCGGTGTGGATCCGTGCTGGCATGCCCACGCGCACATGAGCGATCTCATTCTCGTCGATGACACCGAGCACGTGTAAGGCGGTGATGTCGGCAATGGTCATCAACACCGTGCCGCCGACAACGGAAGCAACCGACGCGGCGGCCGCCCCGGCATTCAGATCACGACGCAATACGACACCGTCGATAGGGGCGGTGATGGTTGCGTAGGAAAGCTCCTGCTCGAGGCGTTGTAGGGTAGCGCGCGCACGTTCGACGACAGCTTGTGCGCGGGCATGCTCGGCCCGCACTCGATCGACGATATCCTTCGACTCGACGCCTCGGCTCAGCAGGGTATTGCGCCGTTGCATCTCTAAGGCCGCGTGATCGCGGCCAACTTCTGCTTCATTGAGGACGGCACGCGCCTCACGCACTGCGGATTCCAACGTCTCCCGATCAATCTGCGCTATCACCTGGCCGGCGCGCACACGGTCACCGGCATCGACGAGGAAGCGTTCGACGATACCGCTAATCTTGGGCCGCACATCGACGAGATGCTCCGGTTGGATCGTGCCCGAGGCAATGACCACCCGCTCGATGCGGCCACGGCTAACCTTGGTGGTCGGCCCAATCCCTTGCGGATCGTCTCGCAGGCGTAGCACTGCCAGCCCGGCCAGAGCCGCAATCCCAACGGCGAGAGTAATCCATCCTCCACGACGCATGTGCGCCTCCGCGTACCAGAAGCGGCGAGTGACGTCCACGCAAAGGCCACGGCGCGAATGGCAGTAAAGCAACCCAGCACAAGGGCTCTCCCGCGCGTCAGCGAGTCCAAGCAACCCCGGCCAACTGATCCCGGCCCGATACCGAATCTTTGAGTGTCGCGAGTAGCAGAAGCCAAGATCGCCTTGACCCCGCCCACGACCAACGGCTAAGACCGCGCCTCACCTCAGTCGCGAAAGTGGCGGAATGGCAGACGCGCAGGATTCAGGATCCTGTGGAGTAACATCCGTGGGGGTTCAAGTCCCCCCTTTCGCACTTCCCTTCGCTCGCAAGATCAACATCTTGCGAGCCGTCGTCTTCGTTGGGGGCCACTTGGGGGCTAGTCTGCCCCCCTGACAGCTCGATTTTTCGGAGCTGATAGGCGTTTCGAGACGCAGCCACTTGCTAACTGCTTTTTCCGGGTTCATTGGGTAGATTCGAAAAGTCGGAATCGACCGAGAACACACGCGATGTCGACCGGCTTTCCGCGACGGCGACCAGCGACGCACCCGCCGAATCCATTGGCGTGTCGGCCTACTTTTCCATTGGCTTCGCCATGCGATCGATTTCGGCGGCGGTGAGGTCGTGCACGACCAGCCGCCTATCGCTGCGCAGCTTCCACACGGCAGCTTGATACGAGTAGCCCCCCACTAAGCCCAGCAGGCACATCGCTTCGGTGAAGCAGGGCCATGTCGTGAGCAGCGCCGCAGCAGGAAGCTGCTTCAGAGCTGCGACGCAGTTGGCATAGTGGCGACCGTCGGCGTCGAGCAGCACCAGCAGCGACTAGCTCGTCATCGGCCAGGTGATGGACGCGAGCCCCCCACGCGGTTCGTGGACCGAACCACGTCATCAAGCGCGGCAAGACGCCGGTGCTCACGCGCGAAGAGACGCGCGAGCTTCCATGCGAGGTTGTACGCATCCTGTATCGAGGTGTTGCTCCTTAGACCGTTGGCGCGCTTCCCCCAGTCGTTAACCCGGGCGACGAGCTATCGCTCATTCGCCCCGTCAACGTCTTACCGCGCTACTCCAACTGGCCGGTTTTCGGTGTCCACCGAGGAACCAAAACACCCCAGGAACGGATTCGCACCTGTGACAATAGGTGCCTCTATGGCTGAAGGCTTGCTGTGCGTGTGAAACAGCCCTCCAGCAGAAGCACGCAATGGAACAGCCCCATCCCTACGACGGTCGTGGGAGCCCTGCTCTCCTCAATGCTCAATTACTCTGAACGCCCGGCTTCCCATGCCTCGCTCAGACTACGTACTCGACGTTGGGAGAGACGTTGTCGCGTTCGCGCAGCGAGCTCCCCCCGTTGCCGCGGTTGTGGTAGGTCGCGGGCGCTTCTTGGCACAAGAGTAGTCCTCGCCCACTTGGTTCTTTCCTTGCGATCGAAGATGGGGGATGGTTGGTGCCAAGCCGCAGCAATCGAGAGGACGTGACGATGGTTACAAGCACCCCGAAATGGAAGCCGCACACGGAGCAGGTGAATTCGCCGCGACGCATCGCCCTTAGGCGCGGACCGGCTTGCAGGTATCCCTCGCACGTCCTGAGGAAGCAGATTTCCCGGCTTTCTTCCTGCATCGCCCTTGTGGCTACATTGCTGTCGGCGGCGGCGACCTCTGCAGCACCCTTCGTGGAATTCGAGAGTGGGCAAGTCCGCCCCTTGGCTTTGTCCCCCGACGGCAGTCGCCTGTTTGCAGTCAACACGCCGGATAACCGCTTGGAGATCTTTTCCGTCGGCGCCATGGGGCTGACGCATTCCGCGTCGGTGGTCGTCGGCATGGAGCCCGTCGCCGTAGCGGCTCGTAACAACAACGAAGTGTGGGTGGTGAACCACCTCTCCGACAGTGTCAGCATCGTCGACATGTCCGCCGAACCGCCGCGCGTGACCCGCACGTTGCTGGTAGGTGACGAGCCTCGCGACATTGTCTTTGCCGGCAGCGGCGGCAGCCGCGCCTTCATTACATGCGCGCACCGCGGGCAGAACACCTCCATCAATCCTAACGACTACATCACCGCCGGCATTGGCCGCGCAGATGTTTGGGTATTCGACGCAACCAATCTAGGCACGTCGCTAGGCGGAACACCGGTGGTTGGCTCTCCGGTGACTCTGTTCGGCGACACGCCACGCGCGCTCACTGTGAGCCCCGACGGCAACACCGTGTACGCGGCTGTTTTTCATTCCGGAAACCGAACCACCGCCATCAACGAGGGACTGGTCTGCCCGACTACACAAGCCAATATCGATGCCAACACCGTCGAAGGTGCGTGCACACTCAACACCAATGGCTTGCCCGGAGGTCTGCCCTTACCGCACCGCGCCGCCGACAACAGCGTGCGCCCCGAAACGGGTTTGATCGTCAAGTGGGACGGCAGCCATTGGGTGGATCGCGCCTGCCAGGGCGGCAGTAACGCTGGCCATTTCTGTACCACCAACGCCGACTGTCCGAGCAGTGCTTGCGGCCGCAACTGGGATAATGCGGTAAAGTTCAACCTGCCCGACAAGGACGTGTTCGCGATCAACGCCAACACGCTGGCACAGTCTTCGTTCTATACCGGCGTCGGCACCATCTTGTTCAACATGGCCACCAACCCGGTGTCGGGCAACGTCTATGTGAGCAATGCCGAATCGAACAACCACGTTCGCTTCGAAGGCCCGGGCATTCTGGGTGGCAGCACCGTGCAAGGCCATCTCGCAGAGTACCGCATCAGTGTTTTGAGTGGGTCCTCGGTCACCTCGCGCCATCTCAACAAGCATATCGACTACAATGCACGTCCGGCACCGTCTGGGGTAAAAGCCAACAGCTTGGCAACACCGATGGGAATGGTGCTGAGCGCCGATGGTTCGACCTTGTACGTAGCGGCCTTCGGATCGAGCAAGGTGGGTATCTTCCAAACCGCGCAGCTCGAAAACGACACGTTCACGCCGAGCAGCGCCAATCACATCTCCGTCAGCGGCGGTGGCCCCAGCGGGCTAGCTCTCGATGCCGCGCATCAGCGCCTCTACGTGCTGACTCGTTTCGACAACGGCATCGGCGTGGTCGACACCAATACGAATACCGAGGTGGATCATCTCTCCCTCTACAATCCGGAGCCGGCAAGCGTCATCAATGGCCGGCAGTTTCTCTACGACGCCAACTTGACGTCGAGCAACGGCGAGGCGTCGTGCTCGAGCTGTCACATCTTCGGTGACCTGGACAGCTTGGCCTGGGATCTCGGCAATCCTGACGACACCAAGATTCCCAACCCGCTAACGATCAAGCTCAAGGCTGTGGCTTTGCTCGGCGGCGCAACAACCGACTTCGACAACTTTCACCCCATGAAAGGGCCGATGACGACACAGACTTTGCGCGGCATGGTCAATCACGGAGCCATGCACTGGCGCGGCGACCGCGCCAACCAGAACGGCAATGTCTATGACTCCGACGTTGCCTTCCGCAATTTCCGCGTTGCCTTCCCGGGCCTGGTGGGCCGCGATAGCCAGTTGCCGGAGAGCGACATGCAGGCGTTTTCCGATTTCATCCTTCAGGTGTATCTGCCGCCCAATCCCATCCGCTCTCTCGACAACAGTCTGACCACGTCACAGAACGCCGGGAAGAGCTTTATGACTGGGACACGTCGCAGCGACGGTATCCCCAGTTCCTTTGATGGCGTTGTGGGAGAGCAGGCGGGCTTCAACTGTGTTGGTTGTCACACACTCGATCCACCCAACGGTCATTTCGGCGGCAACGGCGATGCCAGCTTCGAGAATGAGCCGCAGACCATGAAGGTCCCCCACCTGCGCAACCTCTACACCAAGATCGGTATGTTCGGCATGCCACGTGTCAGCTTCTTCAACGCCGGCGATAACGGCGCCAAGGGTGACCAAATTCGCGGCTTCGGCTTCTTGCACGACGGCAGCACCGACACACTGTTCCGGTTCTTCCAGGCGACGGTGTTCAACGAGCAGGCTGCGCCGTTCAACGGCACCGGCTTCAACGGCGGCGATACCCAGCGCCGACAGGTGGAGCAGTTCATGCTGGCTTTCGATACCGACTTTGCACCGATCGTGGGACAGCAGATCACTCTCACCAACCTCAACAGTGGGACCGCCGGAGCACGCATCACACTGCTGATCCAACGCGCCAGCGCCGCCTTCACACTCAAGGGCAGTCCGGGAGCGAAGGAATGCGATCTCAGCGTCAAGGGCACTGTCGCTGGCGAGGCTCGTGGTTGGGTCTACCAGCCCGGAACCACGAGCTTTCGTAGTGACCGCGCCAGCGAAGCGCTGATCAGCGATACCGACTTGCGCAACCTTGCCAACACGAGTGGCCAAGAGCTGACCTATACGTGTGTTCCGCCCGGCTCCGGCGTGCGTGCCGGCATCGATCGCGATTTGGATGGCTTCCACGACCGCACCGAGCTTGACGCCGGAAGTGATCCAGCCGATCCCCTCGATGTGCCGGGCGGTATTCCTTCCACTCCTACGCGAACCCCGACCCACACTGCGACAGTCACGCCGACTCGCACAGCGACCAACACGCCTACTTCGACAGCCACCGTAACGGCGACGCCGAGTGTAACCGATACACAGACTCCAACCGTCACACCTACCCACACCGAGACCTCGACTCCAACCCACAGCCCAAGCATCACGCCGACATCGACCTCTACCTTCACGCCTACCGAGACGCCGCTAGGAGGTGTGCCGACCGCCACCATCACCACCACGGCGACACCTTCCTCGACACCTTCTCAGTCGCCAACGGAAACGGCGACACACACACCCACTGATTCGCCGACAATCACGCCAACGAATTCTCCTACGCTCACACCGACCCGCACACCGCCGGCCGGCACCCCGACGCCGGTTTGTGCCGGCAACGCGATTCACTCGGCGCGCCTCAAGCTTGCCAACAACGCCGCACCGGACGGCGACGAGAAGATTGCTCTCAAGGGCGAGATCGTGATCAGCCCGCTGATTCCTGCCATCGATCCTTTGCTGCATGGCTTTTCGTTCACCGTCTTCGACGCCAACGGCGTCGAGCTGTACACGCGCGTCATCCCCGGCGGTGCCCCGCCGACGCGTGGGGCCGCCGGCTGGCAAGTAAACAGCAAGGGCAGCAAGTGGCTCTACAAGGATCGGGACGGCAGCATTGGTGGCATCACCAAGGTGGTGGTTGCCAACAAGTCCCTCGCCGTCGGCGCGTTTGGCTTGTTCGGGTTCACGGTCCGGGGCGCGCACGCCGACTTTCGAATCGAGGAAGCGGACATGCCTCCCCAATTGCTTGCCGTCTTGGGTGGAGAGGACGAGTACAACGCCGCGCAGTGTGGTCTCGTTACATTTCACAGCAGCCTGATTGAGCCGATCTGTGCGATGACGGAGACCAAGGTCACCTGTCGCTAGTCACGGACCCGAAACTGCCGTCTCCGTTGGGGTGAGCGTATGAGTCTGCGTGGGGCTCCGCGTCGGCGTGTGCGTTCGGGTCGGAGTTTCCGTCCGCGTTGCTGTAATCGTCGGGGTGGGCGTGGTGGTGCGCGTCGAAGAAGGAGTTCGCGTCGAACTTGGGGTACGGGTGGGCGTCGGCGTGTAAGTATTGGTACGGGTGGGGGTAAGCGTAGCGGTTGGCGTAACCGTACGTGTACGCGTCACGGTACGCGTCGGGGTTTCGGTGCGCGTGGGGGTAATCGTGGGCGTCGGCGTGAACGTACGTGTGGGGGTGTCGGTGCGAGTGGGCGTAACCGTGCCGGTATGAGTCACGGTTGGAGTAGATGTTGGGGTCCGCGTCAGTGAGGGGGTTCGTGTCGATGTGATAGTCGGGGTCACCGTAATCGTGGGCGTATGCGTGCGGGTTGGAGTGATTGTTGCCGTCGGGGTTGCGGTGCGGGTAGGCGTATCCGTGCGCGTCGGGGAGATCGTTGGTGTCCGCGTTGGCGTTCGTGTTGGCGTGCTGGTCCGCGTGGGAGTGATCGTGCCGGTCTGCGTTACGGTGGGCGTGTAAGTCCGCGTACGACTCGGCGTCGGGGTGCGCGTATCCGTTGCCGTTGGCGTGATCGTCACCGTTGGTGTGTCGGTGCGTGTGCGCGTCTGGGTGGGAGTCGGGGTCGACGTACGGGTTGGTGTGACCGTGCGCGTTGGCGTGATGGTTGGGGTTGGCGTCGATGTGCGCGTCCCCGTTTCTGTCCGAGTTGGCGTTACCGTTCCTGTGTGAGTCACCGAGGGGGTGAATGTTGGCGTACGGCTGGGTGTTGGCGTGCGCGTCTCGGTCGGTGTGGGGGTAATCGTTGCTGTCGGCGTCACCGTGCGCGTTCGCGTCTCTGTCCGTGTCGGCGTTACCGTCGGTGTCGGCGAGATCGTCCTTGTGTTCGTCGCCGTCCGCGTCGGCGTAATCGTTCCTGTCGAGGTTGGGGTACGGGTCGCCGTCGCAGTTGCTGTCGGCGTCAGAGTACGGGTGCGAGTGCGACTCGGCGTAGCGGAAAAAGTTGCGGTGAAGGTGGACGTCGGAGTCGAGGTGAAAGTTCGCGTGTAGGTGCGAGTCGGAGTCTGGGTGCGGGTCGGCGTCGATGTTCGCGTCGGAGTCTCGGTGAAGGTTGGGGAAGAGGTTCGAGTCGGGGTGATGGTGGGCGTCGGCGTCACCGTGCGCGTGGAGGTCGGGGTACGAGTGGCCGTGGGCGTGGCTGTTTGGGTTGGCGTCGGCGAGTTCGTCACCGTCGGTGTGAACGTCCTGGTGGGCGTCAGGGAAGGCGTTCGCGTGACTGTTGGCGTGGGCGTGACCGTGCGCGTCGGAGTGATGGTCCTCGTTGGAGTTATGGTGCGTGTCGGAGTCTGCGTTGGGGTTGGCGTAATGGTTCGCGTCGGAGTGATGCTCGGTGTCGGCGTGATCGTGCGCGTGGGCGTTACGGTCGCGGTCGGCGTTTGAGTTCGTGTATGCGTCGAGGTGGGCGTGGAGGTAATGCTTGGAGTTGCGGTGATCGACGCCGTCGCGGTGGAGGTGCGTGTCGGAGTGGGGGTGGCCGTACTCGTCCGGGTTCGCGTCGTTGACGGAGTAGCGGTCGTGGTTGGGCTTGCCGTACGTGTACGCGTGTTGGACGGGGATGGAGTCGGTGTCTCGGTGCGAGTTGCGGTTACGGTCGGCGTGACCGACACGGTCCGCGTGAAGGAAGGAGTGCGCGTGGGCGTCTGAGTGCGCGTCGTCGTTTGTGTTGCAGTGACGGTGATGGTGGCCGTCACGGTGACGGTTGGCGTGTCGGTGCGCGTGCGCGTGCTGGTAGGTGTGCGGCTGACCGTGCGCGTCAAGGTTTGGGTGACGGAGCGCGTACTGGTTGGCGTGCGCGTGCTGGTTTCGGTTGGAGTCATCGTGGGTGGTCGCGTTGCCGTCGGAATTGTGGGCGTCCGCGAAGGCGTGACGGTGCGGGTTATGGTCGGAGGAGGGGTTGCAGTCCGTGTCGGCGTTAGACTCGGCGAAGCGCTCTCCTGTGGCGATGGGCTGCCGGTCGCTGTTGGTGATGGCGTTGTTTCCGATGTGGGGGAAAAGGTCTGTGTGAAGGTTGGGGGAGCGGTAGCGGCAGCAGTGGACGTGGGAAGGCCAGTCGGCGTGGGGCTTTCCGTATACCCTGGGCTGGAGCTTGGGGTTGGGCTGGGGGTAGGCGTAAGCCGAATGGCACAGCCGAGGGAGCTGCCCGTGGCCGCCGCAATGAGGTCTTCGACAGTAAGCGAGCCATCCTGGTCGTGATCGAGCGTGTCGCACGCAAGGCTAACTAGCCCGCCCGCGAGGACTGACTCGAGCGCGCCGCGCAGTTCCATCGCTGTGATTGTGGCGTCTCCGTCGCAGTCGATAGCGCACGGCTGCTGCGCCAGTAGGGGTAACGGGCTGATACAACAACCCACCAGCACGAGCATCCAGGCGAGCAACAGACAATCGCGTAGTGTCCAGGCCGATCGTGAAAAATGCGCAGAGACATGCATTCTGAGCCGCTTATCAACCACAAGATACGATCCGGCTACCACACCCCTGTTTACCTTCACAAGCGACGATTTCCCGCCCAGATCCGGCGCTTGGGTCGGATCTGGGTCCCTGACCAACGAACTGCTCTCCTTGTGCCGTGAGGCCGGGTTGCCGTACGCCGGGACGCAACCTAAGTCGTCTTCATGTCGGCTAACAGTGTGAAGAGCATCGAGGCCAACGGCCTTCGCTTTGGGTATCTCGAATCTGGAAGCGGGCCGTTGGTCTTGCTGGTCCATGGATTTCCCGACACGGCCTATTCGTGGGACAGCACGCGGTCCGTGCTGGCAGGGGCAGGCTTCCGCGCGGTGGCCCCCTTTACTCGCGGCTATGCGCCGACAGAGGTTCCCGCTGTCGAGCAGTTCGATTCGGACGCTTTGGGACGAGATCTTGTTGCGTTGATCCAAGCGCTCGGAGGTGAGCCGGCGGTGGTGGTTGGTCACGACTGGGGCGCCAGCGCTGCTTATTCTGCTGCAGCGCTATCTCCCGCTTCCATCCGCCTGTTGGTGACCTTGGCCATCCCGCATCCGGCATCGATGAAGCCGACGCCTTCTTTGATCTGGGCGGTACGGCACTTCTTTGCCTTGAGTCAGCGCCGGGCTGTGGACTGGGTCCCCAACGACAATTTCGCCTACATCGACGAGTTGGTGCAGCGCTGGTCACCGCAGTGGCAAGTTCCCCCCGGGGAGACCGATGCGGTCAAGAGCATCTTTCGCGATCGCGCCTGCCTGAACGCCGCGCTTGGCTACTACCGCGCTCTACGGCCATGGCAACCGCCTTCGCACCGCGTGAAGATTCAAGTGCCCACGGTCTGCTTCGCCGGCGACTCGGACATAGTTACTGCCTCCGCCTATGAGCGCGCCGCAAGCTGCTTCACGGGTGCCTACGAAGTGGTACGCATGCCCGGCGGCCATTTCATGCACCGCGAGCACGGCGATATCTTCCACGAGAAGCTTCTGCAGGTTGTGAGGCGAACTCTGCCGCGCGCCTAACAGGAAACTTGGATTTCGTAGTTCCCGAAGGTGTCGAGCCTAAGGCGCTGGTCGGGATGGACGACGATAGTAGTGAACGGCTCCTCGATGATGGCTGGCCCGCGCACGCTCTGGCCACCAAGGAATCGCGGGCCATCGTAGATTGCCGTGTCGACGCGCTTGCCGTCGAACCATACTAGCCGATGGCCCTTACAAGGTGGCCGGCCACGCCCGTTCTCCGTGCGTGGCAGTGACGGTTTGTCGATCAATCCTACAGCAGTGACGCGAAGGCTTCGCAGAATCGGTTTCTCCTCGCGTGCGGCATAAGTGTGGAGTTCCTCGTGCAGGCGGTGAAACTCGTCGGTGATGGTGCGCAGCGTGCGCGTGCTGAGCACGCCTCGTGAGGGTATTGGTACCGCCATGTCGAAGGTCTGCCCTGGGTAGCACAGGTGCGCGAAACGACGGAGCTGTAGGCGACGCCCGGTGAAGCGTGGTCCGAGAGACTGCCGCGCCGCGGCCTCCATCTCCGCAAGTAAGGTGTTCGCGTAGTCGAGCCTGAGCTGTTCGATTGGCGAAATGTAGGCGCGCACTTCATCGACAACGGGATCGGATAGGAGAAGGCCAAGTGCAGACAGCGCCGGCGACAGCTTGGGAATCAACACTCGCTTGATGCCAAGTTCCCTAGCTTGCGCGGCAGCATGGAGGGGACCATTGCCGCCATACACGACCATCGTCAGTGTGCGCGGATCCACGCCACGTTGCGCCGCCACGCGTCGAATGGCGTCGGCCATGTTGGCGTTCACTAGGCGATAGACACCGTAAGCGGCCTCCTCGATCTTCATCCCAAGCGGCCGCGCAATTTGCCTCTGCACGGCGTCGGCCACGCCATCTTTGCGCAACTGCATAGTGCCGGCGCAGAACTCTCCCGGGTTCAGATAACCGAGCAACAGGTTTGCATCGGTTACCGTGACCTCCTGACCACCGCGCCCGTAACAAATCGGACCGGGACGAGCGCCAGCGCTCTTTGGTCCGACCTGCAGCGAGCCCGCCACGACCGACGCGATCGAGCCGCCACCGGCGCCCATGGACTGCACATCCACCATCGGTATCCCAATCAAGTAACGGTGCTGCCAGTTCCATCCCGATTTGATCTGAGGATGGCCGCCGCGGATCAGGGCCACGTCGTAGCTTGTCCCGCCCATGTCGGCGCAGACAAAGCTCTCTGCCTTGGCCTTATTGGCCACCGCGCATGCCGCCACCACGCCACCGGCAGGCCCGGAGCCTAGAACCGTAACCGGACGCTTGTACACATACTCCGGTGTCATGATGCCGCCGTTGGACTGCATCACCCGCAGCTCGTGCCGGTAGCCACTGCGCCGTAGGCGCTCGACGAGATGCGATAGGTAGCGCTGGATCTTGGGAGCCACGTAGGCATTGACCAGCGTCGTGCTGGTACGTTCGAACTCAGGCGCTGCCGGCATGACTTCGTGCGACAGCGAAAGCGGTAGGCCAGGGCACTCCTCCGCAGCAATCTCGCGCACTCGCAGTTCGTGGGTTGGGTTGAGGAAAGAAAACAGGAAGACCACGGCGAGAGACTCACAACCAAGCTGCTGCAAGCGGTCCAGGGCGGCACGCACAGCGTCCTCGTCCAACGGCACAAGCACGCGACCCTCAAAGTCCAAACGCTCCGGAACACCAATGCGCCGGCGGCGCTGGGCAATAGGTAGCGGTGGGGGCAGCGCTGGGTCCCAGATGTTCTCCTTGAATCCGCGGCGCAGCTCGATTTCATCGCGGTGCCCCTGCGAGGTGAGCAAGCCGGTCAAGGCGCCGTTCATTTCGATCAGCGTGTTGTCGGCCGTGGTGGTGCCGTGCACGATGCTCGCCGTCTTCTCCAGCAAGCCAGCAAGCGATAGCCCCTCGGCATTGGCAAGTTGTTCGATGCCCGAGAGGACTCCCAGCGACTGATCGTCAGGGGTGGTAGGACTCTTACACAGCCTCAGTTCGCCGTTCGGGCCGACGAGCACCAAGTCGGTAAACGTCCCCCCAACGTCGATGCCAATGCGAAACGTCATGTGGTGTCTGTGTCGTGGCCAGGCTCGGCCGCTCAATCAGGCGCTGGATTTCTCACTCAGGACGACCTTTGTGAAATCCGTGAAATCCCTAAGGTGGTCCGTCACGATGCTTCGCACAATCTCGAGGTCGAGCTTTTGATAGTCGTGCACCGCAATGTTGCGGAAACCCACCATGCGGCTCAGGCGCTCAGCCAAGTCTGCCGACAACACGTTTGCCTCGCACAAGAGATCGAAGGCCTGACGCGATTCCTGGGGAACCCCCAAGCGGCGTTGGCTAACGAGATGCATGGCTAGATCAATTGCCGCCTCGCAAGCCCGCTGAATGTTCAGAACGATGGAGTCCTGACGCGTTAGGTCGTGCGCAAGGTCGTCGCCGGCGAGACGGAATTCTTCGCGTACCCGGCGCGTGCAGCGCTCAATGATGGCGGCCTTATTGAGGCAGACATCATCGGCCATAGACGCTACCTTCTTCGCGGATGCGCTGCAGAATCGGCGCCCGCTCCTCGTTCAATCGTGCGTAGTCGGAGTAAACATACATCTCGAACGCCTCGCGGGTGTTGCGGTCCAAGTCGACAAGCACGCGGCCGGTGCTGAGGACCTGCATGCGCATCACCGTCGACACCGCGCGCAGATCGACAAGGTCCACATCTGTCTGAAGAGTCCGGGCAAGCTGCTCTTGCAACTCGAAACGAACTCTAGGACCTACGCAGGCGGCGCTGAGCACCGCAAGATCGACATCGCTGTCGGAGCGCACTTGATTACGAGCGCTCGAACCAAACTGATACACGGCGATCAGAGCGGGGACGGTTGCTTCGATGAGGCGCATTGCCGCCATGCTCGCGCTTGATGCTCCCAAAATACCGGGCGCTTGGCGATCTCGCGGGTGGGGAGCCTTGTCCATAGCCCTCGCCATTATCGCGTTGCGGGGTGGAAAGGTAGCCGCTTGCTTCGTATCGAATCGCGCAAAACCCGAGTAGCTCGGCTGTCCACCTGTAAGTCCAAGGCCTTGAGTGTTCCGCGTAAGACCACCCCGTAGTCACGACGTGCGCCTTCTACAGATACATACTCATCGAGGACATCTTCCAGGACCTGCTGCGGATCGCGTTCAAGGGGATCGCCCCAACCGCCGCCGCCGCCATAGCGATAGGCGTAGCGCTCGCCGGGAGCGTGATCGACGTAGAAAGCGGTGGACTCGACCTCGTGCTCCCTCGGCCCACCAACATTGAGCCGCAATTGGTTAGGGGCGCCATCCTTGCCTCCGGCGATTCCCGGCATCGGGTACTTCTTGCCGACGACGTAGGTGTAGATCTGTGCCGGGGCACAGATTTCTTTGACATACAGAGTGCCGGGACAGCCACGCCACTTACCCGCGCCGCCAGTGTCGGTCGCGTAGTCGCGGGCAATGTGACGCACCGGGAAAATGCTCTCATTGATTTCGGCGGTGGCGCGAATGAGGTTCCCGAAACTGACGTTCATCGCCCCCCAGCCATCCTGCCCGTGCACCGCGCCGCAGTAGGCGCCGAAGGTATCGACCGAGTGATCGATGAACAGCGCCCCTGTCTTAGGATGCTTGCCGAAGATCACGGTCGGCATGCCCATCTTGTAGATCTGCGGACAGCAACGCTCCGGGATCACCTGTTCCAAGGCCTTTGCGATGGCTTCGCCAACTTCGGTTCCCGGGTGGTGTGTGCCCGCGGCCACCGACTTTTCCGGCGGCGGATTCAAGCAGCATCCAGGTGGCACGATCAGGTGGATCGAGTTGAAGAAGCCTTCATTCTTGGGGATGGACGGGTCCATCATCGACGCAATCTGCGCCACGACGTAACCACGCGTGTTGCCGAAGGTGGAGTATGCGGCCAGGCCATCGCGCGTGTCTGAGCCGGTGAAGTCGACGGTCAACGAGCTTCCTTCGACGCTGACCTTGCAATGGATGTGGATGTCCTTGTTGCCTTTGGGGTCCTGGTCGACGAAGACATCCGACTCGTACACGCCATCGCGCCACTGCCGCACCTCCTCGCGGAAGCGGCGCGCGGCAAAGTCGATCATGTGCCGGGTTGCGGCACGCACGGCGTCGGCACCAAAGCGTTGCACGACTTCCTTGAGCCGGCGCACGCCCAGTTGCGCGGCACCGATCTGGGCGCGCAGGTCGCCGAGAAAGGTTGGCGTGCGATTGTTGGTCTTCATCATGTAGACCACATCGCGGCGTTCGACGCCCTTCTCGAAGATCTTCAGCGCCGGAAAGCGAACCCCCTCGGCCCAGATGTCGCGGGCATCGACGTTGTAGCCGCCAGGCATTGCTCCGCCGGTATCAGCGTGGTGGCATTGAATCGAGGCGATCAGCACCATTCTCCCCTCGGAGAACACCGGTGCAAAGATGTTGTAGTCGGGCAGGTGACCACCGCCGTGGTACGGGTCGTTGGCGACCAGCACATCCCCATCGTAAAGGCCGCCGGGTCCGAAGAACTCGAGAGCAAAGCGCACCGGCAGTGTTGAACTCAGCATGAACTGTGGAATGCCCACACTCAGCGCGGCCAGGGCACCGTTGGCATCAAGAATGGTGGCGTTGCGCTCGTTCGACTGATTGAGGATCGGCGTCGTCGCGGTGAGCGAAACATGCATCGCCATCTCGTAGGCAATGGTCTCCATAGCGCCACGGATAATTTCCATCGTAACCGGATCGACGCCCGACCGCCGCCGCGTGGTTTGCTTTGAGATCTTGCCAACAGCCGCTCGCGCGCGTGCCATGGGCGACCTGTACGAGGCAACACGACATCTGTCAAACGGCGAAGGTGCACTTCGAAGGTACCCGGTGCGCCAGTTCACCGGTGCGCCGGTGTGACGTGAGGATGTCCCGTCGGTCCTCCAAGTCGATGGGCTTTGCACGCCAAATCGCTTGGGCGGGCAATCCGGCTCATGCGCCGCGGGGGCGCGCCTGTCCTGATCTACTATCTCCTGATTTCGTCGCGCCGCGCACAGATTCTCGATGCGACGCGTCCTTGTGGCAAAGACTCTTCTCCGACCTCCGCGGTTTCTCCGACCTACAGCCTACGGTCTACAGTCTACAGCCTGCGCGGCCTGCTCAATCGAGCGCGGACCATCGGTACGTATCGGCTATCTGATCGAGCGAATTTAGTTGCGGCCACGAGG
>CAZGSN010000194.1:0-6006 GCA_964528465.1 uncultured Binatia bacterium (SeqCode)
GGGCAGCCCTTTACGCACGGGGCGGTAATGCGTGAAAGGAACTCTGCTGCGTAGTAAGTCATAATCAAAACCTCCTAGAGTTGTGTGGGCACCACTTGAGCGGCACCCCGATTCTCTTCATAGCCTCCGAGATCCGCGTCATCTCCGGTAGGAAATCTGGGTTTCGCCTACCAGGCGATTGGAACGCGGCGCTCGAAACGCGCCACCACAGCGATGGCGTCCTCTGGGCACTCGACCTCGCACAGGAAGCAGCTCTGACAGTCCCGGAGGTAGCGGACCACGGCCCTATTGCTCCGTTCGTCGATGTGAATCACGTCCATGGGGCAGATCTCTACGCAGACGCTGCATCCCGTACAACGCTGATGATTGATATGGCGGATACCCATTAGATCAGCCCCTCCGAGTTGAACTTGACCTTGCCCGTATCTAGGGCCCGCTGCCACGGATAAGCTAACTGCTTACCGGATTTGGGCTGGATCGGGTAGTTGTGCACCGGTACGTCGCGGGTCGAAAACTCCAACCCGCCGGGTTGCTGCCGGATGATGATCCACTTGAGCCAGTTGTCGTTATCCGTGAGCGGATAGTCTTCCCTCAGGGCCACTCGGCTTTCGGTTCGCATTTCGGCGCTCTTCAGGTGCAATTCCGCCGTCAGCGCGAGACTCATTGCCTCGTGGGCCATACGCAGATAATGGGGGTCGTGGGCTTTGAGTGCGGGGACCAGTTCAGCCTGAACCGCCTCAATGTTCTGCCGGGCGCGGGCCAGCCGATCGGCGTGGCGCATGAACAGTATGTCATAAGGAATCACGTTATCCTGGACCGCCAAGACCACCGTGTCGGGTTCAACCCCGGAGTTCCGCTCCAGCGGCGCATATGCAAATGCACGCAGGGCTGCCTCCTGTTCTGGGAGGGGACGCAGGCTGTCTATAGAACGGGCATAGCCCGCCGCGTCTCGGCCGGCCCGGTCGCCTGAAGTACCCGCTGCTGCCAGCCCCGTAACCACTGCCGCCGCTGTAGCCGCTTCACCGCAGGCCCAGAGGCCGGGCAGACTGGTTCGCATGTCCCGCTCCACCCAGATGCCGGGCCGACCAACGGGAGCGGCGGAGGACCATTCGATGCGGTCGACGAACCGGCCGTTCTGTATGGCGCCTACGCTCTCGAACATACGCATGGGCAGCGGTATGACTTGGTAAAGTCGGTCCATGCTATCGGGGCCGAGTTTGCGCAGGTCCAAGTAGATGGGCGTATTGCCCAGTTTCGCCTCAATGGCGAAGAACGCGGTCAAGAGGCCCAGGCCGCTACGTTCCTTTAGCGTCGGGTTGTAATTTTCCATGAAACGCTCGCCGTGCCGGTTGACGAAGATGCCGCCCTCGCCTACGAACTTGTTCATCCCCGGCCCAGCGTCGATTCGCGCGGGCATGGCGTTGGCGGTCATGTCGTTATCATTGCCCGTCAGTTCAGCTCCGGCCCGCAGGGCCATGCCGAAACCGTCGCCCGATGTGTCCCTATGGCCAGGACAGATTCCTTTGTACCAAGTGCTGCCCGTGGCAATGATTGTTGACTTGGCCTCGAAGACGTACCAGTCGGCACTGCGGGTATGAAACCCTGCCGCCCCCACCACCCGGCCATCCCGACTCAGCAGGTCGGTGACGTGGACCCGGTTGACTTGCCGCACGCCAGCAGCCTGGGCGGCTTGCCGCAGCGCGTCCATTAGTTGCGTACTGAAAAAGGTGATCACGCCGTACTGACCCCGGCCGCGCACCCGCTTGATCTTGCCGCCAACGTCGCCGTCCTTGACAAAATCCACCCCCCAGCGTTGCATGTCCTCCACCAGGCGGAAGCTGTCCTGCAAGTGGTCGCGGATCATGTCCTGCCTGGCCAGATACCCAAGCGAGCGGGTCAGGCGCCGCACCCGATCGTCAAGGTCATCCTCGCCGGGGAAGAAAACGTGCATCACTCCTGCAGCAAAGGCGCTGTTGCCGGATTTGCCCACTGCGCCCTTGTCCACCAGGACGACGGATTCTGCGCCCGATTCTTTGGCCTTCAGCGCCGCCACCACCGCACCGATGCCCCCGCCGATCACTAGGACGTCGATGTTCTTCACGCGTACCGATTCGTTCTTAACTGCGCTCATAAACTTCCTCCTGACGTTCGTTCCGCCACCTTGCCCGTGAAGGCGTCTGTAGTGTATTTGGCCAGCAACTCACGTTTGGCCACCTTGGTGCCGCCCACCCGAGGCAGCTCGTCAACGACGACAAATCGGGCCGGGATCTTGAACAAGGCGAGGCCCGCTTTCCGCACGTGCTGTTCCAGTTCCTCCGGCTCTGCCTGGGCGCCGGTTCGGAGCAACACAAATGCCCAGGGCACCTCACCGTAGACCGGGTCCGCTACGCCGGTCACGGCCGCCTCCTCTACCGAAGGATGCCGGGCAATCACCCTTTCCACCTCCAATGGAAATACCTTGAGGCCGCCCCGGTTGATCATCTCCTTGCGTCGACCGACGATGCAGATGCGACCAGTAGCATCGCGGTGCGCCAGATCTCCAGTGGTGAACCAGCACGTAAAGTCATCGGGGTCCCAGCCTTGGATCGGGAGAGATCCGTCCCCGACGTAGCCCACAGCGGCAAAGGCAGCCCAAACTTGCAACTCTCCCACTTGGTCCGGCGGTAGCGGCATACCCTCGTCGTCCACCAGCCGGACCCGGCTGCCCAGCAACGGTCGGCCTACGGTGCCGCCGTGGCGTATGGTTGGCGGTTCGTCTAGACCGACCTGAGCGAAACAGCCCATCTCCATGGTGCCGGCTGCCTGTACCACCACGCAGCCCAGCCGCTCCTCCGCGAGCCGGAGCAGCGCCGGGTTGGCGGCGGCCGCGCCCACCCGGATGGCGCGCAGCGAGCGCAAGTCGTAGCGCTGCACACCTGCTGCCTGCGCCAAGCGGGCGAGAATCACCGGCACTGTGGCGACCACCGTTATCCGCTCCCGCTCGATCAGCGATAAGAGCACCTCGGGTTCGTAGTCGTCGGCGATCGTGTATTTGCAGGGGACGAGGCCACTGCAGACCCATAGCATCAAGCCTCCGCCGCCCGCGATCGGACAAAAGATCCCTACGTTGTCGGCGGGTGTTAATTGCAGTCGGTCCGCGATGCCGCGAGCCAGTGCCAACTGTGCAGCCTCTGGCCAAGCGCAAAGCTTCGGCAGGCCGGTACTGCCGCTGGAGGCCGTGATGTTCGAAACCTCGTCGAAGCGGACTTGGAACTGGCGGAGGGTCTCCAACTCCGCCGGGGTGGCGCGATGAGCCAGCAGCTCAGGCAGTGCTACCCAGCCGGATGAAGGAGCGGTTTCCAGGCAGATGCGGTACCGAAGCTCCGGCACACCGACCTGCAGCCGCTCTAACAGCGCGCCTGGCGCAGTGTCCTTGAAATGCAGCGGCATGATCACGGCGGCGGGTTTGAGCCGGCACAGGGCGTCGGCCAGTTCGATCTCCCTCCACTGAACGGGAGCATACGCGCCCAGGACGCCGGCCTTCTTGAGAGCTAAGCGCAGGACCACGTCCATCGAGCCGCCCGGCACCTGCACCAACACCCGCTCGCCGCGCTTCAGACCAAGCCGGACTAGAGCGGCGGCCAAGCCGTCGCTGACGGTTTTTAATTCTTGCCAGGTGTAGTGACGTTCCGTGTCCGTCAGGGCTGTCGTCGTTGGGTATTCGGCGGCGAACCGGTCACATGCCGCAGGCATGGTAGTGCGGTCCCACAGGCCACAATCCACCAGCCGCTCTGCCGCGGCCGCTGTCAATCGGGTGGAATATTGCACCATGTCACCTCACTGCACGCGTCTGAGCAGCGAGGACAGGGATTTACGGTTTATGGCGGTAGCAAGCGGCCCAAATCCGCGGCGACGTCCAGCACCTGTTTCGCCAGACCGGGAATTGCGGCCTTCGGAATTCGGTAGGCGGGACCGTGGATTCCCAAGGCAGCCGCTGGCTCGCCGGTACGACTGAGAACCGCCGCACAGATTGACGTGGTATCGGCGATGACCTCGCCTCGACTGATGGCATAGCCCTCCTGGCGAATCGTAGGAAGTTCGTGCTCCAGTGCTTCTCCCGCCTCCGGTGACAGCTCTGCCAGCAACGCATGGATGCTTGCAGAGGGAAGATAGGCTAGAAACACCTTGCCAGCGGCGCCGTGCACCAAAGGGTATGGGCGATCCATCTCGAGCATCATGCGCACGGGTTGGGAACTGGGCAGCTGCGCCACGCAAAGCCGCTGGGCGGCGATCCGGACGTGCAGGGCCGCAGTCTCGCCGGTCTCGTCCCGCAGTCGCTGCAGCAGGGGCATTGCGGTTTCCGTCAGGGCGAACCGGGTGCCAAGCCGCTGAGCCAGCTGGACGAGCTTGATGCCCAACGTATACCCCCGGCTGAATGGATCCTTGGCCAGCAGGCCGCCGACAACGAGGGTCTCGAGCAGCCGGTAGACGCTGCTCTTGTTCAGATTCAGTTCGGCCGCGATCTCGCGCAGACCTAACGTCTGCTCCCCGCCCAAGAAACAGTCCAGTATCTGAACCGCGTGATCCACGGCTTGAACACGACGCGCTCCAGTCTTTAGTTGGCTCATAGGCAACACTCATTTCCATATTCCCAATTAGAATCTATATTTTGAGTATTGTCAATAGGTGTCGGCGCGCGCTCAGCGCGATGGCGAGCCCGATAAAGATCATCAGCGCGCCGCCGTAATAATCCTGTTGTAGCTGAATAAAGAACGCATTAGTTTCTTCATTGCTTGCCGTTATTGAGCGTTTCCATCATGGCGTAGTCGTCGAGGCGCTTCCTGAGTCGGTTGGCGATCTCGAGGAAGATGCGCTGGCGCTCGCCCGGTGGTGTTGCCGACCACTTGGGGAAGGCGCGGGCGGTGGCCTGCACGGCGCGCTCCACGTCCACGGCGTTGCCAGCCTGAATGCGCAAGAGCACACATCCAGTGGCCGGATTCAACAGGTCGATAGTGCGACCGGTCTCCCCTGGCACCCACTGCCCGTCGATGAAGTGGCCGTACTCGGGCTGAAAGAGCCGCGTGGCCTCGCCCTCCATGCGCACGTGCATGGTGTTCGCCGGGTTCACACGACTGCCTGCTGCGTGGTGAGGGCTTCGACCGGTTCGATGCGCGCGACCAGGATGGCGGAGCGGCCTTCGTCGAGCGCAACGAGACAGCGGGCGAGCGCGGGCCGCAGCTGCTCCGGATCCTCGACGCGCTCGCCATAGGCGCCGACGGTCTCGGCGATTTTCTCGTAATGCGTGTCCGCACCGAGGAGGGACTGATAGGCGCCGGCGGCCTGTGCCGCGCCCGCGGGATAGACGCGCCGCGTGGCGTTCTTCACCGCGCCCCATCCACAGTTGTCCAGCACGACCGTGAAGATCGGAAGGCCCTGCTGTCTCGCCACCATGTAGAGCGCGGTCGGACCCGAGAAAATAAAGCTGCCGTCGCCGGTAACGTGAAACACCTTGCGATCGGGATGGGCGAGCTTGGCGCCCAGCGCCACGCCGCCGCCGAAACCCAGTCCTCCGCCGCCGTTGCCGAGTACCGTTCCGGGCTTGTTGCGGCGGATCTGGGTGAGCACTGGAATGATGTTGGTGATGGTCTCGTGCACCAGGATGTCATCCTCGTCCATGACGCGAGAGAGTTCCGCGGCGACATGCGCGGGGTCGATCCTGCCCAGGTTACCGGGGCGGGCCGCGGCGCGGGCTGTGGCGTGTGCGGCCTCGCGCCGTTCGGACAGGACCTTGAGCCGCGCCTGTGCCTCGCCGCGGTAGGCGGCGTCGGCCCTCGCTCGCATGACCTCCAACAGGCGTGCGAGTACCCGGTAGCTGTCCGCCTGCACCCGCAGATGCCCGGGAAAGCTCCACATCGGGAAGTCCTTTTTCACCGTATCCACATCGACGTGAGCCCACCAGGTATCCGGGTTTTCGCGGGCGAGCTTCGGGATCCACGGCACGTCGACATCCACCAGCAGGCCGAAGTC
>CAZGSN010000195.1:0-5060 GCA_964528465.1 uncultured Binatia bacterium (SeqCode)
CCCAACTTGGCGGGCCTCGCCAAGGGCCTGCAGGGATACTTTGACAAGCAAGGAAAGTCCCGGCCGAAGAGCAGTCGCAAAAAGTAGCCAGCGTCGCACTAGCCTGTGTCAAAACCAAGATGCGGGGCTCGGGGCTGGTGGCTCGGGGCTTGGGTCTGCTTGGATTTCACCAGTCCCTAATCTCCGAGCCCAGCCCCAGGCACGGCTGTAAGACAACCTTGCCCCTTGGCCCGGGAGCCCAGATCACCGCTAGGGAAACCTCTGCACAAGTAGCACTGCAACCAGATCGGGGGCGGAATCGGGGTCGGAATCGGCCGCGACAAAGGTGGGGAGAGACCGCGTGCCATGAGCTCGCTTCCGATAGCGATCCCGACCCCGCAGTGAGGCAACTTGCACAAACTTGCGCAAAGTTCCCCTAGAGACGCGGAATGTATTCCTGCACCAGGCGCAGCACCGCGCCGGCATCGGGGGCAGTGCGCAACGCATCACGCGTGCGCGTGGATTGCAGCACCATCGACAGTGCGGACAAGAAGTTCAGATGCTCACCGGCCATGTTGGGAGAAGACAGCACGAGGGCGACGATGGAGATGGGCACGTCGTCCGCAAAGCGATAGACGGCGGTAGGAGAGACCGCCAAGGTTGCCACCAACCCCGGCAACCCCTCGACGCGCGCATGCGGAATGCTCACGCCGATGTCCACCATGGCCGTGCTGGCAATCACTTCCCGTTCCCGGATGCTGCGCACGGCCGATGCGGCCAAAGTGCTCGGTATTCTGCCTGATCGAACCAAATGATCGACCATGCCTTCGACTGCCGTTTCGAAGCTACTCCACTCCGACCCGACGATAATGTCTCCGCTTCCCAAACCGTCGTGCAAACGCATACCGCAACCTTGTGAATACTTCTCCGCATAGTTGCCGAGGTCGCGTCGTGAGGCAAGAGCACCGCAGAAACCCAGATCCGGCGCAGCGCCGGATCTGCGGGTGCACGGGGCGCCGGTTCGCCGGTGCGAGCTGCTGCGTTCCCGAGAAAAAGACACGCCAGTATCCGAGCCTCTTCGAGGCTCAGCGAACCCAGCCGATTTCCAGGCAGCGCTTACCACCTGGGAGAGTCAGGGTGATCTCTTCGCCACACCGGGTGCCAATCAGGGCGGCACCGAGAGGCGCCCGCGCCGTGAGCACCAGCACCTCGCAGCCGCCGATAGCGAGTTTCTCGCCGCCACCCACCGGCGCCATGAAGTGAATCGCCTCCTGGCCCTCTTCATCGACCAACGCGACCAGATCCCCTAGGCCAATCGGATCGTCCGCTTGGCGCGAACGCAGACGAAATACATTCAGGATGTTGACGGCTTCGCGTATGGTCTCGACCCGTTCCGCCAAGCCGCGCGATAGGTAGCCGGCTTCGATCGAACGGGTGTCTTTCGGATGCTCTTGCTTGGCCTCACTGTGCACTGCCCCGGACTGCGCCGCAGTCTGCGCTGCGGTCAAGCGCTCCAGGGTTTGGGTGAGACGCTCGCGCAAACATTGCAGCACCTTGGTCTTGTCGATCGCTGTATTCATGAGCTGACGCCCCGTCCTAGCGCCAAGCTCTTGCACCAGGCCAGGCCCCCAGACCCATGATGCCGCACGAGCCTGCCACACGTGCATCCGTGGGCTCTACGGCCAAAGTGGTGCACCATTTCGGTGGCGAAGAGGAGAGCTAGGGAACCTCTGCTTCAAGTAGCCCTGCAAGCAGTTCGGGGTCGGAATCGCTATCGGTATCGGAATCGGCCGCGACACAGGTTGGGAGACAGCGCGTGAAATGGGATCGATACCGATGCCGATGGCGACCCCGACCCCGCAAGACGTGTGACTTGCACCGACTTGTACAGACTTCCCTTGGCTCACTACGAAGTCCCGATCCACCACGTGCTCTGCCCTGGCCTTGCACCAGCGCTAGCACACGGAATAAACCTGCCCCGACCGCGACGGAGGTTACCGGCATGGGATATCATCACACGGCGTTCGCGACCCGCGACCTGATAGCAACACACAAGTTCTACAGCGAGGCGATGGGGTTTACGCTGGCCAAGGTCGTGGTCGGTCCTACCGAGCACGGCGGTTGGGCAAAACATCTCTTCTACGAGATCTCACCCGATTGCTTCGTGGCTTTCTGGGAGTTGCACGACGAGCACATTCCCAACTCCTGGTCGCCGGCCATCTCGACGGGTCAGGGCTTGCCGATCTGGGTGAACCACCTCGCCTTTCGCGCCACCAGCCTCGACGACCTTGGCACACGCCGGCAGCGCTGGCTGAAGCATGGGCATGATGTCACCGAAGTCGACCATGGATTTTGTCGGTCCATCTACGCGCTCGACCCCAATGGCATTCTCGTGGAGTTCTGCGTCACCACTGCCAAGCTGACCCAAGCCGACGCAGAGGCAGCCCTCGCACTATTGCTCGACCCGCATCCGCCCCTCGAGGCGCCGAAGGAGGTTCTCGTTCACAAGGCAAGTGCCGCAGCCGCTTGACGTGTCGCAGAAGCCCTGTTGCCGAGACTCCACATGCCGCGAGCTGCCACGCCTTTTGATATGGATGCCGTCCTACAGCGATTGCGGGCTGCGGCTCCTGCGTGGCATGCACCGGTCGTCACCTTCATTGCCCTACAGACCGGTGATCCGTTCCGTGTCCTGATCTCTTGCCTGTTGAGCCTGCGTACCAAGGACGAAACCACCGGCCCGGCCTCGCAGCGGCTGTTTGCCCTGGCGGATAATCCCCGTGCAATGCTTGCGCTGAGCCAGGCCACGATCGAGAAGGCCATCTACCCAGTGGGCTTCTACCGCACCAAGGCCAAGACGATTCTCGAGATCTGCCAAGCTCTGCTCGAACGTTACGCGGGCAAGGTGCCCGACGACATGGACGAGCTGCTTGCGCTCAAGGGTGTGGGGCGGAAGACCGCGAACTTGGTTCTTACGCAAGGCTTCGGCAAGGCCGCCATGTGTGTAGACACCCATGTGCATCGCATCTCGAATCGTTGGGGTTATGTGCGTACCAAGGACCCGCACGCAACCGAGATGGCGCTGCGGCGCAAACTGCCGCGCCAGCATTGGAGGTATTACAACGACCTCCTGGTCGCCTTCGGGCAGACTCTGTGCCAGCCGGTGTCGCCGAAGTGCAGCAGTTGCCCGGTGCACGAGTTCTGCCCACGTCGCGGAGTCACCCACCAGCGCTGACGTTTTGCTTGACTGCCGAGTAGGTGCCCGTTAATACGCTCGCCCACTGTAAGGAGTCTGAATGCGGAAGTGGGGTCGAGTCGTATCGTCACTGGGCCTTGCCGCCCTTTGTGCATGGGGCGTTGCTGGCTGTGGAGCGAAGTCCACAATGTCGAGTGGAGCTGGGCTGGAGAGTGAAGAAACACCCATGCCCACTGTGCCTCCGGCCGCGGCAACTCCCGTCCCCGAAGCAGCTCCCGCAGACGCACCCAAGGCCCTTGCCACACGCCCAATCCCAACCGGGATCAAGCCGAAGAAGGGCGAAGCCATCGGCCCGATCATTACGCACCTGGGTGCTGCGCGTGCCGACGGTACTCCGGTGCAACCAGAGTCCGTCGATAAGCAGGGTATCCCCACGTATCTGACGCAGTCTGGGTCGGGGTTCATCTTGGTCATCGAGGGGAAGCCGGGGCCATCCGGTCATGAGGTGGGGCGGCGTCTATTTGTGCACGTCCCGGGCAATCCCAACGAGCGGGCCGACTTGGAACTGCAAGCGAACCGGGATCTCGGCAATGGCAGTGTAGCGGTCTGCGATCGCTCGCGGCCGAATATCGGCGGCATTCCGGGCATCAATCCTCCGAGCTTCGAGAACACGCAGAAGATCAGCGATGCGATCAACGATTTTGCCTGTCGCTTTGAAACTTTTCTGGAGTCGGAGTTCTCTTGCACCATGACCAAGAACGGCGACTACCAGTTCGTCAGCAAGGAAACCGACACGCAGTTCTGCCTGTTGATGGCCAAGGCGTGGGGTTTCCCGGAAGGCGATACGATTCTCAGTGTTCGTTTGCGAGATACGGGAGGAAATCCCGGACCCATCAAGAAGCTGCGCATCCGCCACATCGAGCCTGCTGCAGCCAAGAAGACAAAATAGGTAAAGGAGCTTCCTCATGAAGGCACCGCGAGCATTGCTGATCGGTTTGATCTTCCTAGGTGGCTGCGGGGGCTGTGAGCGAACGGAGCCGGCGCCCGCATCCAAACCGGCGCCAGCCGCACAGCCGGAAGCTCCGAAAGCGCAGGCGCCTGCTCCGCAAGGGGCTGCTCCGGCGGCGCCCGCCGGAGAGGCTGCCGCTCCTGGTGCGGATGATGGCGATTGCATCGTGATTGCCGATGCCAATCCGGATTTTGGTCCGCCGCCGCTCGCGGTCGCGTTTAGTGCCGAAGCCGAGTGCACCTCCGGTGCGCCCAGCTACAAGTGGGACTTTGGCGATGGGTCGGCGCCAAGCACGGAAGCCAACCCCAATCACAGCTACAGCAAGCTCGGCGACTATGTCGCTACCGTGGTAGTCACCAGCCCACGCGGCTCCACCTCTTCCGATGAGATCGACATTACGGTCGAAGAAGACGAGTAAGCGGTAGCATCATGCCGCTGCGTCGCGGCATCAAGAAGTCCACCTGGCTGGTGTGCCTCAGCCTAGGTCTGTTCATGGCTGTGGTTGTATACCGCAGCTTCCAGATCCCAGGCTATCAGTGCGAGGTGTGCATTCGCTTCCGCGGCGAAAGCGTGTGCCGCACGGTAGAAGGTGCCACCGAGCAAGACGCCCGCAGCGCGGCCATCACCAATGCCTGCGCCCACCTCGCCTCCGGAGTCACCGACACCATGGCCTGCGAGCGTGAGATGCCGACGCGCACGAACTGCCTGCCAATCTGATCCACGCGGCCGATGCGAATCCAGATTTGGTCGGCGTTGCGCACGGCTTTGCACGCCAAATCGCTTGGGCGGGCAATCCGGCTCATGCGCCGCGGGGGCGCGCCTGTCCCGAGCCCAGTCGAGGGGGCGTCTCCATTGCTTGTAAACATTGATGAATCTGAG
>CAZGSN010000196.1:0-7519 GCA_964528465.1 uncultured Binatia bacterium (SeqCode)
CTTGTACTTCTCGCGGATTTTGGCCATCTGCGGCTGCAGCTTCTGCATCTCCTGCATCGACTTGAAGCTCTTCTGCGTCAGCGGCATGAACAGCACTTTGATGACGACGGTAAGCAGGATGATGTCCACCCCAAAGTTGCCGGTGATGGCGTGCGAAACCTTGAACACGTGCAGGAAAATGACGGCGATAAAGCCGAACCACCCGAGATCGACCGCGCGTGACAAATCGTGCCCCACGGTGCCCAGCACATCGAAATCTTTTGGACCGATATAGGCCGTTAGCTTGATGTCTTGTTTCCCTGCGGCCAGCGGAAACAAGAATTTGACCTCCACGGTATGGTCGCGCAGCTTCTGCCACAGCCGCTGTGCGTAGTCGGTGTCGGGGATCATGGCGGCGAGGAAGTAGGTGCCGGAGTAACCAGTCCACGCCACGGGGGCCGGAGTAATACTGCCGTCGGTGAGGTCGGCGTAGGGCGATTGCACTAGCTTCTTTCCTGCCAGCAGTACCGTCTTGTCGAATATCGCATGCTCGCCTGCTGCCGCAGTGGGGTCAGCAGCTTTGGCCCATGCAACCCCAATCTCGCTGTAGCCTGCTGGGGCACCCGAGGTGGCAATGCTGATTTCGAAGGGGTACGTGTTGCCAACAAATGTGAAGCGTTTGCGGATGCTTAGGCCGTCGATCTCGCCAACCAGCTCGACCGTTCTCGACTCCCCGCCGTGCAGAGTCAAATCGCCGCCTTGGATCTGGTAGTCGATGGCGCCATCGCTGATCGCCGGGGCATCGACGGCACGCAGTTCTACGGCGAAGGGCAACTCGCCGCTTTGCCCTGGTAGTACGGTTTGTTGCGGTGTGCTGTCGGCGTGCACCGTCGTTCGGTACCTCTTTAGCTCGAAACTTTCGAGCCGGGCGCCTGCCGATGTGAGCACGGCGCGGTACAGATCCGTGTCGACAACCACTTTGCGCGCTGGCTGTGCCGGCCGTTTACCGGATTCCGTATCCGCTCTTTCTGCGGCAACGCGCCGCTCCGGAGCTGGAGGGGGTGCCGCTGCCGGCTCTGCCTCCTCCTGCACGGAATCTACGGCTGGCCGCGGGTAGAATTGCGGCAACAAGAACTCCTGGTATCCAATGAGAATCACCAGGGATAAGACAACGGCGATTAAAGCACGTCTTTCCATATGGTTACGGTACCGGATCCCAGCCGCCCGGATGCCAGGGGTGACAACGGGTGAGGCGCTTTAGAGTCAACCAACTACCGCGCCAGGCTCCATAGCGGCTAATGGCGACACGGCCATAATTCGAGCAGCGGGGGGAGAAGCGACATGCTGGTCCAAGAAACGGGGAGACCGCAGCTTGGTAAAGCCACAACAGCGCCGCAAGGGCACGAGCTAGCAGCGACCCGGAAGCCGTAAGAGGTGTGCTCAACGACGACGGGTCATCCGCTGCTTCGCAATACGGCGCGGCTGAGTTCTTCGACGACATCGGCATATTTTGCTGTGGCAGCCTGAGGAAGGGCAATGACCAAGATCTCCTGCGCTGGGCTGATATCAGCCTTGGTTCGACGAAAGAACTCGCGCACCAGTCGCTTGATGCGGTTGCGAACCACCGCCCCACCCACCTTACGGCTTGCCGTGATGCCAAGCCGCGTCTTTTCCCCGCGCGCCGGTGCTGTAATCACCACAAAGCGACGTCCGGCCCGTCGGCGCCCCACGCGCTGCACGCGCAGGAATTCGCCACGTTTGCGGATCCGATTCGCTTTTGGGAAGCGTTCGTCGCCTTCGCTAGGCGTTACGAGCGAGCTTGCTTTGGTGGGATCGATACGGTGAGACGCTTGCGCCCCTTGGCCCGGCGGCGTTTGATCACGTTGCGTCCGGCGGCCGTGGCCATGCGCGCCCGGAACCCGTGCGTGCGTTTCCTGCGTCGATTGCTTGGTTGGTACGTTCGTTTCATTGCACCCTCGGAGCGGTGAGGCCGTACGTTTCATTTGCCGGCACCGCGGAACTTTCAGCAGCTTATGCGAAGCGGCCTGTAGAAACACACGCCGCTGCCCCTGTCAACCGACACGACTCGGAGGCTCATTACCACGGGATTAGTCCCAGGAGGTCAGCGCCTCCGCCCGATTGCGGCACAGAAGCGGTTTCGGGTCGGGTGACCGCGTCGCCGCAACTATGCTGCGGCTGCCTCGCTCTCGCCCTTTGCCTTGGTGAACTCCTTGGCGTGGTGCTCAGCGCACAAACCGCGATTCCCCTGGGGCTTGTGGCAGCCGTCGGCGTTGCAGCTCTTGCGTCGCGGCTTGGCCAGCAGACCCTTCTTCCACTTGCGGAAATGGCCGTCGCAGTAGCCCTTGGCTCGCACGTCCTTCTCACAGCTCTCCGCCTTACACGTTCCTTTGTTTGCCATTGCGATCCCTTTCTATCCCCAAACACTATCCCCAGAACTCGGGCTTGGTTTGCCGGCCCATGAGTTCGCCTACAACCTGCCGAGCTGGCTTATCCTCATGCAGCAGCAACCGAATCTGCTCCGATATCGGCATCTCCACGCCAGCTCGTTGGGCCAGCGCGCATACGGTCTTACTATTGTGTACTCCCTCGGCAACCATACTCATGCTGCCTAGGATCTGGCTAAGCGACTCGCCCTTACCGATTCTCATCCCTACGGTTCGATTCCGGCTGAGATCTCCAGTGCAAGTCAGCACCATGTCACCCACCCCCGACAACCCGGAAACGGTTTGCCGATCGCCGCCCAACTTCGCCACCAAGCGCCCTACCTCGGCCACGCCACGGGTTATCAGGGCGGCGCGGCTGCTGCTTCCTAGCCCAAGCCCGTCACTGACGCCAGCCGCAATGGCAATCACGTTCTTCACCGCGGCACCAATCTCGACTCCAATCGGATCGGTGCTGCTGTAGACACGAAAGGTTGGGCTGTTGAACGCCGCCTGCACGACTTCCGCGGTTGTCTGTGTGCGCGCGGCAACGGTAACCGCGGTAGGCATCCCCTGCGCGATCTCGCGTGCGAAACTCGGCCCCGACAAGGCCGCAATCCGCGGTCCCGCCTCAGTTCCGAAGATTTCTTCCAATACTTCCGACATGCGCTTGAGCGAACCATCCTCGATACCCTTGGCGGCGCTGACCAGGTACGGCTCGCTATTCACGTGAGCCCGCGCTTCGCTCATAACCGGGCGCAAGACATGCGACGGCATCGCCGCCAGCAGCATCTCCCGGTCGGCCGTTGCGACAGCCAGCGACGGCGTGACGGCTAGGGCATCCGGTAGGCGAATCCCGGGAAGATAGCTCGGATTTTCGCGCTGCTTGCCGATTGCTTCGGCCAAATCGGGATTCCTTACCCAAAGCACAACATCATGGCTCAGGTCGGCCAAGAGCTTTGCCAGGGAAGTCCCGAATGACCCTCCTCCGATCACCCCAATACGCATGCGCCGCGCATGGCACATCCAACCGCGCGGCGCAACAGGCAAATCGGATCTGGACGGATCTGGAGGTGCCCGGTGCGCCAGTTCGCCGGTGCCCCTGATGCCGCGAGGGCGCACACCTTCCCGTGCCCAGTCGAATGGCCGTCCCGAGCCCTTTTCGGCGTCTCCCTCTGCTGGCTTACCGGAGCAATGGAGAGGGGCTGTCTTCAGCCCACTAGCGAATCAAAACCCCCGGCGTCTCGCCCCTCCATGACTCTGCCGTAGCCCCTGCGGCTTGCGGCAAGTGTTGCCTGCCGTAAACACGTGTGGCACGCTAATCTCAAGATGAGATCTGACTTGCTTCAGCGGATCACCATAGAGCCTGGCAAGTGCGGTGGACGCCCGTGCATCCGCGGCAAGCGACTTCGCGTCACCGACGTATTGGAGCTGATCGGTGCCGGTGCCAGCTTCGAGGAGATTCTGGAGGATTATCCCTTCTTGGAACGCGACGATATCCCTGCCGCGATCGCCTATGCCGCCCGCCAAACGGATCATCTCGTGCTTCAAGCTTCGTGAAGTTCCTCGTCGACAACCAACTGCCCGCGGCTCTTGCTCGCTTCCTGAGTTCGCACGGCCATGATGCGCAGCATGTCCTCGATTTACACATGACGAGGCAGGCGATCTGTAGCTTTGGAACTACGCAGTTTCTCAGAACCGTGCTTTGGTTAGCAAGGATGAGGACTTTCTCCATCTCGCCAATCGACCCGGCGTCTCCGGCATGTTCGTATGGGTACGGCTTGGCAACTCTCGCAAGGCAGCCCTTCTCGCTGCATTCGATCGTGCCCTGTCCGCGATTGTCGCCGCCCTAGAGGAAGGGCAGCGAGTGATCGAAGTGCGGTAACGAATAGCGCACGGGATGCTTTGACCGATCCCCACAAGTTCGAGCGGACCCCTCCCGTTGTCGAGGGAGTAACCGCCACGGACCGGCATCGGTGCATAGCCAGAAGTATCCCTGGTGCGGAATAGCTGCATATCCGCAGCTACACTGCGGCCGGAGCATCCGAACAGCGCTAGCCAGCGCAGACGTCGGAGCAGGCAAACCGTCTTGGGTTTTCGTGGTAAACAGCTACGAACAGATGGCAATGTTTGGCCGTGTTCTTGGACTGCTGCTGCTTGTCGCTACCACGGCATCGGCGGGGTCGTTCGCCCTGTTCGAATCAGACGCGGTGCGACCGCTGGCATTGTCGTCGGACAGTCGCCGGCTTTACGCCTTAAACATTCCCGATGGCCGCTTGGAGATTTTTTCCGTGTCTGCAACCGGCCTTGCACCGTACGCATCTGTGCCGGTGGGTATCGATCCTGTGGCCGTTGCCCTGCACTCCGACAGCGAGGCTTGGGTAGTCAATCACGTTTCGGACAGTATCAGCATTGTCGATGTAGCTGCCGACCCACCGCGTGTCGTGCGTACCTTGTGGGTGGGCGACGAGCCTCGCGACATTGTCTTTGCGGGGCCGCAACGGCGCCGCGCTTTCGTCACCACCGCTCACCGTGGCCAGAACAGCCCCGTGTTGCCGCAGCTCGATGTCCCTGGCGTGGGCCGTGCCGATGTGTGGGTATTCGATGCCGACCTAGCACGCTCGGCACCAGAGGGATCGCCTGAGACCGTTCTGACACTGTTCGGCGACACTCCGCGATCCCTCGCCGTCAGCCCGGACGGCAGCACCGTATATGCGGCGGTGTTCAAGTCGGGCAACCAAACCACCGCGGTGTCGGCCTTCGCCGTATGCGATGGCGGCGAGCTGGCTCCGCTGTGCATGGTACAAGGAAGAGAAATGCCCGGTGGCTTGCCGGCTCCGAATGTCAACTTCGAGGGCAAACCGCAACCACGTACTGCCCTCCTCGTCAAGCACAACGTGGAATCGGGCGCATGGCTTGACGCCATTGGCCGCGATTGGCGCAACGCGGTGCCAATCTCCCTGCCCGACAAAGATGTCTTCGCGATCGACGCCAGCGCCGACCCGCCGCGCGAGGTCGAAGCCTACCGAGGCGTCGGCACCGTGATCTATGCAATGGCCACGAATCCTCGTAGCGGCCATGTGTACGTTGCCGCCACCGAAGCGCGCAACGACCTTCGTCTCGAACCCAATTTGCGCGGGCATCTGCACGAATCGCAATTGACCGTAATCAATACCAATGGCGTGTATCCACGACGTCTCAACAAGCACATTGACTATGCGCAGATTCCCAGCCCGCCGGGGACCAGCGAGAAGAGTTTAGCCTTACCTAATGCCCTTGCCGTGACCCGCGATGGCATACAGGTATGGATCGCCGCCATGGGATCCAATCGCGTTGCCGTGTTACCCACGGCGACGCTTGAGACCGACACATGGGAGCCAAGCACGGAAGAGTTCATCGCCGTGAGTGGCGGCGGGCCGGTCGGATTGGTTCTCGACGAGGAGCACGGCAAGGCTTACGTGCTGACACGCTTTGACAACGGTGTTGCAAGCGTCGACATGCACGAACGGCGCGAGACGGCCCATCTGCAAATGTACAGCCCTGAGCCTGCTGGCATACGAGCCGGCCGCCGCTTTCTCTACGATGCCGCGTATACTTCGAGCAACGGCGAGGCCGCGTGTGCGAGCTGTCACGTTTCAGGCGGTGATGATGCGTTGGCCTGGGATCTAGGCGATCCTGACGTGCCTTTCCTCAGCAACCCAAATCCACGCAATCCAATCGTCTCCATCGATCCACGGCTTGGACCTTTCTTTACCGAGTTCCATCCGTTGAAGGGTCCAATGACGACACAGCCGTTGCGCGGGCTGGCACATCACGCACCCATGCACTGGCGGGGCGACCGCACCGGCGCCTTTACACCCGGGGGCGACGCGCACGATGACTGGGCGGCTTTGCATCAGTTCAACAGTGCCTTTGTGAGCCTGATGGGTCGGGCCAATGTTCTGGAAGATGCGGAAATGGACGCGCTGGCGACTTTCCTACTGCAAATCACCCCGCCCCCGAATCCACACCGCAATCTCGATAATAGCTTCACTCCCGGACAGCAAAGTGCACGCGACGAATTCTTCCGTAGCATTGAAGGAATCTCCTGTGCTTCTTGTCACGTCACCGATGCCACCGCGGGGATCTTCGGCAGCGATCGCAGTTCCAGCGTCAACGGACAGAGCGCGCAGCTCATGAAGGTGCCTTCGTTGCGTCAGACCTATCAGAAGGTGGGCATGTTCGGCATGTTCCCGCAGCTCAGCGGCTTCATGCCGAGCGGCACGGGAGACCAGGTGCGTGGCTTCGGCTTTTTGCACGATGGAGCCACAGGCGTATTCATTCGTCGCACCTTCGATTACGTCATGGCCTTCGAAAGCAACTTGGCGCCAATCGTAGGTCAGCAAGTAACGTGGACCGCTTCCGAAGATGCGCTAGTGGCACCCCGGCTAGAACTCTTGCAGGCAAGGGCTGCAGTCGGGGAGTGCGAGCTGACGGTGAAGGGTGTCCTGGAGAATCGAACGCGTGGCTGGCTGCGCCAGGACGACGGCGAATTCCGCAGTGATTCTTCTCGAGAAGGTGCGATCGCGGTTGCGGGGCTGCAGGACCTGGCGCACACACAAGGTGCTTCTTTGACCTATACGTGTGTCCCCGTCGGTTCGGGCAGGCGTATCGCCATTGATCGCGACGAGGATGGCTATCTCGACGGCGACGAGGTTGAGGCCGGCAGCAACCCGGGAGATCCGGCTAGTATCCCGGCTCCCACCCCTTCACCGATACACACGCAAACTGCCTCCGCGACGGCGACCTACACATCCCTGCCGACACCAACACCCAACGCCTGCCTCGGCGATTGCGATAGTGATGCGGTGGTTACCTTCGCGGAAATCACCTCCGCTCTGCGCATGACTCTAGGCGCAGCCCAACCAGACGGCTGTCGCTCTGTGGACCAGAACGGGGATGGCGAGGTCAAGATTGAGGAATTGGTACAGGTCGTGCGCGCCGCGGAACACGCATGCGCCGCTGTTGCCTCTGAAAGTTCGGTTGCTTCGGGCGACTAGCCCCAGGGAGTGCAGGCCTTGGACTAGTTACCGCCGTACCTGTCGTCGACCTGCTCGATC
>CAZGSN010000197.1:0-12641 GCA_964528465.1 uncultured Binatia bacterium (SeqCode)
CCACTACGTCGACCTCGCCGGCAGCGGGGGTAGCGGCGGAAAGATCCGCGCCATCGAGGTGAATCACCTCCGCCGCAGGCAAGGCGGCGCGCAATCCCTCCAGCGGTGTTGTCACGTAGGGCGGATGGACATTACTCGAGCCCCCATCGCCAATGTTTGGCTGCGCCGCCAAGCGCCCAACAACCAACACACGCTCGAGCTTTTGCGCATCGAGAGGCAGTAGCGCGGCTTCGTTGCGTAAGACCACGATGCTCTTCTGTGCCGCCTCGCGAGCCAAGGCACGGTGGGCATCACAGGCAATGCCGGCAGCATCACCCCGCGTTTCAAAGACAAATGCGAAGCGCAACAGCGTCGCCAGGATGCGCTCGACAGCCTGCTCCACACTCGCAAGCGACAGCGCCCCGCTCTCCAGCGCTGCCGGCAGGTGTTGGGCTCGCTGCTGAACGTAGGGCATTTCGATATCGAGCCCGGCGTGGACAGAGCGCACGGCATCCCGCAAGCCGAACTGGAAGTCCGAGATAACAAAGCCGTCGAACCCCCATTCCTCCCGCAAGATCTGCGTGAGCAGCTCCGAGTTCTGCCCGCACCACTCGCCGTTGAGAGAGTTGTAGGCGCTCATGACGCTGGCGACGCCCTCGGCCACCACGCGCCGAAAGTGAGGCAGGTAAACCTCGTGCAGGGTGCGCTCGTCGGCGATTACGTCCACCTTGAAGCGCGCGTTCTCCATGGAGTTGCAGGCAAAGTGTTTGACGCAGGCCATGGCGTGGCGCTGCACGCCGCGAGTCAGCGCCGCCCCCATCTCGCCCACGTGGAATGGATCTTCGCCATACGTCTCTTGTGCGCGTCCCCAGGCCGGATGGCGCAGTAAGTTGATGCAAACACCTCCATAGAAGGTAGCACCGACAGCGCGCAGTTCCTTACCGATGGCCTCTCCGATGCGCTCCTCCAACGACGTATCGAAGCTCGCGCCACGCGCCATACTCACCGGGAACGCGGTATTGTGTCCAACCACCACCCCGCGCGGCCCGTCGCTGAACTGAATTCCGGGAATGCCGAGCCGCGGCACGCTCGCCGCCGGATACGGGTGCTCGAAGTATCCGCCGCGAATGGCGTCCACGAGGCCCTCCCAAAATGGCGTGTCGCCATCGAGGCAGCCTAGCTTCTCCTCCACCGTCATTTGCCCGAGTAGAGCACGCGCCTCTTGGTGATGGCTGGCTCCGGCGCGGACACGTTGCACTGCCTCCGCAAACGCAGTCTTCATAGATGATCACCTCCGCTGCAGGCCCCCAATTTAGGGCAGTGCTTGTCTTACGGCTGGCTCCAGCCGTTGCACCGTAGCCGCATCAATGGACAGTTGTTCGCTGACTTGGGCTGTGGTTTCGCGCGACGCGTCTGTTGCATGTGCGGCTAGGAACTCCCGCACTTGCGTCGCCGCGGGCTCGTAGGTGATCTGGCCCAAGGCGCGTACAAGGTTTTGCAGCAGCATCGGGTCCATCAGCTTGGTGAGTTCCTGCCAGTGTTGGCGAACGAAATCCCAGGCCAACGGCCGAGCCACACGGCGGCTCAGTAACCCTGCAAACAGAAAGGCGCGGTCTTGCGCGCGAACTTCCTCGGTGAGGGTAAGGTCCAACGTGCGTTGCAGGAGCGCGGTGTCCTCGAACGCCGTCAGCGCCAGCAAGAGGCGCTGCTCCTCCTCTGGATCGCTGGAGGCTTGGTGACGCCGATCCAAGAAGCGATCGTAGAGGGCTGCACCGCCTTCTCGCGCCGCGAGGCTGACGACAACGGAAACAAGATTGGGATCAAGGCTCGAACGGTCGTCGAGATAACGAGAAGCGCGGCGTACTGCTTCTTGGCGAACTTCCGGGTGCCGGCCGTTGTGCCCCAATCCACCCAACACGGCGGCACGTCGCTGGCGGGTGTCGGCAGATTCTCCTGGTGTCGATTCCCAACCGAGTTCGTCGAGCTGGGCTTGGTAGTAGTGACGGACAAAGCCTTCGAAGCGCGGCCGCACGTCGTCGCTAATCGCGTGCAGGCTAAGCCAGGCAAGTTGATCGGCGATCACGGACACCACGGCACGATCGCTCTCGGTGCGATACCCCTCCAGCAGCTTCAGGTAAGCGTCGACCGACACCTTCCCGGCTTTCAGCAACGTCCACTGATTGTCGACCAGAGAAAGGCGCTCGTGTGGCTCCAGCACTTGCTGCAACACCGTGCTCAAGCGCTGTAGCGACTCGTCATCCATAGCGAAGCGATAGAAGCCGCTGGCGCCCTGATTGGGGAAGTACCAGTCGGCGTCGGCCAGCTTCACCTGTTTTTGTTCGCCGTCCAGCACGAGCCTTTGCTCAGCGGTACGATCCCCGCGCCCGAACTTGATCACCAAGGGAACGGGCCAGATTTGCGTTTCGGCCGAGGTAGCCGCTGGGTTGGAGAAGAAGCGCTCTTGGCGCAGGGCGAGTTCGAGATCTTTTCCAACACGCCGAGCGCTGGCGTGGACGAGCGGATGTCCGGGTTCCTTGATCCAAGCGTTGGCAATGCTGGCAACATCACGGCCGGATGCGGCACTGAGTTCGCGCCAAAAGTCATCGGCCGTCGCATTGGCTTCGCGAAAGCGGTTCAGATAGGTGCGCACGCCGCTACGGAAGGCATCGGCACCAAGGAAGCCTTCGATCATGCGCACCACGGCGGCACCCTTCCAATACGTGATGACGTCGAAGCGTTCGGTAGCTTGGGCGGCGTTCTTCACCTCGAAAGAGATGGGATGCGTCGACACCAGAGCATCGAGCGCAAAAGGGCGGTTGAGCGTGGCGACGAAGTCGCGCCACATCCCCCATTCTGGAACGAGGTCGGCGACGGCCTTGTAGCCGACGAAAGTGGCAAACGATTCGTTGAGCCACAGGTCGTTCCACCAAACCATGGTGACCAGATCCCCCCACCACATGTGCGTCAGCTCGTGCGCTGCCGTGTAGTAAATGCCCTTGAGTGCTTGTGTCGAGGCTCGCTGCTCGTCTGCGGCAATCGCCGTCAGGCGATAGGTGATGGCCCCCGGGTTCTCCATCGCCCCGGCTTCGAAGTCGGGCACACCAATGGCGTCGACTTTGCCGTATGGATACGGAATGGCCGTGTACTCTTCCAAGTAGGCCAGCGACTTGACGTGGGCATCGCGAGCAAAGATGCCCTTGTCGGCCATGCCGCGCGGCAACACTACCCGCACCGGCACACCGCTCGGTGTCGAGGCGACGGAGGTCATCTCGAACGGCCCTATGCAGTAGGCCACCAGGTACGAAGAGATAGGCGGCGTCTCGGCGAAGCGCACTTCCGTGCGCCCGTCGGGCAGAGCTTTGGAGGCGATTTGCGCCCCATTGGAAACGGCAATTACGTCGGACGGAATAACCAGCGTGATGGCGAAGCGTGCCTTGAACTCCGGCTCATCGAAGCAAGGAAAGGCGCGGCGTGCATCGGCAGCTTCGAACTGCGTCGAAGCATAGCGCCGCCCATCTTTCTGCGAGCGGTAGAACCCACGCAAGCGCTCCAAAATCACTCCGTGGAATTGTACGTCAAGATACGCAGTGCCTGCGGCGAGCGGTTCGGAGAAGCGCAGGGTGACGGTTTCGGCTTCGGCGTTGCAGGAGACGGAAGCTTGCTGTGTCTCTCCCGCACTGCGCGCTGCTGCGGCATCAACTGCGAGATCCACGGAGTGGAGGATTACCTCACGCACCGGTTTGGCGATGCGCACCTCGATGTGTTCGGAGCCGCGGAAGCGCCACTGCTCGAGGTCCGCATCGATGCGCAAGTCGTAGCGCACGGGGAGGATGTCCTTGGAGAGTCGAAAGTCGCGATCACTCATGCGTACCTCTTGAGGAGAAAAGATTTCAGGCTTGGGAAGGCTACACGCGCAAAGAAACGAGAGAAGAACAAGCCCTGCCGATGTACTGCGAACCCAATGGGATGGAAGGAACCGGCGCAGGGCTTGCTCAAAGACGCGGCTCAAGTGCGGCATAGGGCGCGCGCCAGATTGCCGTTTACCGACGCCGCCAAGTCGAGCCGCAACGGGGCAATCGAGACGGCCCCGCGCTCGAACACTTCCATGTCTCCATCGCGCGCCGACTCGATCGGCCACAGCGATTCGAAGCTATGCTCGTAGCCGCCGTTAGCCGAGGGGGCGAACAAGCTGCCGTAACGCGAGCGCGTGACACGAGAGATCTCGCGCGGCGTGGTCAGAGTGGCTTCGGCAGGCATGTTGACGGTGAACAGATCGACGTCCTCCGGAAAGCCCTCGCGCAACAGGGCTGCGGTGATATCGGCAGCAACGCTGGCGATTGCTTTAGGATGTTCGGCTAGGGCGTCGATGCGCTGCATACCCGCCAAGCCGTAGGCGTCGTTGGGGATGGCCATCGAGAAGGCAATTGCAGGGATGCCGGCGATCCATGCCTCGATGGCAGCACCGACGGTGCCGCTAGAAACCAAAAACGCCATCGAGAAATTGAGGCCGAGGTTGACGCCCGAGACCACCAGGTCGGGCTTGTCGGGGAAGAGCCTGTGCACCGCTAGGTTGACGCAGTCCGCAGGAGAGCCGCTGGCGGCGAACATTGGGATGCCGTCGCGCTCGACTTCCGTGACGTGCACCTCGCCGAAGCGAGTGATCGCCTTCCCAATCCAACTACGTTCCACGGTTGGTACTACCACCCGCACCGAGCCCAGCCGTTGCAGTTCACGCACCAGGGGGACAAGGGTCGGCGAGTCGATGCCGTCGTCATTGCTGACCAAGATTGTCGCCATGAAGCGCCTGCTAGCAGCATGCTCGTGTCGGTGGCAACGCCGTAGCCGCGTGGACACGCGATTCGACCGTTCGCCTAAGGTTCCCCAAGCGGAGGATGGCATTCCTCGCCCTGCTTGAAAGGCTCGTGGTTCGTGGCCGCCCGCGTCAGCGCGTGGAGTCGGGTGGAAACATGCAAGAGAGCGATCTGATCCCGTGGATAGCACGGCTATGCCGCCTGCTTGTGCCGTTGCGACGCGTGTAAAGGCGCCGCCGTTCAGGTAAGAAACATCGCATGGATTCTACGGCAAACGAGGTCATCCTGGTTGGCGTGTTCTCAGAATTCATCGAGCTGGCCGAAGAATGCGGCAAGCATATCGTTGGGCTCGTGCATCCGACGCTAACCGGAATGCAGGCTGGCTATGCGATTCTCGGTGGTGATGTCGACGCCGCGCGCATCTGCCAGCAGTATCCCGGGGTGCCAGTTTGCATTGGTCTCGATGCCCCGGCACAACGTGCTCGCCTGGTTGAACTCTATGCTCAGGCTGGTTTCTCCTTTGCCAGCTTGGTGCATCCCCAGGCCAAGATCTCGCGTTCGGCCACCTATGGTGTAGGCGCGCTGATTGGCTTTGGAGCCCACATCTCTGCCAATGCCCGGCTAGCCGACCACGTGCGCGTCAACGTTTACGCCAACGTCTTCCACGACGTGCAGGTTGGCGAATTCACCACCATCGCGCCCAATGCTGTCGTGCTCGGCCGCGTGCACATTGGGGCACAGTGCTACATCGGCACCGGCGCTGTCGTGTTGCCCGACCTCGAGATCGGAGAGGCGAGTCAGATAGGCGCCCAAGCCAACGTGACCAGGTCAGTAGAGCCCGGCAGCGTAGTGGTGGGAAACCCTGCGCGTCCGATCGAGTAGAGAGAAACTACGGCCGACCAAAACACGCCAGCTTCCGCGACGCCAAAGCAAAGCCGTAGATCGAGACGTTTCCTATGGCGCGCCGCAAGGGCATCCCGCAGGGATGCAAGCCGTTAGCCGGGGGCTTCGCCTAGCGACGCCAGGCGAAGTCAGCGGATCGTCCGATCGAACCGATCGACGAGCCTTCTCGTGATGATGGCTTTGCACGCTTGCGGACCAGGGAATGATCTGCCGCGACCGCGTCGAGGATTTCGACACCGGTCTCGGGTGGGCTGCGAGGAAGCGGCGAGCCCTTCTTGTTCTATACGCACTGCTGGATTTGGTGGAATATGCGCCCGCGGAAACTCTCACGGGCGCAAGGCGCTGGTACTTCTTGGTTTTCCCTTTGTTCTCCGCCGTTCGCGCTGCATGGCATCCGTTGACACAGTGTGCCGGCCTCAGTACTTTGCGGCACTCATGAGCTTCCTGGAGAAACTAGCGCGATTCGTAGGAGCACCGGCAGCCTTACAACGGGAGGTCGGCGAGGCATTGGCGGATTGTTATTCTGTTGCGGCTGTCAACAGCAGACGCCTGCGACAAGATGCTGAGTACGCACCGAATGAGGCGAGCGCTCATGGGTTGAAGGATCTGGCAGCGTCCGAGGAAGCGCTGAGCCTGCGTCTTCTTGATGCCTTGAAAGCCGCGGGTAGGCCCGCGCCGAAAATCGAGATTCCGGACACACCGCGTGCCACCAGTCACTGGGGTCGGTTGGTGCAAGCTCTCGAAGCCCATCGAGCACTGGTCCAAGCGATGCGCAACCACGCGGCCGAGTTTCTCGACAGCTTCCCCGCAACGGCACAGCTTTTCGAGGAGCTACGCAAGATCGAGTCGATGCATTGCGAAGGCCTGCGAGCGCTGATCGCCAGAGCCGATCCGCAAGCAGCGGACTAAGTCTGCACCGTCAGACATCTTCCGTCGTCCCGAGTTTTGAGTATCGGTCTGGCGCAACACCGTGAGCACTGGTGGCCCGCAGCTACAGAAGCGGGGAGTCACACCTCGTTCCGAGGCTCTAGCCTCGTTCGTTCCCAGCCCACCTCGTTCCCAGGCTCTGCCTGGGAACGCCAGAGCTTCGAGGCTCTGCCATGAGCGGCCAACGCCAACCTATCTCTACTTCGAGGAGCCCCGGCATGCCCGCAGCGTTGCGGGCATGCGAGTAGCGGCAGTAGGTGGGCTCATCGACGTACCCGCGTCGGACGGTATCGTAGTGCATTTACCAAACAGTGGCGGGTTCTCGCCCTGCTCGTTGCTTCTGAAAGAGCAGGAAGTGTGCCTTGCTACCATGTGGGAGGCGGCGCCTCAGGGAGCTGCATTCCCAGGCAGAGCCTGGTAACGAGCGTGACGCCTGGCAGCCAACGTCAAGCCTGGGATTCAACGTGGAGGCTGGGATTCAACGTGGAGGCCTAGAACTAGCGCGTGCTTTAGTGGGCTAGAGAGAGGGCTGCGGCTGCGTTAGTTACCCGTGGTGCACATTAACACCCTCAGGCAGAGTCTTAGCCAGCACGCGCCCTTGTCTGTGGACGCCCAGGACGCCGCGCGGGCTGCAGTGGCTCTGATCCTACGAGATGGCGAGAGGGGGGCTGAGTTTCTCGCGATCCAGCGTGCGGAGAGGCCGGGGGACCCTTGGTCGGGGCACATGGCGCTCCCCGGCGGGCGCTACGAGCCTACCGACCGCGATCTATTTGCCACAGCGGCGCGCGAGACGCACGAAGAAGTCGGCCTCGACCTGCAGGAGCGGGCAGACTGGCTCGGGCAACTCGATGAGATTCAGGCAGTAGGGCGTGGGCGCGTTCTGCCTTTGATCATCACGCCTGTGGCGTGCGAGATCCAGGCGCCCATCACCTTGGCCTTGAACCATAGGGAGGTGCAGGATGCGGTCTGGATTCCACTTGCCGCTCTCACACTGCCGGAAGTCCAGGGCTACATGACCTACGAGATGGAAGGCTTTTCCATGCGTCACCCCGCCTATCTCTATCAAGGCTACACGATTTGGGGTCTGACCTATCGAATACTTTCCAATGTTCTGCTCCTCCTACCTTAACGGGCGGAGACTGCCGAGAACATTCACTTCGCTTGCCTCGCTGGGGTGCATACCCTATCTTCGATCCCCTCATGCACATCACGTTGTTACCCCAACACAAGGAATTCGATTTACCCGGGCGACGGCGGGTGGCGGATCTCTTGAAGGAACTCGGGTTTCTTCCGGGGACGGTCATGGTGATTCGTGGGGATGAGCTTGTCAGCGAATATGACACGCTCGAGGCTGGCGATCGGATCGAGATCCGCAACGTAATCTCCGGCGGTTAGCAGGCTAGGGCGAAGGGACGGACGATGAGATGTAAGCGCTGCCCGCAGAAGGCGCAGGTACACTTGCGCCACCACAATGCGGCCTTCTGCCGGGACTGCTTTATCCTGTTCTTCCAACGCCAGGTGCAGCGCGCGGTCGAAAAGGAGCACATGTTCACGCCGGACGAGCCGGTGCTGGTGGCGGTCTCTGGGGGAAAGGACAGCTTGGCGCTGTGGGAGGTATTGGCGGGCTTGGGATACAACGTAACAGGCCTGCATCTCGGATTGGGAATCGGCGAGTATTCTTCTCTTTCGACAGACAAGACGCGTGCGTTCGCCGAGCGGCTGCAGAAACCTCTGATTACCGTGGCGCTCGACGATGAAGGCACGTCGGTACCAGTGATGGCCAAGTTCACCAATCGCCCCGCCTGTGCTGCCTGCGGAACCGCCAAGCGGCACCACTTCGATCGCATAGCTTTGGAAAAAGGCTTCCCTGTCCTGGCAACCGGCCACAATCTGGATGACGAAGCGGCGCGACTGCTTGGCAACACTTTACGATGGCAAACTCGCCATCTCGCCAAGCAAAGCCCGGTTCTCGAGGCCACCCAGGCTGGATTCGTTCGCAAGGTCAAGCCGCTCTTTCGCGTCAGCGAGTATGAGACTGCGGTGTACTCGTTTCTGAGAGGGATCGACTACGTGATCGAGGAATGCCCCAATGCCGTAGGTGCCACGCAACTCGTTCTTAAAGAAGCGTTGAATCGGATCGAAGCGGCAATGCCGGGAACCAAGCTCAGCTTTTTACAGGAGTTCCTGCGCAGCGGCAGGCCCATGTTTCGAGCCGCCGACACCTCCGCAGATCCCAATCCCTGCGCTCGTTGTGGCATGCCTTGTTTCGGCAACGTCTGCTCCTACTGCACGCTTGTGAGCGAGGTGGAACGTAAGCGCGGCCGTGCCGGCAAGCGGCTGCCAACAGATCCAGTCGCACTCGGAGCAACGGAGGAGCAATCGTCATGACCACAGATGGGCAGCGCCTTTTGCAAGCGGGGGACTCCGTACTCTTCATTGATCGCAAGGAGCGGGAATACCTGCGTACCTTACAAGCCGGCAAGCGAGTGCATCTGCGCAGCGGCAGCATCGCCGGCGACGACCTCCTGGGTACGGCGGAAGGCCGTCTAGTAACGAATACGGCAAAGGAAACCTTCCTGATGCTGCGGCCTTCCTTCGCCCAGCTCATCCCGCATCTGCCGCGGCGCGCGCAGGTGATTTACCCCAAGGACATTGGCCCTATCTTGATGTGGGGAGACATTTTTCCCGGTGCTATCGTGATCGAGGTGGGAACCGGGCCGGGCGCGTTGAGCATGGCACTGCTTCGAGCCGTTGGCTCAGAGGGAAGGCTAATCTCCTACGAGGCGCGCCAGGAATTTGCCGATATGGCGCAAGGCAATGTGCGCCAGTTTCTCGGAGAGGCGCCGCAGTGGACGGTCAAGGTACGCGACGCCATGCAGGGCTTCGATGAACGTAATGTGGATCGCATCACGATCGACTTGGCTGAGCCGTGGCGGCTTCTCCCGCACGCGGCGACGTCACTGCGCCTCGGGGGATTGCTCCTCGGCTATGTACCCACGGTTCTGCAGGTTAAGGGTTTTGTCGATGCGCTACGCGAGCACGGAGGCTTTGCCGCGATCCAGTCGTTCGAAACGCTCACTCGCTTCTGGAACGTTCGCGGCCTTAGTGTTCGGCCCGAACACCGCATGGTTGCACACACGGGGTTCATCATCGTCGCCCGAAGGGTCGAAGCTGCGCACCAGGAAACTATATCCGACGCTAGCTTCGAGAGGGACGCGGAGGACGGCGAAGGATTCGACGCCGCCGATTGACGGAGAATACCCTGCCCGGCTGTGCCCACTACCAGCTAGGGGCATTCGTTGACTCAATCTTTTTCATGTAGTAGCGACTCGCTCCACCACGTGTCGCCAGCATGACCAAAGATGAGATTCGAGATAAGGTTCGCAAGCGCTTACTGTCGACGGGTGCAACCAGCTTTCCCGGAATCCAAACGGCTGTCCCGAATTTCGTTGGCGCGGAGCGTGCGGCCAGCCTTCTTTGCGAGCTTCCCATGTGGCGCCGCGCCAAGGTGCTCCTGCTTACCAACGATCCGCCCCAATCCGAACTCCGGCGTCTTGCCTTGCGCGACGGCAAGGTGGTCTACTTGGCGGTACCAAAGCTGAAAGGGGATCGCTGCTTTGTGGAACTCGACGTAGAGCGCCTAGGTAGTCGCCGGCATCGTGTCTTGAGTCTCGTTGGCGCGATGCGTTTCGGCCGCTTGGTTAGCCCGGCGGAAATGAAGCCTGTCGACTTGGTGATATGCGGTTCCCTTGCTGTGACTCGGCAAGGAGCTCGGCTCGGCGCCGGAGGTGGCTATTGCGATCTCGCCTACGCCTTGTTGCGGAACGAGGGCAGGATTCGCGAGTACACACCTATCCTCACGACGGTGCACCCATTTCAGGTAATCGACGAGCGTCTGCCCATGCGCGGTCACGACATTCCCGTTGACTTCATTGTGACACCTACACAAGTCATCGCTGCTCCTAGTCTTCATCCGCGGCCACGCGGGGTGATTTGGGAAATTCTTCGCGAGGACAGAATTCTAGCGATTCCGCTCCTGCGCAAGGGCCGTCGCGTGGTGCGGAGCGCTCCCACGCCGCGCTCCGGCTGACAGTCGCGAACCCACGAGTAGACGATTCCCGGATGCCGTCCGCGGAGTGGCTCTGGCGCCCAGCCGCCCTGCGAAACGAGCCGGCGCTCTTGCGTTTGCGGATGGCCTACGATAAGTGCGCGCCCACATTAGCAACACCTGCTGCACACGTTCTGCATTAGTTCGTGTTCCGCTTGGGAGGATACATGGCACAGACAGGGAAAGCACCAAAAGAGAGTGCTATCGGTACTTTGTTGGGCTGGGGAGCCCTTGGAGTGTTTGCTTTGGCTTTCGGCTGGACGATCGGGGCTCCTTTAATAATGGGCGAGCGCTGGGCGGCCAAACAGGATGACGCCATAGGTATGCTGAAGAGTTCCGTTCCCAGTGAAAGCGGCACATTGGATGACATGATTCGCGACTACTCGGTGAAGATGCGCGCCAACGACGTATACGTCGGCGAATTCAACTGGAGCGCGATTCAGCGCGAAGGGCCAGAATACGAGGTGACTCTTCTCTGGCGCGAAGGCAACGAACGCAAGGCAGCCCTGTGGCGCGTCAACCTGGAGACCAAAGATATCCGCCCACAGGGGGACGAAGCCTCGGCTCTCATCAAGCGGATGAAGGAGCGCAACGCATCCTGACCTACGGGTGTGCTGCTCGCGTGCTACAAAGCATGCCAACGCTGAGCAAACTCATGCACAGCCGATTCCGGGCAAAGGCGTACGAAACAGCTCGCGCAGATTCCCAGTACCAACAGATCATCTAGGAATCCGATCGCCCACAACCGGTCTGGCAGCGCATCGCCGCCGGCTACGGAATAGGTCAATGCCAGAAGGACTAGCGCCTTGCCTACCGCGGGAACGCGCCGGTCCACACATAGCCGCAGAAAGATTAAAACCGACCCCAAGAAGGCATTCACAAACCCGCGCCAGCCCCTCCTACGCCATCCCAGCAGCATCCGCCGGTCGAGCAGACCTAGCGACAGCCCCAGCGGTCCCACCAGCAACGCTTCGACGCTCCACTCCTTCCAATGGCTAATCGCTACCCAAAACACTCTCCAGCCGCGTCGCACCGTGTACCGCACGCTCCGAAGTAGTCCCACACTGCCCGCCTTGAGCTTACGCTCCACCTGCCCTATCTGATTCTCCTGCACTAAATCATCGAAGCCTGCTTCAGCCAAAGCTGGACTCATTGCCGAGGACAACGCTACCCCCGTCCCAAAGTGGAGGGCCTCCTTAGCGCTCCCTCTTGACGCCAAGCCAATCGCAGCGGAACGAACGCTCGCTCTAAACCGTAGACGGCAGGTTGTAGCCCGAAGCGACCACCAGTTGACGGATTGTTTTTGCCCCCACGGTGCCCGGCACAATGATCTCGTGCGCTGCCCAACGAATTCACGCGACACCACAGTAGGCCGAGACTCGGAGCTCTCGACTCTCAGAGCAGCACCGTCCCCATGACCCGACTGCTTTGCGCCCCCGGCAAACGAAACAGGCCCCAAGATCCGCATGGCCCCCCGATTGGCGTTGTCTCTAAATGCTAACTTACGGCGGTTCTTCTCCAAAACTGAAAAGTCAATATCTGTAGGCCGCAAACACGCAGCACCCCCGCGGCGCACCAGCCGTATTTTCTGCCTCGTCGAATTGGCGGGCGAAGCCCCCACAACTAAAACCAAGGCGAACAATCCGAAACACCAGACACCTGGGCTCCGCGCCACCGCAACACTCAACCTTTTTCCTAAGCAACCTTCCGCCCTAGTAACTTCTCAATTTTCGTCTGGATAATGGAAGGATCAACTATCGGCTTCGCCATATAGTCATCGCAACCCGCCGCAATCGCCTTCTCTTCATCTCCAGCCATCGCCTGGGCCGTCAATGCAATAATCGCAATGCGCCGCTCCGCTTCGCTAGCGCGAATCCGACGCGTCGCCTCCCAGCCGTCCATCACCGGCATCT
>CAZGSN010000198.1:0-5362 GCA_964528465.1 uncultured Binatia bacterium (SeqCode)
GAGATCGCCGAGGCCGGCGCACGTCAGGCATGCGGGACCTGGGTCCTCCATAAAGAGAAAGTCACCGCTGCCGCCGCAGCGGTGACAAACCCAGTCGTCGTTCAACGGTTGAATTACGACAAGCTCTGGAGCTCGGTTCATCTTCTCCTTGATGCGTTGTTGTTTGTCTTCCGAGAGCGCGCGGGAGATCCAATGGGTCCGGTAAAGTCGCTCGATCGTGGCATCGCCGCTCTTAGAAAATCGTAGCGGCGCCCGGCTCGGCGTTCTTGCAAGATACGCCGTCTCGCTTGGATACAGGTAGTTCGCTTGCGCCCAGGCACGGAACATCTTCATCGCTTCGGAAATACGCGCCAGGTTGGCCTGAATTCCGGCTTCGAGATACGGCACGCGTGCTTGCCTCCAGCGTGCGACGGTCGCAAGCGGCAACCAGCCAATCCCCACGATCACGTCGAGCGGACTGACATAGCCTTGCTCCGCCAGAGCCGCCGCCGCCGCTGCTTCTACACGCGCCCGAAGTTTGTCACGCTTCTCTGCATGCATCGTAGTTCCAATGAACCAAGCCCTGCGAACTCCGCAAGGACAATTTTGGCTTTGCTCCACCCAACACCCAACTGCAGTACGTCCATGTGTCGCTCGGCGAAGCCCGGAGCGTACCACAGGATGAAGCCCCTGGCAGCAGCAGCCAGGCGACAGCAAGATCGCTCCGGCATCATTCAACGAATGCGGATGATTGCGGAATTGGGATGAGCGGGATTGGCGATGACCTTCTGCCGATTGCAATCGACTAGGAGATCGCTGGACTCCAGCACGGTTTGGCCGATGAGCACCTCACCACCTAGGACCAGAAATCCCTCAGTCACCAATCGATCCATGATCTCAACGTCGACCCCCTCGGTCATTTCGACGCTTTGCGTCTGACCGTTCGCCATCTCGGCATTGATGTGACGTACTCCCTGCAGACCTAGTTTCTCCATCAGGTCCACCGGCATACACGAGCGCACAGCTCCTGTATCGACGACGGCATCAACCGCGACAGTGCGGATTTGATCGCGAGGAAGTAAGCCCCGCCGCCACATGCCGACATCGACACTATTGCTCAGTTTTACAGTGGTCCTGACTTCGCCCATGCGCAAAACGTCGCATAGACTCCGCTTCGAGGCAATCGTGTTGGATGGCACCTATCGAGGCGTACGCCTCGAAGTTGATACACAGCGAGCAGGGCGTCAGGCGAAATGAATCGGGCCTTGCTCGGCCGCTGCCAGTAGTCCGTAGAATCTCTGACTTGCCAACGACACCAACAAGGTAAACACTTCGGACCGTGTCCGAGCATGCGCCACTAATCCCTAAACATGGTGGCTATCGTAAGCTGAAGAGCTTTCAGGTGGCGCAGTTGGTCTATGACGTTACGGTGCGCTTCTGCGATCGCTACATCTCAGTCCGCAGCCGCACGCACGATCAAATGGTGCAGGCAGCACGCTCGGGCGTACAAAACATCGCCGAGGGCAGCCAGGCGAGCGGAACCTCGAAAAAGATGGAGCTGAAGCTGACCAACGTCGCCCGTGCCAGCCTGGAAGAGCTGCGACTCGATTATGAAGACTACCTTCGCCAACGCGCTCTCCCTCTGTGGCCGCGCAACGATGGGCGGCGCGCCGATCTGATCAACCGTCGCCCATCGAGCGCTGATGCCGTGGCGCAATGGGCAAAGCAGATTCGTTGTGGACAGAGTGGACTTGGTGGACCTGATGGACGGTCCACTGCGTCCACAAAGTCCACTCCGTCCACCTATCCGGAAATCGCCGCTAACGGGGCGCTCGCTCTCATTGCCGTGGCCTGTGCTCTGCTGGATCGCCAACTGGCCGCTCAAGCTACAGCTTTTGAAGAAGAGGGTGGCTTTACCGAGCGCCTCTATCAGCGACGTCAAGAGAAACGTCGCGGCTACTAGACCTAGATCAGGGCAACTGACCTCAGCTTCTGCTCAGATGCTCCCCATCCTTAGCGAAGACATGCATGGCGCCCGGTGCCACAGCCAGAGGCAGCGGCACACCTGTCTCTAGTGGATGCATACCTGGCACGCGCGCTACCCAACGGATCGCCTTCTGCCCGTCGGCTCCGGCCAGGTCCGCGTGGACCAAGGTCTCGTGGCCGAGGTATTCGACGTAGGCAACTCTCGTTTCGATCCTGGCGTCGCCGCTAACGGCTTGCAGTCGTAACGCCTCGGGGCGAACGCCTATCGTCACTACTGAATTTGCAGGCACACCTGTACACTCGGAGGCGAGCCGGACGCCCTGCCCTGCAACCAGCACAGCAGGCGCGCCATCGACGGCACAGGTGACCGTCGTCATCAGATTCATCGGTGGATTGCCGATGAATCCGGCGACAAACACATTTGCCGGCTGCTCGTAGAGTTCGCGCGGGGTAGCCACTTGCTGAAGCTTGCCTTGCTGGAGCACGGCCACGCGTTGCCCGAGGGTCATGGCTTCGACCTGATCATGCGTCACGTACAACATGGTCGTGCCGATGCGTTGTTGCAGCTCGGCAATCTCGGCCCGTACCTGCACGCGCAACTTGGCGTCGAGGTTGGAAAGCGGCTCGTCGAGCAACGACACCGCCGGCTCACGCACCAAAGCCCTGGCCATCGCAACGCGCTGCCGCTGACCACCCGACAACTGCTTCGGAAGACGGTCGAGAAGTGGGGCAAGACTAAGCAAGGCAGCAATGCGCTCGACCCGCTGCCGCATCTCTTCTGTGCTCAAGTGCCGCATCTTGAGCGGAAACTCGATGTTCTTACGCACGCTCAGAAACGGGTAGAGGGCATAGTCTTGAAACACCATGGCGACGTTGCGCTCTTGCGGCGTGAGACTGTTGACCACTCGATCACCAATGCGGATCTCGCCTTGGCTCGGCGCCTCGAGGCCAGCAAGCAAACGCAGCACGGTGGATTTCCCACAACCGGAAGGTCCAACCATCACCAGCAGCTCACGGTCAGCCACGTGCAGCGTCAGATCGCGAACCGCCGCGGCGCCGGCAACAAAGGACTTGCCGACCTCCAAAAACTCAACGCTGGCCATGACCTTCCCAAGTAGCGGTAGGCCACAGCGCGTCCTCCGCTTGCAGCAACGGCAGAAAGCGTTGCGCAATCGGATCGGCGGCAAACTGCCTCTGAATGCAGTGCGGCTCAAGGTAATTGGCCAAAGCCACGAACAGCATGAGTTGGTCGAGAGTCAGATAGGTGTAGTCAACAGCGCCGGTGCTTGGGTCCAACGAATCATAGAATCCGTACTCTCCATACACCTCGTAGTGGCGCGCCATGGCTTGCAGGTTGGCGAGTGCCGGCTCAGGAGTCACTGCCAGCGCTAGGGCTCCCGCATAGGGTGCCACGGCGCCTGCCGCATAGCCACGCACACCGAGCACCGGCACGCCATACTCCGAGTAGCCATCCCCTGAAGGTCGGCGGCTGGGAGACATTCCCCAGACTCGATAGCCAAGCTCTTCGCTGGCGTAGCGGCGTTGCACCACGGCATGCCGCACATCGTTCCAGCCAAGGCTGGCGGGAGCAAAGCGAGTCTCGTCTAGTACCAAGCTTGGCATCAACGCTTCGAACATGCTGCCCCCCCACGAAGCAACGAAGCGCTCGCCTTTCCATTCCTGGTAGCCAACCTGCACGACGGTATCGTCCACCTGATAAGTCTGCGTGCCCTGCGGGGGCAAGGACTGCCAATCGCAACCCGACGGCAACACGCGCCACAGCGACAGCCAATGCTCGCGCCCTACGTCGCCCTTGCCGATGGCTAGCAAGCTCCCCAACCGTGCCTCCGTGTAGAGAAGACCGTAATCGTAGGGGGAGCGGACCAACGGGTCGACAAAGTACCCGTGGGCAATGCGGCGTGTCTTGCGATCGTAGAAGAGGCCATAGTTCGCCTGATCGATAAATGCGGAGACGCGCTGCGCCAGCTCCGGAAACGCCTGCCGCGTCACCATCAGTCCTGCTGTCAACCACGCGGAGTCGACAAACGAAAGGAAGCTGCTGGTGCGTTCCAGCGAGGTCGTATCGTAGTAGTTGAAGAACATACCACGCCGACGTTCGAGTTCGGTCAGTGTCTGCAGCACCCTCTCTGCAAAACCCAAGGCCTCGTGCGGCTCGAGAAGCTTGAGATCACGCGCCGCCACGATGGCCATGAGGTACAGGCCGATGTTGGTAACGCTGCTGTAGTCGCCAACTTGAAGATGCGGCGGGCCAGAGCCGGTTGGCGTAAGCCGCACGTGATCGACCGGCAAACCATTGTGCTTATCGGTAAAGGCCCGCAATCCGCGCCAGGTATCGCGTGCCAAGCGCCAGGCAAACTCTTGCCCAGCTTCCGGGATCGCGCTCTTTTCGATCAGCAGAACGGAAGGCCGGCCCGTCAAGCGCGCCACCACATGCGCCTTGGCTGCCTCTTTGCCCCCGTGCTGTTGCTCCCAACGCTGTTTCCTGCGCGATACGACCGGCTTGGGAGTAGGACCTTGCACCTGGCGCGAGACCTGCCCCAACGGACAGGTGGGCGCCGACGATGCGGCCGAACTCTCGCCCGCATCCGCCCGCTCCCAAGCACACGCGATCACCGCAAAGACGACGATGGTGCCCACATAGGGTATCCGTCGGACGCGCAGCATCGCGGCTCTCACCTGCCAGCTCTCTCCACGAGTTTACGCTGCCGCGCCAGGCCGGCCCCAACGCAACGCCTGCTCGCGTGGCAAAGCCCATACCCGTTCGTGCAGTTGCTCCACCAACTCCGGATCGGCGAGCACAATCTTGCGTTGCTTTGCATTCAAGGCTTGCGGTCCCGAGCTAAGGGCCAATTCCAGCAAGGCAGCGCGTTCGCGCCGAATCGACTCCTTGAGAAGGCGAGGACCACGCGTCAGCATGCGGTGTAAAGCGTTGACGTACGGGTCGACGATGGCGCGCACGAACCCGTCTCTTTCCAGTTCCGGAATCTGCGCCGCTGCTTCCGTGTTGTTTGCCAAGTACTCGTCGAGGTCACGCAACTCGCGCGGGCGTTCCACTTCTTCGGGAATCAAGAACAACCCTAGGCGCCGCGCCCCTGCCCCTAGACGCACGCGACTGGCGAGAACCGAGGTTGGCACCGAGAGGATCAGGGCACCGATGATCGGCATGATCCACCAGAAATAGTCGGGGTTAAGCAGGTACAGGCTGGTGCCCCACGCCGTCGCAAAGACCGTGTCGAAGCCGTGATGGCGCAGGGCTTCGAGCCAGCCTGTTTCCTGGTCCTCGCGACCTTGCGAGTTCCACTGCACCGTGCGGCCAAGGAGATTCTGGATGACAAAGCGGCTGTGGAAGATCATGCGGATCGGCGCCAGCAAGCTC
>CAZGSN010000199.1:0-8849 GCA_964528465.1 uncultured Binatia bacterium (SeqCode)
GACATTGAGTGCGCTGATTCCCTTGCCCCACATCCAGCGCATGGAACCGGATGGGAAGGTACTCGCGAAGCTAACCTTGTCGCCTGCACGAACAACGGGGCCATCAGTGCCTCCACGCTTATCCACGAACCAGACGGCATCAGGATCACTTCCCCAGCCTTTGTTTGAAGTCACGCGCCCCGTTGCATCTGGTCGAATCCAGGCGTCCCCAGCGGCGCTGCGAATCCTCACGTAGTCGCCAGTCTTGAACTCTGATAGAGGCTTCGGCATTTTTTTAGAATCGAGATCGGTGCTATAAACATAGAGTTGTGAGCCTTGTCTCGGAAGCTTCATATAGCCGTCGCCGGTTGGAGCAGGCACGAACGCTAGGGTTGTCCCGTCTTGTCCAAGTAAGCCAAACGGTTGGCTTGAGTTAATGGTGTTCTGCTGCGCGACCGAAGTATTCGTCAAGCAGGTAAGTGCCGCGACGATCCACGCAGCTTTGAGAAATCGCCTCGATAGAGTCAGGTTCATGGTTTCCTCCTTATCCCGGTTAATCCGGAAAAATGTTTATCATTGCGGTAAGAAGCGTTGTCAACTGACGGCCTGAAGGTGCTGAGTCAAGACGCCCAACGTTCAAGGTGACCGGCGCTGCGCGGCTTCATCGCGCAGCGTCCAGAGAGCGAAGCGAACGGGGTCGACCGCCGGGTTGGGGCACTTTGCAGTGGGAGACTTCAAGGGCTAGTACCCAAAACAAAGCGCTGTGCCAAAACTGCACCGACGGAACCTGCCATTGATCCGACAAAGCAATGGTACGAAGTGCAAAACAGGATGACCATGGTCTTCGTTCCATTTGTTGATGCGGCGTTGTTGAAGATTGAGCAGAGGGCTTCGACAGTTGGTTCTCCATTGGGCCGCTGATACTTGAAGACCCGCAGATGCTCACCGACCGCGAACAACAGAATTACGGCGCCTATTGCACCGTAAAAGCCGAGCCAAAGGATCATGTTACTTAACGCGCCAACACCTGCCTTTGGCGCATAGCTGTTTGTGGTGGCAATGGCAAGAATAGCGGGAACCCCGATTGCCACCGCTGCTGCCAAGGTGACACTCAGAGACCCAGTGCGCTTTATGAACCAATTTGCGGCGGAGACAAAGTCCACTATTTATTCCTTACGGCAAACCCGAATGAATTTCCAACTTTGAAACTTGGATGAGTTTCCGTTGTAGTGCCCCAACGTTCAAGGTGACCGGCGCTGCGCGGCTTCATCGCGCAGCGTCCAGCGACCGAAGGGAGCGGGGTTGATCGAAGGGTTGGGCGTCACGTTGCGAGCCGCTGCTTTTCTAGGATTACCAACGCGATTCCGCCAAGAATGGCTATGGAAGCAAGCGCAAGCCGCACGGTCATGGATTCTCCGAGAAAGACAATACCGCCAAACGCCGCGATTACAGGCACGCTGAGTTGAATTGTCGCGGCGCTGGTGGCCTTCAGCGAGGGCAACACGGAATACCAAATGGCGTAGCCGATCCCTGAAGCCACGGCCCCGGACGCAACGGCGTATCCCACGCCCAAGCTATCCAGGTTGGCGCCGTCAATCGATACGATACTCAGTGCCACTGCGAACGGAACACTGAACAGGAAATTTCCGGCAGTCACCTTGGTAGGGTCGCCGGCGCCTCTACCGCGCAAGGAATAGATGCCCCAGGCAACACCGGCAGCCAGCATTAGCGTGGAGCCTGCCAGCGGAGGTGCTGAAAGTCCGGGTAACAACAAGCCAACCAAGCCTGCGAGAGCCAGCACCATGCCGCTGATCTGTAACCCGCGCAGACGCTCTCCTGTCCAGATGCCATGACCGATCATGGTCGCCTGGACGGCACCAAAGAGCAACAGCGCACCTGTTCCTGCAGGCAGGCTCACGTAAGCAAAAGAAAAGCACGCGGCATACGCAAATAGCGACAATCCCGACAGCCAATTGCCTTTGCCGGCGTGAGAGGCACGAAACAGCCGCGCCACTACCCAGAGCACCATCGCACCTGAAATCAACCGAATCGCAGCGAAGCTCGCTGCATCAATGGTGGTGTGTTTAAGAGCGACACGGCAGAGCAATGAATTGCCCGCAAACGCAATCATGGTTAGCACTGTCAGGACAACCAGCCGTAGATTCGGCATCGTTAGCCAAGCCTACGTGTCATTGCAGGGATGGGGATGGGAATGGCTGACCACGCAGATTCCTGTGACGCCCAACGTAGAAGTGACCGGCGCTGCGCGGCTTTATCGCGCAGCGTCCAGAGAGCGAAGCGAACGGGGTCGACTGCCGGGTTGGGCGCGGTGCTGCAAAGGGGCACGGCAAAACGAGTTGGCACAAAAGTCGGCGCTGGCGACACGGCGATTGGACGAAGCGCGATGGTGACGGCACCACGAAACGAACGCTTTTGGCGAGTAAGGGCGACGCGGCCACACCTGCGGACTTGGAACGGAGCACTTAGCACTGCGGGCTGCGATGGGAAAGGCACCCCAACGGACCTCCACGGAGCCGCGGCGGGTGCAGTCTCCGCAGTGGATTGTGAGGCCCACGAATACAGCGACAACCGAAGCCACGGACGCTGGAGAACCGGCCCGCAGTGCGTGTCCGCGCCGCGATGCCGGTGGCAAGAGGGACTACGGTGACCGACGATCTTCACTGAACTCTTTCTCCTTCTGCCGTCAGGCCCAACGTGTAGGTGACCGGCCTCGCGCGGCCTTATCGCGCGAGGTCCAGCGACCGAAGGGAGCGAGGTCGACCGTAGGGTTAGGCCCGCTAGAACAGGAGAACAGGATTGTTTGGGCTGACAAGACGAGAGCAGCGATGGAAGGCCGAGCAGCAGGCGGCAGAAGTGCTTGCGGCGCTGGCTGGAACCGCCCTGCGGGCAGCAGCAGATGTGCGCGTGGCAGAAGCGAAGGCGGACGCGGAAGAACTGGCAAGACTGCGCACCGAGAACGGAGAACTGCGCCGGCTGCTGGCCCGCTACCGCGACGAAACGCCGCTCGGGAACCAACCGCACATGATCGCACACCAGGCTGACGAGGCATTGGGAAGAGGGCCTAACGTCTGAATTCACCGGCCTGCGCGGCTTCTCGCGCAGGTCCGGTGGAATGATGGGTTGGACGAAGCCGCTACGCGGAGAAGGTGCCGGCCGAACGAGCCTGGCTTATCCTGCATCTCGGGTTCCTTCATGGTGATGGGACCGATTCTGCAACATTTCGCGAGGATAAACCAGCATGGCGACCCAGAACGTGACCACCGATTACCCACCGGCCTTCGCCCGCCAATACGATAGCCACTTGAAGCACTTGAAGTTGAAGGGCCTGCAACCCAAGACCATCGATGCCTACGCGCGCGCCATCCGGCGTCTGGGGGCGTACTTCGAGTACCGCATCGACGCCCTTTCCGAAGCGCAACTGACCGAGTACTTCAGCGCGCTCATCGGCAGCCACTCGTGGAGCGCCGTCAAGCTCGATCTCTACGGCCTGAAGTTCTTTACCCTCCACGTGCTCAAAGAAGCTTGGCGCATGCCCCACTTGATCAAGCCGCCCAAGAGCTCTCGCCTGCCCGACATCGTCACCATCGACGAAGCGCAGCGCCTCTTCGCGGCGACGCGGGTGCTGAGCTACCGGGTGTTCTACTTCACCCTTTATAGCCTCGGCCTGCGGCTGGGCGAGGGCCTCGCCCTTCAGGTGGGCGACATCGACGCCGCCCGCTTGCGCGTGCAGGTGCGCGATGGCAAGGGCAACCGCGATCGGCTGGTGCCGCTGCCCGAAGTAACCCTCGCCACCCTGCGCCGCTTCTGGTTAACCCACCGCCACCCTCAACTCTTGTTCCCCAACCGTCAGGGCGGCCGTGCGGGGGCGCAGCGGGCCGTGTCGCCCCTCGATCGCGGCGGGGTGCAAAAGACCTTGCGCCAGGTGGCGCTTGAGTGCGGCCTAAAAAAAAGATCACCCCGCACAGCCTGCGCCACAGCTATGCCACCCATCTGATCGAAGCGGGTGTCGATTTGCTCGAGGTGCAAAAGATCCTCGGTCACCATTCCATCCTCACCACCGCGCGCTACACCCACCTCACCGACCAGACCAAGCAGCAGGCCATCACGCGCATCAACGCACTGATGAACGGATTGGTCCTCCCCTGGGGGAGGGTCAAGTGATGCGTTTGGCCCAGCTTGTCGAAACGTTCCGGGCCGACTTCTTGGCCCAATACCGCCATCGTCTCAGTGCCGAGCACCACCAAGCCCTCGCGGCCATCGGGCGCTGCCGCAGCGCGGCGAGCCCGATGATGCAGGTGCAGTGCTCCGGCTGCGCGCACCAGACCGTGGTGCCCCACTCCTGCGGCCACCGCCACTGTCCGCACTGCCAGCATCATGAGAGTCAGCAGTGGCTGGAGCGCCAGCTCCAGCGCAGGGTGCCTGCCGAGTATTTCCTCATCACCTTCACCCTGCCCGCCGAATTGCGGCCTTTAGCCTTCGCGCAGCAGCGGCTTGTTTACGAAGCGCTGATGGGCAGCGCCTGGGCCACCCTCCACACCTTCAGCCAGAAGGACCGGCAACTCCAAGGCACGCCCGGTGCCATTGCGGTGCTGCACACCCAGACGCGCGCTTTGGACTATCACCCCCATGTGCATCTGGTGATGCCCGCGGCGGCGGTCGACGCGAAGCATCAGTGCTGGCGAACCAAGCAAAGCAAGAAGCGCTATCTCTTCAACCACAAAGCGCTCGCCAAGGTGTTTCGGGCGAAGCTACTGGCCGCCCTCGCGGCGGCCGGACTGCAACTGCCCGCTCGCTATCCCCAAGCGTGGGTGGTGGACTGCAAGGCGGTGGGCAGTGGCGACAAGGCGCTCGTGTACCTCGGGCGCTATCTCTATCGCGGGGTCATTCGGGAAGAAGACATCCTCGCTTGCCGCGAGGGGCAGGTGACGTTCCGTTATCGCGAGGGTACGAGCAAACGCGTGCAGCTGCGCACCCTGCCGGGGCCGCAGTTTCTGTGGCTGGTGCTCCAACATGTGCTGCCCAAAGGCTTTCGGCGGGCGCGCAATTTTGGTTTTCTGCATCCCAATTGCAAGCGGCTGATCGCGCTGGTGCAGCTCTTGCTGAAGTGCGTGCCGGTTGCCGCTGCGGCGTGGATCAAGCCCCGCCCACCCATTCTCTGCCCCTGCTGCGGGGCGGTGATGAAGATCGTGCGCACACGAATGGCGGCACCGATGCGCGCAGTACCTTCCATCCCGCTTGCCCCAAGCGGGGCGCACTAATCGTGTAAGTCGAGCAGCACCGGCCGGCACCACGGGAGATCCGCGCCCGAAAGCGGAGCGTCGTGCTCGTTCTGGAGTCGGCGGCAAGCGCTCAAAAACGGAGGGCTTGCGGCGGTTTTTGCGGGCGCGATGGCGCTACCGTCGATTGCTCGCGCGCAAAACCGGCATCGTCACCGCGCAATCGACGCGCGGGGGGTGGAAGGGGGAAAAGAGCTATTTTCTGGGGCGTGCCGAATTTCGCGCACGCTGACCGGGCTCGTCCAAATCGGCATAGGGGGGGCCACGATTATCGTAGCCACCCCTGCCACACCACCCGGCGTGCGGGTCCGCACCGGGCGGTTCGAGAGATTGAGGTCAGGAGAGTCTGGGCAAGCCCAGTCGGTCAAAGTGCGCGATGGGCAGCACCGTCTTGAGCAGCCGGTCGCTGTTGCGCCACCAGCGGCGGCTGTTTCCAGCCACTCGCCTTGCCACATCTTCCGGTGCCCCCATCGCCTTGAGTTCACGGTAGATCGTCCTCGGCCTTTTCCACTGTTTGAGTTGGATGGCCCTGAGCCGGTGGCGCAACCACTCGTCCAGCCTTCGCCAGACGCCTGGCGTTTGCGCCAGCCCGAAGTACGCCTTCCAACCCCGCAGATAGGGCTTCAATTTCTCCACCACTTGGCTCATGCTGCGCCCGCCCGAGCGGCGCGTGAGTTGCCGGATGCGGGCCTTGAAATTACCCAGCGCCTTGTGGGCCACTTTGTATTTGACTTCCCGGCCCTTGGCAACCCATAGCGAGTAACCCAGGAACTTGCGCCCGAAGGCACTTGCCACCGCACTCTTGGCTTCGTTGATGCGAAGTTTGAGTCCGGCGTAGCACTGGCGCAGGAAGGCCATCACCCGCTCACCTGCCTTCTTGCTGCCCACATAGACGTTGCAGTCGTCGGCGTAGCGCGCGAAGCTGTAGCCTCTCGCCTCCAATGCCTTGTCCACTTCGTCGAGTAGCACGTTGGCCAGCAAGGGGCTTAGCGGCCCGCCTTGCGGTGTGCCCAGGTGGCGCTCGCTCACCACGCCGCCATCCATGATGCCCGCGTTGAGGTAGGCCCGTATCAGCCGGATGACCCCAGCGTCAGCGATGCGTTTACTCAGACGGTCGATCAGGATGTCGTGGTTGACACGGTCGAAGAATTTCTCCAAGTCAACGTCCACCACCACGCGCTTGCCCGCCTGCACAAAGGCCCGCGCGGCCTTGACCGCATCGTGCGTACTGCGCTTGGGGCGAAAGCCGTGGCTGTGTTCGCTGAAGGTCGGATCAATCAGCGCTTGCAGCACTTGCAACAGGGCTTGCTGTATCAAGCGATCCGTCACTGTCGGGATGCCCAACTCGCGTTGGCTGCCGTCGGGTTTCGGAATCAGCACTTTGCGCACCGGGCTGGGCCGGTACGTCCCCGCCAGCAGCTCTTGGCGTATCTGCGGCCAGCGTGTGCGCAGCATTTGGGCGGTTTGCTCCATCTCGAGCCCATCCACCCCAGCTCCACCTTTGTTGGCTTTGACGCGCTTCCACGCCGCTTGCAGGTTCTCTCTCGTCAGCGCCGCTTCCAGCAGGCCGCCAGTGCCCGCCTTCGGCTTTGCCGACCCTGTGCCCTGGTGTTGACAAGGCGGGCCATTGGCTTCGTCGCTGGCGGATTCGCGCACGGCTTCACCGCTTGCAGCCTCCTCCCGCCCAGGTTGCCCCGGCATCTGACGCATGGCCTTTGACATCCTTGTCTCCTCGGTCACTCTCTCTCGTTCGGCCCTTCGTGCTTTTGCTTGCGCCTCATCGGCCCGCTACTGGCACTACTACGACCTCTGCTGACTTCTCGCTCCGGCAATACCGTCGGCCTTTCAGCCACAAGGCGAGATCTCCCCGGGTAAGGGTCGCACACCTTCATTGCACAGCCGCCGCATTTACGCCGCTTCGCCTTGGTCACGAGAGCTTCGTGGTCTTTGGCCCACTCGCCCTGCTCAGCAGCGCCTTCTATGCGGTTCTTGTCCATCGGCTCACAATTTACGCTCCACGCTTCCTTCCCACACTCGGTCGCCCTTGTGCAGTTGCGCTTCACTTCGCTCGTTGTGACCAACTCGCGGGAGGACTTGCACCTCCAGGTGCGCGCCCGTGCCGGGCGCACCAAACGGATCAGGTCGCGGCTTCGCGCGACCTATCCTTATTCGTTAGAGACCAACTTCACCCTCCTCGAAGTAGTCGGAGTCGATGCGTTTGACAATGTATGAAGCAGAAACAGAAACGCCAACGTCGAAGTCCATCATGAGGTTTGCAAGAAGCTGACCGTCAATGAGCACGACTTTGGTGTCGATGCGGGATGCGTAGTCAATCGCCTCCGCTGTGTAAGACGAAGTGGTGATGAAAACGCCTTTCTTCGCGCGCTGGCCTTGCAGCGCGCCGACGAATTTTTGAATCTCAGGGCGACCAACAGAACCTTGCCATCTCTTCGCCTGGATGTAGATGGTGTCGAGCCCGAGACGGTCTTCTTTGATGATTCCGTCAATGCCACCGTCGCCACTTTGCCCGATACGCTCGCCGGCGTCGCGGCGCGAGCCGCCGTAACCCATTTTGACGAGAAGCTCGACGACAAGCCGCTCGAAGAATGTGGGGGAGCAAGAGAGAATGCGGCTGAGAATGTCTTGGGCAAGACTCAGCCGAAGACTCTGGTGGGCGAGCTCAAGTGCTTCTTCCGGGGTTTGCTCCGTTGCGATAGCAACGGATTCCGTTGTTGTCGTTTCTCTGTTGTTCCGTGATGCGTCGCGGAATTCAATGAATTCGGGGAAGCGCTCAAGGTACTTGACGTCGATTCTTGCGGGGTTGTCTCCGAGTATCTGTTTGCCTCGGGCAGTAATGCGGAGTGCCCCTCTGCGTGGCGACTCCAATAGACCCGCTTTCTTGAGGTAGGAGTTTGCCCACCCAACACGGTTGTTGAAAATTGCCTGCTGGCCACTTGCCAAGAGTTCGTTGCGTTCGGCCGGAGTGAGTTGAAACTCAGTGGCGAGAACTTCGACGGCTTCGCGCGTAGTGTGGTCAGTGCCGTCGGCAGCAAACCGAAGGAGAGGCAGCATCAGGGTTTGATAGTCAGGAATGGGCATAGTTACCCCGTGGGTTGTTGGTCTCTAACTCTTTAAATGGGGCGCCGAAAAGACGAAAAATAAACCGTCATGCCCGGACCAGAGGTGCCACTATTGCGAATAGAATCACCGTTCCATCCGGTTTTAGTACGTCCTAATGAAAAACAGAAAACCACCCTTCCCAGCCCTCCCGATTTCTTGATTCGTTTGCCACACCGTCGCCGCTGCCTCGGCACGCCCGCTCCCGGCGAAGTGATTGCCGCACATGATGCGCCAATCGCCCTCACCGCTCAAGAGGTCTTGCAGCCCAAGCCCGCCTGGCCCAAGGCACCACTCGGGGTTTTCCCGGAACGCCATCCACGATCCGATTAGGCGGCCGCGCCCTGGAAGCCTGGCGGCGCTTTACGCCGCTGTCCGACTGGCGGGTCGCGCCACGCGCGGGCTTGGCGAGTGGGTGCGCGTTGCAGGTTCTTACGCGTGAGGCGCGGGGCCCCG
>CAZGSN010000200.1:0-11700 GCA_964528465.1 uncultured Binatia bacterium (SeqCode)
GGTGCGTTCCCAGGCTGAGCCTGGGAACGAGCGGACTTCTGTGGGGCCAACACATTGGGCCCTCACCCTCCCCTCTCCCGCGCTGAGGAGATGCACGGGAGAGGACACCGATCCTTGCTGCCTTTCCATTCTGCTGTCGGTTTCCAGCCGGCCGATTTGTGGGTAAGGCTAAGGGCTCCGCCTGGCAATTCTTCCTCTGTTCCCTCTGTTGCCTCCTGTTCGATTCTTGATTTGGTTCCGGCCAGCGGCCGGGCTGCCGCATCCGTGAAATCCGTGCTCCAATCGGCCAATTCGGGCCTTGCCTGTTCATCCGGGCTCGTGCCCAGCACGCCGATTTGTGGGTAACGTGAAGTTCGCCAGGTGGGTGTGTCCTTACCGTCCCCCATGCTTCTGGCTCGATAGCGTTGCCGCATGCGACCGGGGCACGCTACATTGCGGCGCCTCATGACCGATTCCCTGCGGCTCACCACGGCGTTGGTCGCCTCCACGCTATTGCACTTGCTGCTCGCCGTGCTGGTTGCCGCGTGGATGATGGTGACGGCCAACACGATTGTGCCGCCACGCTCGATCGAGGTTGACCTGGCCCAGCTCCCGGCGCCCAAGCCGGCAGCACCGGCGGCCAAAGCAGCACCCGAGGCCGCGGCCCCACAAGCGCCGCCAATCCCTTTGCAGCGCCAGATCGTCTCCCTTCCGGATCAAGGCGAAGAAAAGCCCCCCGAGAACACGCGACTGCTCAGTGATCGCGACAACCGCGTCAAAGAGCAGCAGGTGAAGCCAGGCAATCCTGGCCGTAGCGACGTGGCACAGCGCGAGCGCGCCGTCGACAACCTCCCCGAGCGCGACACTCGTTCGCGACAAGGGAGCAACGACAAGCAAGCCAAGAGCGCGGAGCCGGCCAACAGGGAGAAGAAGCCGCAAGTGGCATCTCTGCCGCGCTTGGATGATCTGTTCGCCAACCCCGGTGACCTGGCACGCTCTGGAATCGGCGAAGCCAAACCGGAGGCACGACCTACACCACGCGTAGAGGCCAAAGTATCGCGAGATTTACTCGGCGGTTCCGGAGCCGCCTTCTCCTCACGCCCAGGAATTGCAGACTACCTCCCGGACATCCGCGAAGGCAACGTCACCTTGCTCAACACCAAGGCCGAACGCTTCGCTCCCTTCGTACGTCGCGTCGCCACGCGTATCTTTCAGCACATGTCGATTCGACTGAGCCAGGCGGCACGGCGCGGTAGTGTTGGCTCCGGACGCGACATCGTTGCCGTTGAGGCGGTGATGAGCCGCCAAGGCCGCATGCTCAGTGCCCGCATTCTCGACCAGCAAGTGCAAAGCAGCCTTGGCGTCGAGCGCGAACTGCTCAACGCAACCCGCCCGGAAACCTTCTTTGATTCCAACCCGCCAGACGGCGCCGAGGGCAACGACGGTAACATCCACTTCATCTTGGTCGTCGATCTCAACGTGCAATCCGGTGTCGACCCGCGCAGCAGCCGCTCGGTAACCGGATACCACGGTGTCATCAGCGTTGGCCTCGATGCCCTGCAACGTCGCGGCTGACCTCAATGCTTCGCTCTACACCGGCGCACCGGCATACTGGAGCACCAACGCACCGGACACCTCCAAGAACACCGCATGTCTCGCAGCGCTGTCGGTGATAGGAGCAGGCGATGATGCGAACATACAGCCACCCTGTCCCTCGAAGAGGCTCGGATCTCGATTCTTTTTCGAGATGTCACGCGCCCGGTCGCTACCCGGGCGGGGTCGGTATCGGAACCGGGATCGAATCTTGCCACCGAACGATTCCGCACCAGACTCCGCTTGAGTCGCTGCCGAAGACCGTGCGATGCCCGGATGTAGATTCGAGCGATCGGCCGCAGGTCATCGCGAGCACGTCTAGCGAAAGGCCTGTGCCACTATCTCCTGATTTCGTTGCGCCGCACACAAATTCGTCATTGTGGCAAAGGAGTTCGTCCAATGCCCCGCTTCTCCGACCTCCAGCCTACGGTCTACAGCCTACAGCCTGCGCGGCCCGCACCCGTCTCTCCACACTTTGGTTGCGGCCACGAGGCCGCGCCATGCCGTGGTGCTGGGCAACCTGCGCTTTTTTGATCTTCTTTGCTGACGTGCTACCGCTCCAGGCGGCACAGAAGACCTTCAGCGGCATGGTCTCGACCAGTTGGTTCGAGGCGGGCAACTGGGTTCCGGCGGGTGTCCCCGGCGCCGTGGACGACGTGACGATCGAGGCCGGGAAGACGGTGAGCCTAGATGCGGCTGCCACGATTCAGTCACTCACCTTGTCGGGGACTCTCACGGGAACTGGCCACCTATCGGTGAGCGGGCTTACCACTTGGTTGGCCGGCAGCATGACCGGCAGCGGCGTCACCAACGCCAACGGTGGCATACAGATCCGCGGCAACGCGGCGAAGCGTCTGGAAAGGACTCTAAATCACAGCGGCATGGGTAGCTGGGCGGACATCGGCACGCTGTCAGTATCGGGAACCTTCAACAACCTTCAGGGTGCGACCTTCACCATTCTCAATGATCGACCGATGATCGATCTTTCTCCGAGCGCGCGCTTCCAGAACGCAGGCACGGTCGCAAAGAGTGCGGCGACACAGCGCACACTGATCAGCATTCCATTCCATAATCTTGGCCTCGTGTCGGTCGCCAGCGGCACCCTGGCCCTCGAAGCTGGCGGCACGCACGGCGGACGCTTCGAGGCGAGCGGTGGAACTCTTGATCTGGCTGGCGGCGAGCACGTGTTGCACGCCAGTCCGCTGAGCGGCGCCGTGTCGTTCAGCGGTGCCGACGTGGTCGTAGACGGGCCCTACCAGGCAAGCGCGACTACCGTCAGCGCCGGCAATGTTGCCTTCACTGGTAGCATTGCCGCACTGGGGCCCTTCACCGTGAGCAACGGAACCGTCACGCTCAGCAACGTGGAAGGTTTGGTCCAGGTTCCCACCTTGCGTTTTTCTGCCGGCACGATTGCGGGGACAAGCAACCTCAACATCAGCGGCCGTCTATTGTGGAGCGGCGGCACCATGGCGGGAACAGGGGTAACCAATGCCCATGGCGGCATGTCGCTGGAGGGGAATGCGGCGCGGCGCCTAGACCGCACCCTCAACCATTCCGGCGAAGGCACGTGGACGGGAAACGCCAATCTTGGCATCAGCGGCACCTTCAACAATCTCGCCGGAGCAACTTTCGAAATTCAGAATGACCGGGCCTTCGCCGGCAACGGCATGACGGCACGGGTGAACAACGCCGGCACGTTTCGCAAGACCATGGGCATGCCATCCAGCACCAGCGGCGTCGCGTTTGAGAATAGCGGACTCGTGGAGGTCGTAAGTGGGGCCTTGTCGCTCAACCCGACCTACGTCCAGTCGGCAGGTGTGACGAGGTTGCAGAGCGGGACCTTTCTGCGCTCCACCAATCCAGTCACCATTGCCGGTGGCCGTCTGGAAGGCAGTGGCAGCGTCGAGGCGCCCTTGATCAGCGCGGCGGAGGTGCGGCCGGGTTTGCAACTCGGCACACTGCTCGCAACCCGCAGCTACGCGCAGCAAGGCAGTGGCGTCTTGCGCATCGAACTAAGCGGCGCGGCGATCGGCCAGTTCGACCAACTCGCGGTGACGGGGCTCGCAATGCTGGCTGGGCAACTGCGCGTGGACTTGGCACCCGCCTATACCCCACAGCCTGGCGACCGCTTTACCATTCTCACCTTCGACACGCTGGAGGGAGGCTTCACCAACACGCAAGGCCTACTGCTCGGCAACGGAAGAGGGTTTTCCGTGCTTACGCAGCCGACCTCCATTCAGTTGCAGTACGGTATCGAGAATTGCGGCGACGGAGTCGACAACGATGCCGACGCACGCACCGATTGCAACGATGCCAAGTGTGTGGACAGCGCGCCGTGCGTCGGCACACCAACGGCTACTGCATCGCCGTCTCCCTCGTCGACCTCGACGCCGTGCGTGTCCATCTGCACGGGAGATTGTGACTGCGACGCGCAGGTCGGTTTCGACGAACTGATGACGGGCCTGGCACTAGCCCTCGAAGATCCCGCGGCCAGCGCTTGTGCCAGCTTCGATCACAACAGCAACAGCAGCGTCACCATCGAAGAGCTGGTCGCTGCCGTGAGCGGAATGTGCTCGCGAACATGACCCGCTGACGATCGCATTATTGAGACGATGGCCTGTACGCCCCCGGTGGCGAACCACCATTGACGACGAAATCCTTTGTACGATACGTGGCCGGCATGCCAAACCCCACGACATGAATAGCGCCGTTTCTCTTTTCAGCGGAGCCGGGGGCTTCTGCGCCATGGAGAGAACGCACGGCCCCGATCAGTTCGCGGACCATGGCAGCAGCATAGAACTCCGAGTCGCGTGCGATGTACTCGGCGATCGAAACCAAGTTATCGCTCGCCGCAACCGCCCAGACTACTTCCCGATCCATCGGGCCAGACGCTGCTCGACTTCCGCATGAGAGAGGGTACGGCCTTCTTCAATGTCATGCAGTCCACGTTCGATCGCTTGGCGCACATAGATTCGATACTGGATCTCCTCAAAGGTCGCGTCGCTCGGGAGCGTATCGAGGATGTGTAAGACTTCTTGCTTCGCTGTTTCCATCGGTCGGCCTCCACGGGGCGCCGTATATCAATGCTGATACGGAAGGAACGGGCGCACTCAGCATCGACCAGCCGAACACTGCTCGCTCTCTGTGTCCTTGGTGCCTCTGTGGTTCACATGTCCGCTGCGTGCTTTCGATTATTTCTCCCGGCAGAGAATCTCGAGGGTGTCGTAGGTGACCTGCAAGCCAAGACGTAGATCGCTGATGGCGATGCGTTCGTCGCGGCCGTGGAAGCGGGCGATCAGATCTTGGCTGGCGATCAACGGTTGGTAGCCGTAACAGGCCATGCCGACGCTGCGGAAGCTGCGGCAATCGCTACTGCCGGTGAGCATTCCTGGAATCGTCACACTATCCGGCACGTGCTTCTCGATCGCTTGTTGCAGGGCTCGGAAGAACGGCGTGTCTGGGCTGGCGGGCGGCTGCAATGTGGGCACGTCGTGCACCACCTCCACGCTTACGCGCTCGTCGTCAATCACAGCTTTGAGGTCAGCGAGAAACTTCTCGGGCATGGTATCGGGAAGAAGTCGGACATCGATATCGGCCTCGGCGTGGCCTGGAATGACATTGTGCTTGAGGCCGGAGCGCAGGCCGGTAAGCGAAATCGTGTCGGAGGTAATGCCGTTGAGCACGCGATGGTCACGCAGTGTGCCCTGGGCGAGCCACGAGAGTGGCGGGCGATCCAGATTCGCGGCGAGGAATCCAGCTCCGGGAAGGAACGCTGCTCCCATACGCCGCAGGCCCTCGCGCATGGTCACATCCAAATGCAAAGGCCTCTTCCACGCCGAGATCTTTTCCAACGCTCGCAGTAGGATATTGATGCCTCCGTTGGGTGTGGGTGCAGAGCCGTGTCCTCCCTCCCCTGTTGCCTTGAGCGTGATCCACAGCGCGTTTTTCTCGGTGACAGCAATTGAACTCACCTTGCGGTCCGGCAGGATGCCCTCGACGGTGGCCCCACCTTCGTTCCACACGGCCTCGGCACGGATATCGTCGAGGTGGTTCTTCACCATGAATTCCGCACCTGCCGCGCCACCAACCTCCTCGTCGGCCACGGCAAGAAAGATCAAATCGCGGCTACACGACTTGTGCTCGCGATGGCGGGCCAACAAGGCGCCAAGGTGGCCGATGCCATGGCTCTTGTCGTCGAGCGTTCCGCGCCCGTACACGAAGCCGTCGGCGATGGCTCCACTGAACGGAGGGAAAGACCAATCCGCCGCGATAGCCGGCACGACATCCATGTGGTGCACCAGCAACAGGGGTTGCTTCTTGCCGCTTCCCTTCCATAGCGCCACCAGATTGGCCCGGTTCTCCCCGTTGGGGTAGAGCTTGGCGTCGATCCCCTCACTGGCCAAAACCGACTTGAGAAACTCCGCTGCCGGCAGCTCATTCCCTGGAGGATTGGTCGTATCGATCTGGGCGTAGCGCGAGAGGAGCTGCGCTGCCTCCTTGGTCAGAGCCTCCCAATCCGGCTCCGCAAGCGCGCTACGGGCAACCAGCAAACACACCAGGACGGCATTCAAAAGGCGACGCATGCAGCGTTCGTATCAACAGGCCGCCGTCCAAGCGAGCCCTCCGCATGCGGGAGATGCGTGCAGGACAGGTGGCTTTAGCGCCGGATCAGGGAGATAGAAGGTTGCTTGACAGCACCTATGCAGCATAGGAGGGTGCGCCTCAGGGCTCGCTGACGAGGCAAAGAAGGGTATGGGGCGAATTCGGCGAGGTGGCTACGTGATTGATTGGTGGAATTGGTGATCACTACCCGAAGCACGTGCATGTGTACCGAGACGGCGTCTTGGTCGCCAAAGTCGAAGTCCCCGAGATGCTGGTATTGTCGGGCACAATGAATCGGAAATTGCGAAAGATCCTGGCGAAGTTGATCGAGGAGCGAATCCTTTGAAAACCGAGCGTATGCGATCCGTTCGCTTCGACAACCGCAGGCGTGTTCTCGACGTCGAGTATGCCTCGGGCAAGCACGTAGCGGTTCGTTACGGCCAGCTTGGAATCACCAAGAAGATCAGTGAGGCGTGGATCGACAGAGAGACTGGCCGGCGGACCATAGTGCTTCGCTTTCAAGACGGGCAAGAAGAGTACATTCCCTACGACCAGCCACTCGCGATGGTGGGCGATCCGGAATACCTGCTGCGCGCACAGATCGAGCGACTCCTCGCGCGTATCCGACAAGCCCTCGCCGCCAAGCACATCTCGACGCGTCGAATCGCGCGGCAGCTTTCTATCTCCGACGATCAAGTTCAACGTCTCCTCGATCCGACGAGTCTGAACAAGAACCTGCAACACCTTCACCGCGTTGTGCTGCTGCTAGGGCTTGAGTTGGAGTGGCAAATTCGAGATGCCGCCTGAGGAAATCCGGAAACTGCATCCTGGATCGCCCGGGTAACCCGGCCAATTCGCTTACGCCTGCGCTTGCGCCGGACCTGGGGAAGACTGCCGGGCTTGGCGTGCCTCCGCCACAGTGATAGGCCTTCGCCGTATCTTCGCCACAATGAATGACCTTGCCTTTCATCCTTTGATCCGCGCTTGGTTCGCGCAGCGCTTCTCCGCAGCAACCGCACCACAGGTTGCGGGCTGGAAGAATATCTCCTCCGGGCGCGACACGCTGATTGCGGCACCGACGGGATCGGGCAAGACCTTGGCGGCGTTTTTGTGGGCTCTCAATGATTTGGTAGAGCGCGGCGCAGGCAGCGAGGCGGCCTTACCGGATGAGACCACCGTCCTCTACGTCTCTCCGCTCAAAGCGCTCGGCAACGACATTCAAAAGAATCTGCAGCAGCCGCTCGGCGAGATCCAGCAGTTGGCACAATCTCTGGGCGTGGCGTTGCCGGAGATTCGTGTCACCGTCCGCTCCGGCGACACGCCCGGTAGCGAGCGCCAAGCCATGGTGCGCCGCCCGCCACACATCCTGATCACCACGCCCGAGTCGCTCTACATCCTTCTTACCGCCGAGCGCAGCCGCAAGATGCTGAAGAGTGTGCGCACGGTGATCGTCGACGAGATCCACGCGGTCGCCGGAGACAAGCGCGGCGCCCACCTGGCTCTTTCCCTGGAACGACTCGATCTACTGGCGGGGCGTCGCTTGCAGCGCATCGGACTCAGCGCCACACAGAAGCCGATCGAGGACATCGCCCGCCTTCTCGTAGGGAGCGAGCGGCTGGTCTTGGGGGCGGTTCCCGACTGCGCCATTGTCGATGTTGGCCACAAGCGCGAACTCGACTTGCGTATCGAGGTTCCCGACTTTGAACTTGGGCCGATCGCCAGTCACGAGCTGTACGCCGCAATTTACGATCGCATCGTGACCCTTAGCCGCGAACACCGGACCGTCATCGTCTTCGTCAACACGCGCCGCCTGGTCGAGCGCTTGTCGCATCAACTCGGAGAACGACTCGGCAAAGATAAGGTGGCGGCCCATCACGGCAGCTTGTCGCGTCCCCTGCGGCTGCGTGCCGAAGAAGGATTGAAGAGCGGAGAGATTCCGGTGGTCGTCGCCACAGCGTCTCTGGAGCTTGGCATTGATGTGGGCCACGTCGATCTCGTTTGCCACTTCGGCGCACCACGCTCGCTGGCGACTCTGCTGCAACGCGTCGGCCGCTCCGGACACTGGCTGGGCGCGGTGCCCAAGGGCATCTTCTTTCCCCTGACCCGCGACGACCTGATGCAGTGCGCTGCCGCCGTGCGCGCCGTGCGCCAAGGCCAGCTTGATCGCATTCCCATGCAGGAAAATCCGCTCGACATTCTGGCCCAGCAAATCGTAGCCAGCGTGGCCAGTACGGAAATGGCGACCGAGGAGGTGTGGGCCTTGGTGCGGCGCGCCTATCCCTTTCGCAACCTCGAGCGGTCGGACTTCGACGCCGTGCTCGACATGCTGTGCGATGGGGTATCGACGCGGCGAGGGCGGCGCTCGGCGCACCTGCATCGTGATGTCGTGCATGGCATGCTGCGCGCCCGCCGCGGCGCTCGCCTAGCGGCCATTACCAGTGGCGGCGCCATTCCCGACGTGGCCGACTACGATGTAATCGAAGAGCCGACGGCAACCTTTGTCGGTAAGGTCAACGAAGATTTCGCCATCGAGAGCATGGCCGGAGACATCTTTCTTCTCGGCAACCGCTCCTGGCGCGTGCGCCGCATCGAGATGGGCAAGATGCGGGTCGAAGACGCGCAAGGCGCGCCGCCCACCATCCCCTTTTGGATGGGAGAGGCGCCGGCTCGTACACAAGAACTCTCGGCCGCAGTTGCTGAGCTGCGCGAAGAGATTGCCACGCGCCGTGGGGATCGCGGCGCAGCCCAAGGCTGGTTGATGGAAGAGTGCGGCGTCGACACCGGCACCGCAGATCAATTGATTGCCTACATTACCGAGGCGATGCTGGCACTTGGGGCGGTGCCAACGCAGCAGACGGTGATTGCCGAACGCTTCTTCGACGAAAGTGGCGGCATGCAGTTGGTCGTCCACTCTCCTTTCGGGGGGCGCATCAATCGCGCTTGGGGCCTGGCGCTTCGGAAACGCTTTTGCCGCACCTTCGACTTCGAACTGCAGGCGGCTGCCACCGACGATGGCATTGTCCTTTCTCTTAGCGAGCAGCACAGCTTCCCGCTGGATTCGGTATTCGATCTGGTGCGCTTGTCGACGCTTGCGGAAGATCTCACCCAGGCGGCTTTGGCTGCTCCCATGTTCGGCACGCGTTGGCGCTGGAACGCGACGCGTTCTTTGGCCCTGCTCCGCCACAGTGGCGGCAAGCGCGTGCCCATGCCGATCCAGCGCATGCGCGCCGAGGACTTGCTCGCCGCAGTGTTCCCGGCGCAGCTTGGCTGTCAGGACAATCGTCCGGGAGGGCCCATCGAGCTGCCGGACCATCCTCTGGTAAACGAAACGGCAGACAACTGCCTGCATGAAGCCATGGATCTCAACGGCCTGCGTGCCCTGCTGGAGGCGATTCAGGCGGGACAAGTGCGGGCTCTGGCGGTCGACACCGCAGCACCATCCCCACTCTCGCATGAGATCCTCAACGCCAATCCCTACGCGTTCCTCGACGACGCGCCCTTGGAGGAACGGCGGGCACGAGCTGTATCGCTACGCCGCATTGATCCTGATCTTGCCGGAGGTGTCGGGGCACTGGATGTCGCGGCAATCGAGGAAGTACGCCGGCAAGCCTGGCCCGATGTGCGCGACGCCGATGAACTCCACGACGTGCTGCTGAGCGTAGGATTGTTTCCAGATGTGTTGTTGGCCCAGGAAGCCAACCAACCGGCGATAGCGCTGGGAAACACCGCAGTTCCGCCGCAAGGGGCGTGTGCACAATGGACCCGCTTCGCCGACGAACTAGTTGCGCAGCAACGCGCCGTTTGGGTCGTTGGCGGAACACACAGGATGCTTGTGGCACGCGAGCACATGCCATTGGCTCAGGCGATGTTTGCCGGCTGCGCGTTCGAGCCAGGTTTGCCGCGGCTTGCCGCAGCCGTATCAGTCGAACCAGAGACGGCCTGCGTGCACGTGGTGCGCGGGTGGATGGAGGTGCTTGGTCCGGTGACAGTGGCGCAACTGTGTTGCTTCTTGGATCTGGGCAGCACCGCCGTGGCGGTAGCGATGCTGACACTGGAGAACGAAGGCATCGTCTTGCGAGGCCGTTTCACCGCGACCCCAGTACCGGAAGAAGAGTGGTGCGAGCGCCGCTTGCTGGCAAGGGTGCACCGCATGACCATCGGCCGGCTGCGCCGCGAGATTGAGGCGGTGAGCGCCGCCGACTTCATCCGCTTTCTCCTACGTTGGCAGCACCTCACTCCGGGCACCAAGCTGCACAAGCGCGATGGCGTGGCGCAGATTATTGCGCAACTGCAAGGAATCGAGATTGCTGCTCCGGCGTGGGAGCGAGATGTGCTCACGGCACGGATTCACCTCTACGACCCCAGCCATCTCGAGCAGCTCTGTCTATCCGGAGAGATCGCGTGGGGCCGTTTGCGTTTGCCAGCAGCAACCCCAGAGGAAGAACTGCTTGAGGGAAGTGTGCCGGCTCGCGGCCGGCGCAAACTCGCGCCAACGCGCTCGGCTGCCCTGGCAATGGTGACACGCGAGGCACTGCCTTGGCTGCTGAAGCCGGCAGCGGATGCCGACCCGCTCGCCGAGCTGACGACAGCCGCCCGCGACGTTTACACACAGTTGCTGCGTTCGGGGGCCAGCTTCCTTGTCGATCTTGGGCGCGCCGCCGGCTTGCTGCCAACGCAAACCGAAGATGCCTTGTGGGAGCTGGTGGCGCGCGGGCTGGTAACCGGTGACGGCATTGCCGGATTGCGCACGCTTTTGCAGGGCGAAGACAAGCGCCGCCCGCACCCACGGCACTTGCGCGGCCTACGCGGAGGCATGGCGCGGCGGCGCATGCCCGTAGGTCGTTGGTCGCTGTTGCGACAGCATCTCGACGTTGCCGGTGCCAGCGATGCTCAACGTGATGAGTTGTGGGCGCGACAGTTACTGCGCCGTTATGGAATCGTCATGCGCGAATTATTTGCGCGCGAAGCCTGTGCCCCACCGTGGCGAAGCCTCTTGGCTATCTACCGTAGATTGGAAGCCCGCGGCGAAGTTCGTGGCGGCCGCTTTGTGGCTGGGCTTATCGGCGAACAGTTTGCTTTGCCCGAAGCCGTCGACGCCCTACGTACCTTGCGCCGCCAGCCTGTGGAATCCGAGGTCGTGTTGGTGACCGCATCCGACCCTCTCAACCTCGTGGGCATTCTCACGCCGGGTGCTCGTGTGTCGCCATTCTCGAACCAAGTCATCGCCTACCGGGACGGCAACCCCATCGAGATCGGCGAACTCGGCACCGTGCTCAGTCGGGTGCAGGCGGGCGCCGCGCCAAGCTAGGAAGCGTATCGGAAGTCCGGCGAAGAGAGCCCTCCAGCATAGCGCGGCCGCGCAGCCGCGTTATGGAGAGGGGAAGAAATCCCCGCAGTCGACTACGAGGCTGAGTCTTGAAGACCTTGCGTGCCCAGGCAGAGCCGGCTTTGCCCGCCAATTCGAGGCGACGCCCTTCGAGACGCCGCCAGAAGCGGGCGGCTCCTCAGGGCGAACGGTAGGGTTAT
>CAZGSN010000201.1:0-9060 GCA_964528465.1 uncultured Binatia bacterium (SeqCode)
ACGGGTTGTCGTCGACTTGCTCGAGCATGGAGCGGCAGTTGAGTTCTTCGGCAAGAAAGCGCGCCAGCGTCGTCTTGCCAGCCCCGATCGGCCCTTCCACCACAATGTAGCGTGCGCTCTTCATGCGTTGCTCAAGTGCACGGCTACTACCACAGCCACGCGCCGAGGAGCAACGCGCCAGTGGCGGGCGGTTGCGAAGGGGCGTGCGTCATCTTTGTTGGCTTTCATCCGAGATCCACGGCCTCACGGCCGCGGCTACTGTGTCTTCGCCAGCTCCGTGTAGCCGCGCGCGTGAGCGCGTGGATGGTGGAAGGTTGCCTCCCAACGAATTCGTCGTACACCCGTTGCGAAACAGAAGCAGCAAAAGGCTGAAGCGGAGAAGGAGTCACGCACGAAGTGGCGCGGTGCAAACTCCCTTGGTCACTTCACTCGCGTAGGACCGGCCAACGATCTTGCAGGCGACCGCTGCGCACGGTCAGCAAATCGCCGAATTGCAGCAGCACGGCTTCGCTTTGCGTGGGGCGTAAAAAGACGTGGTCGTCGATGCGCAGGCCGACCCGACAGGATCCGTTGACCATCTCTTGATTGGAGCTGGAACCGAACATGCTGTTCGCGGTCAGCCCGCGCGGCGAGGCGTACCTCGCCATCCACTTGCCACCGTAAAGAAAGAAGGTCTGCTGGCGGTTGGGATTCCACCAGGAGAACACATCAGGAATCTGCTCCATGCCGGGCAGGCGCGTACCGTCGCTGACTTTGAGCACCGGGGTAGCGATGAACGCGGCGGGTAGGTGGTCGGCAAGCAAGTCGAGGTCGAAGTCCGTCGGCTTCACGAGTGCGGAACCTACCGACAAATCGTTGAGGAGGGTGTCGTTTTCGTACAGACGGTAGGTTGGGCTGCCGGCGCCGTTGAGGGTCAGGTCGTCACGCCACAACTGCGGAAAGGCTTGGCGGACGTGATCCACGAAACCGCGGTATCGCGCACACACCTTGGCAAATAATTGCTCGCGGCTGCCAAGAAAGGACGGCAGCTTGACGACGTGGGGATCGTACCCCATGAAGCCGGCGAAGCTGGCACGTTCGGGATTGTCAGCAAGCAGACGTAGGATGGCAGCCAAAGTCGGATTGTCGCCGACACCTCCGCGATGCAGCCCGACGTCGATCTCGATGTTGATGCGCAGCTTGACGCCGAGGCCGGCTGCCAGCTCGAGGTACTGCTGCAGACGTGCCGGGGTATCGATGAGCCACTGCAATTGACGGTTGGGATCGAAGCTTCCCTTGAGATCGCGGTAGAAGCTCTGCGCCGCGCGTACCGGCATGGGTTTGCCTAGGAGAATGTCCGACTCGGGGAATGCCTCCGCTTCACGATTCAGAAAAGGCTGATGGAAAGCCATCAAGCGATTGGTCTGCGCCTTCTTGCAAATGTAATCGAGCAGTCCGATGGCCGGCAGCGACTTGGCCACAACACGAAACTGCTTGGGCGCACGGATGGAGGTGCGCAGGATATCCAGGTTATGATCCAGACGATCGAGATCGACGATCAGGCACGGGCGCATCGGGCCCCTCGCCTGCAGCTCCTCGTTGATCTGGCGGAAGTAATCGTCGTAAGGAGCACCCTGGTCCACCGGACGCCGCCAGCGCGACGGCCGGCCCGAACTAGCGGCGGCAAGAAACAGCAAAGGGTCCATTATGGCATCTCCCCAAGAAAGTCGGCTGGTTGCGGCAAGCGCGCAAACTCAAGAACTCTTGATCTCGACGATTCTGAGTTGATCGAGGGAAATAGAATCTTCAACCACAGAGGAGACAGAGACTGCGGCGCTAGCTCGCGCCTGCAACCCAGCCGACGCCACGCTCTCACGAGCGCGGCTACGCGGGAAAGTAGCCGCGGCCGTAAGGCCGTGGTGTCTGGTGAAGCGTCGGGCTGTTGGCCTTCGCGGCAACGGTCCGACCTGCACTGGATCCACGCTCTTACGAGCGCGGCTACATTTGATCGGTTGTAGCCGCGGCCGTGAGGCCGTGGAGGCCGATGCGACATCTTCGCGGGCCGACCAGAAGTGGATCGCTTGCTACACAGAGAGGAGTAAGGAAATTCAAGCCCTTCTTCTCTGTGTCCTCGGTGTTCTCTGTGGTTCATTCGGTCCTGGCCCAAACTTGGGCTCACGGTGAATTCCGAGTGTGAGTTCTCGATTCCAGGATTTTCCTTCATTGGCGCGGGTCTTCTCTGGCCAGCCGTCGTCGACCTCAGGATGTCTGAGGCTAGTGTGCCTGCAAGCGTTCACGGAAGAAGGCGAGGACCCGATCGCGGGCTGCTGCGGTCGGGTGTCCTTCCTTGTCGATCAAGTCCTCTGTGAGTACCGAATGCGGACCAAGCGGATTGGGGCTTGGGCGACTCACCGCGGAATCAATCTCGATGCCTTCGAAACCTTCACCGAGTTCGCGGCGTAGGGTCGCGAAGCGCTCCGGCGGGCACAACGGATCTTCGGTAAAGCGCAAGCCAAGCACCGGACAGCCTGCAGCGGCGCGACGGCGCAAATTCTCCAGCTCTTGCGGCGAGACGTGGAGAGCCGCCCGCCGCTCAGCACCGAGCGGAAAGGGAAGCGATGGCTGCGATAGCACCGGCGCAATCAACGCCGGCTCCATCATCATCGCCAGCGCGAAGTTTCCGGTAAGGCACATGCCAATGGCGCCAACGCCAGGACCGCCAAGCTCGGCGTGCGCCTTGCGGCACAAGGCGCGCAGCCATTCGGTTATTGGGCTCGACTGATGTGCCGCCAGCACCGCAAACTCGCGACGGATGCAGGCCTGAAAGAGCGAGGACAAACCGTAGAGTGGGGTTACAGGTTTGCCCGGAGTGCCGATCAGGTCGGGCATGAACACCGTGAATCCCGCGTCGACGACCCAATTGGCAAAGCGAATGACATTGGGATGAATGCCGGGAATCTCATGCATGACGATCACGCCCGGACCCTGGCCGCGGCGATAGACCGTGCGGGTGGTGCCGTCATTCGTGAAGGGACTTGCCTCGTAACCTTCTATCATGCGCCTGCCATACCAAGCGCCGCATAGGCCGCCAAGCATCGTGGCGGTGTTGTAACCAAATTGCCCCCGTCCCCAGGTCAATCCAGTGGGAAGAGACCGAAGCTCGCCTCGGCCACGCGGATGCGAAGACGACGGGGTGGAAGGTACCGCCCTGCAGGGACTGGGCCATCTGGCAATACTCGCATCGTCCACCCGCACGTTCGCGAACGAGTGCCGCCAGCGCCGCCGGCAGGTTCATTCTGGGCGCTTACCCAGCAGACGCAAGGCCTGAGCACGCAGCAGAGAGACGCTTTCGCTCCATTCAACCAGGGACTCCAACTCCTCGCTCTCGGCATCGGTGAGCAGTCCCTCGTTGTTTCGGTCCATCAACTCCTGCAGGCGGCGGTCCGTTCTCTTAGGCAATGCCAAACGCCCAACCGAAACCACCCACGATTCTGGAACTGAGATGGCTACCCGCATGAATCAATCCTGGCCTCCGGTGACTGCCACGTCAACGTCACCGCGACTTCCGGAATGGCGGCCGGCGAAACTATGACGGAACTCCAATCGAAGCATTTCGACCAAGCGAGAAGCTCCCCGGGGCGATCTGCAGGCGTATGTTCGTGTGCCAGCAAGCGATCGGCTGGACTATCTGCGCCGCGAGCTGCGGCGTGGAGCCGGAGCGAAGAGCTGCGACGGTGAGGCCACAGAGGTGCTCGAAGCGTGGACACCGCTAGCGAGCCCTCGACGGGTTGCAGCGCGGAATTCCGTACCCTTAGCGAAATAGCACCTTGCCCAGTTCCGAGCGGTATTGCTCGACTAGTTCGTGCCCCGAACCAAGGAGGTCGAAGATGTCGAGCATCGCCTTGCGTGCCGCGTCGTCGCCAAAGCTTCGATCACGACGGACAACCTCGAGGTACTGCTCCAGGGCATCGGCATGACGTCCGGCTGCGGCCAAGACTTGCGCCAGTGCCATTCGTGCTTCGAGATCCGTCGGATCGGTCGTGATCTTGGCGCGCAATCCGGCTTCGTCGCCGCCACCCGCCTCGCGGATGCGAATAGCAGCGGCAAGGCGATCCGCTTCCTGTCGCAAGGGGCCGGGTAGAATGCGTTCGAGTAGTGTCCGCGCCTCGGCTATTTCGTCCCGCTCGGCAAGCACACGGGCCAAGCCGAGGGCCGCGGCCTCGCAACCTGTGTCGTAGGCCAAGGCGTCGCGAAAAGCCGCTTCTGCTTGTGCAGTCTTTCCCTCCGCCAGCAAAGCTGTGCCTGCGGCGGCGAGTTGGTCGGCTGGACTAGGAAGCAGGCGCTGCAGAAACTCGCGAATTGCCGGCTCCGGTTGTGCGCCAACAAACTCGGCTACGACTTGTGCGTCGCGGAAGCCGAGTACCATGGGAATGCTCTGGATGCTCAGAGCTTGGGCGAGCCCGGGGTTATCATCGATGTTCACTTTGGCCACAAGAAACTGGCCTTTGTGCTCGTCGGCAAGCCGATCGAGGAGCGGGCCCAACACCCGGCACGGCCCGCACCACGGAGCCCAAAAGTCGACAACGACAGGTGTCTGCTTCGAGCGCTCGATGACCGCCGATTCGAAATCCGCATCCCCCGCATCAAAGACATACTCACTCATCACAACCTCCGACTCGCTCTACTCGTATCGGCATCGCTTCGCGTGGAAGCTCTCGCCGGCTCAAGCTTCAAGATCGACAACACCCGAATAGCAACGGCCGCGGATTGAGATTTGGAGCTACCGCATGCCGGGCTTGAAGAACAGCCACCACAAGGCGCTGTGCAAGGCGCTGCAGGCGATCCAACCAGTGGCTAGGCGATTGAAATGCTTGGGTTGCATGCTGCGAGTCGCCACCTGAATGACAAAGTAGGACATCACCAGCGGGGTGATGACGAAGATGTCCCAGTCGGCGCGATAGCCAAACGTAGGGAACCAAATGATCGACAAGAACAGTCCGCCCAGGGTGGACACCAGCAGCCAGTGCTCCACGCTCCCACGCGCTCGCCACATCGCTTCGGGCAAACACAGTAACGCGAATGCGGCGAGGGTGAGCAGGCAGTTCACGATATCGGCAAAGTGCATGCGGCTGACAAAGTCATAACCGCAGTTCGTGATGCACAGGCTTTTGAACCAAAAGGTAGGGGCTGCGATGTTGCCGGCTGGATGCCCGGTGAAGTGCAACAATTTGAAGTGCACAGCAGCGAGGATGAGTAGGATAGGCGCCAAGAACACCGCCACACCAACGGCTGCTCGCCGCCAGCCGGCCTGTCGCCATACGAACAAGGCGTGAGCAGGCAGCAACGTCGCCACCGAGCCGTGCATCAACGCCCCCAGCGAAAGAATCAGGCTCGCGCCGTGATCCCAGCCGCGGTGTCCGCGCAGAGCACGCGTGCCAGCATACAGATACCAGCAGACAAGCGGGACGCTCTTTGGTGTCCCCTTCTCCGGGTAGCCACAAAACAGCACAATGCAGCCCGTCGACAGCACCATCAGCAGGACAAGGATCCATTGCTCGGAGATTAGTCCCGCCCACAAGAAGATCGCCCCCACCGCACTGGCGGCGAAAAGAATCGTCATGAGATGCAAAGGGGTCGAGTTAGCCAGTGAAAAGTGGTTCGCCGTCCACATCGCCGCGTAAAAGGTCAGCGCACCGAGGGGCTCCGCTGGCTCTACCATGGTGAGGGGTAGGCCGCGCGCATTGTCGATGTTGTTGAGATCCCCCAACCAGCCGCGCACACGCATGCTCCATAGCAGCGGGATCGCGACCACGATGAGGACAAGAGCAAGGCGTTGCTTGCGCTGGATGCGTGGCGAGGTGGTAGGGAGAACGAACCCGAAGAGCTCGGCGACGACGGTGATTCCGAGGATTACCAAGGGTAGCTTGGATTGAATCGGGACATCGTGAAGCGGCATGCTGACCCAGCCGTCGAGCCAGTAGGCAAGCCCCTCAAAGCTGGGAGAGTAATAGGAGGCGAGAAAGAACGCGCAGATCACCATCAGGCGGAGAATCGACCCACGCAGCACGGGGCGGTTCCTATCGAATAGTGGGCAATAGGACAATTCCCGCCCACGGGTCGAAACGCACCTCGATGGCACCATCGCGATCGGTACGGAACACAGTGCTGCCGACTTGCTGATAGCGATGCAGCACCTCGGGGCTGGGGAAGTGAAAGCGGTTGGCGTAGCCGGCAGAGATGATAGCGATGTGGGGATCGACGGCAGCAAGAAACGGTTGAGCGCTCGACGTGCGACTTCCGTGGTGGGGAGCCTTCAGTACCGTGCTTTGCAGGTCGGTCGAGTAAGTATCTACCAGGTCCTGTTCGCTTAGTTGTTGGACGTCCCCACTTAGCAACAGCGAGTACTGGCCGATCTCCGCGCGCAATACCAAGGACTCATCGTTGTCGCTCCAGGATCCAAGCTGCTTGGGCGACAGCGCTCGGAAGGAGATGGCGCCGACCTGGCGCTGGTCACCACGGAGCAAAGTGACGCTGCCGATATGTGCTTCTTCCATTGCTCTCTCCAGAGTGGCGAAGCCGACCCCCGGGGCCTTGGCGCCGGTCGACCAAAACTCGCGGGCGGCAAAGGTTGTGGTTAGGAAGGCCAGCCCGCCGTAGTGGTCGCGGTCCGGATGACTCATCACGAGATAGTCTATCGTGGCAATCTTGCGGCTCCACAAGAACGGCGCGACCACGCGCTCGCCCATGTCGAAGTCGTCGCCGTAGCTACCACCTGCATCGACGACCATGACTGTCCCGCCCGGCAGTTCGAGCACCGTGCTGTCGCCTTGTCCCACACTGAGGAAGGTCACCCGCAGGTCGCGATGCAGATAGCGATCCGCCAACCAGTATGTGACGTCGAGGCCTAGGAAGATGGCGAGCACTACAAGGGTACGGCTCAAGACCGAGCCACGCAGAAACGCGCACGCCAGCAAGGCGAGATAGAAGAGAAGAAGTTCCAAGAGGCTGGGAGTCACCACACGTACCGCGGCGAGCGGCAGAGCTGCGCACAGCTCGGTTAGTACGATTCCTGCGTGCACCACCGGACCCGCAAGCGCGACAACCGCGGTCGCAGCTTGATTCCAAAAGGGGAGCAGCAGGGCAGCCACCAGACCCAACACCACGGCGAGCGAGCCGAGTAGCGGCACCACCAGGACATTGGCGAAGGGGGCAATCAACGAGACCTGATTGAAATGAAAAGCAGTTAGCGGCGTGGTCACCACCTGAGCACTCAACGAAACAGCAAGGTACAAGGCGACCGGACGTGCCCAGCGCGCCCGCCAACCGGATTGCAGGCGTAGCAGGTGTCGCTCTTCCCACGGCTGCCACCACGTCCAGAAGCGCTCTACTCCAAGCACTAGGCCGAGCACAGCCACGAAGGACAGCTCGAAGGAGACATCGAGAGACGAGCCAGGGGAGGCACCAACAATGAGGCAAGCAGCAGCGGCAAGGCTAGCCATCAGATGGCGCTGGCGATCGACAAGAACAGCACCAAGAAAGACGAGTATCATGATCACCGAACGACGTGTGGCGATGTTGTCGCCGGCAATCCCAGCGTAGAGGAGAACCGGCAACACAGCAGAAGCGGACGCAACTTTCGGAAGATTGGCATGGAGCAACAACCACTCGCTACGGGCCAGCAGCCAGCGCAGGCTGGCGTAAGCCGAAGCAGCAACCAGGCCTACATGAAGACCGGAGATAGACAACACGTGGCTGACCCCTGCGCGACGGAAGGCATCCCGTAGGGCTCGCGGCAGCGGCACCTCGGAACCTACGATGAGAGCGGCCAGCACGGTGGATTGTGGTTCGGGAAGGGTCTGCGCAATGACTTGTGCAATCTGTCGCCGCCAGGCGCGCAGCCAATCGCTGGCGGGCGAGGAGATGTGCCCGAGAGAAACGATGCTTTCGTCGCTGTTCAGAAACGCGGTGGCATAGATGCCACGCGTAGCCAAATGACCAACATAGTCGAACTCGTGCGGGTTGCCGAGATTGCGCGGCCGGCGCAGTCGCAAGGGGACGCGGATGCGATTTCCGGCGAGCCATGCTTGCTTGGTCGACGCAAGACGGATCTCGATGCGGCCATGCACGGCTCGCTGTGTCTCTCGCAACGAGCAGTGCTCTGCTTGCAGCCATAGACGCACGCGTGACGTCGATACAGGAACATCACGCTCGATCATGCCGTCCACGACCAAGGGTGTGCCGGTTGGCAGCCGCGCGACGTGATCTTCCGCAAGGGTGGGGAAACGCACTTCGTGGGCAGCGTGGCATGCCCACAGGAAGGTTGCGGCGACGAGTGCAATCCGCAGCCATGCTCGCGCCCGTAGGCTCGCGAGCGTGGCACCAAGAACACCAACGAGTACAGCCCAGCGCGTGGGGGGAGTACCATCAAAGCTGCGACCGAGGGCATCGCCCAGCACCATGCTGGCCGCGAGGAGCAACAGCAGGGGAGTGCTGCCAACGCGGCGGCCTAGAGCTGCGACAAAGGAGTGAAAGCTGGCGAGAGCGAGATAGAGAGCGGTTTCACGAGTATGCTCAACCCTGGCCATCGACCTCGCGGGTGGTTTCAGGCATCGACGGCGAACCGGCAGGGCTGGGATGTACGATCTCTCCGTCGAGAGCTTGGCGAATGATGGCTGCCAGAGTCAGGGAAACTCCTGGTGCTTGTGCCAACGATGCAAGCGTGGCCTGGCGGATACGCTGCAGGCTTCCAAAGTGTTTCAGGAGCTGCTTACGGCGGGTGGGCCCCACTCCTGGAATCGAATCGAGGACGGAGCTGAGACGCTCTTTGGATCGCAACTGGCGGTGATAGGTAATTGCGAAGCGGTGGGCTTCATCGCGCACTCTTTGCAAGAGGAACAAGGCGTTGGAGTTGCGCTTGAGTACTACCGGGTTCTTGCGGTTGGGCAAGAAGACTCGTTCCTCGCTGTGCTCGATCTCGGGTGCCCGCGGGCTTTGCGCCACCCGATCTTTCGCCAAACCCGCAACATCGACCTCCGTAATTCCCAGTTCAGCGAGCACCTGCACGGCAACGCCAAGCTGCCC
>CAZGSN010000202.1:0-5502 GCA_964528465.1 uncultured Binatia bacterium (SeqCode)
TGGTGAGCGATGCAAGATAAGTCCCGACCAAAGCCGGTCTCACTGCACCCAAGCCCACGTAGAGGAGTTTGCCATGCCGGATTTTGAAACTTTGCTGTACGAGGAGCGCAACGGTGTTGCCTGGGTCACGCTCAATCGCCCCAGCGTCTACAACGCCTTCAACGCCTGCATGCAGCGCGAGCTGTTCGAACTGTGGCGTGGCTTGCGGCGCAATGACGATGTGCGCTGCGTGGTTCTTACCGGTGCCGGCGACAAGGCCTTCTGCACCGGGATTGATCGTGCCGAGACTATGGGTGAGGCCAAGCCAGCGGGGGAGCGCGTCGTTGGGGCTGCCTCGACTCCGTTCATGTTCGATGACCCTGGTGCCAATATCGGACCCAAGAGCTGCGACCTGTGGAAGCCGGTGATTGCCGCGGTCAACGGTATGGCCTGCGGCGGCGCCTTCTACATGCTGGGCGAGGTGGAGTTCATCATTGCCGCGGAGCACGCCACGTTTTTCGATCCGCACGTCACCTACGGCATGACGGCTGCTTTTGAACCCATGCACATGCTGCAAAAGATGCCGTTCCACGAGATCATGCGCTTGTCGCTGCTCGGCAATCACGAGCGACTGTCCGCCAAGCGTGCGCATGAGATTGGCTTGGTATCCGAGGTGGTCGCCGCCGATAAGCTAACTGAGGCGGCAACCTGGGCGGCTGAGGCCATCGCCTCCGCACCGCCCCTGGCAATTCAAGGAACCTTACGCTCGATCTGGGCGGCACGCGAGCTGACCCGTTCCCAAGCTCTGGGGTTGGGCTACGCCTTCATCGGGCTCGGCACGAATCGTGAGTCCCTCCAAAAAGGGCAAGCGGCGTTCGCTTCGGGCAAGCGCATACAGTGGCGCCTGCGCTAGCTTCGTTTCGGAGCCGGGGTGCGGCTGCCGGAGTCCGCCTCTCCAACGATGAGCCTGATGAGGCCGTCTAGCGTCAGGAACCGCACTTCTACGGCGTTGTATCTCCGAGTAAAGGATGGCTTCGCATCGGGGCTCGTTACCAGAAGGGTTGCGTTGGGATAGGCGCGAGCGAACACGAGCAGGTTAGTGGGATCGAAGTCGTGCGCAGACCATTTACATTCGATCGCCAGTGGCTCCTTCCCGCGAGGCGCCCAAATGAAGTCCACCTCATGTCCCTGCTTGTCACGCCAGTAACGTAGATCGGAGCTTTGAAGCTGTGCGCTGAGTTCGTTGAGCACGTAGTGCTCCCACAGGTAACCCAAGTCGTCGTGGCGTAGCTTGGTCCACCCGCGATGGGCGCACACAAAACCAGTGTCGAAGCCATAGACTTTTGGGGCTGCGATGATTTCGTTGCTCCGGCGTGAGCTGAACGGTCGTAGAACCATGGCGACGGATGTAGCTTCGAGAACGGCGAGGTAATTCGTGATGGTGGTGCGGCTCACTTCACATGGCCCGGCGAATCGGGTCGCCTCAAAGATGCCACCACTCTGGGCCATGAGCAGTTCTACAAAGCGCTGAAAGGAAGTCCGCCGCTCAAGGCGGAAGAGTTCCTGAATATCCTTGGCCCAGTAGGCATCGATCCATTCCTGGAAGTCACGCTCGGGAAGCTCCGGTGAGAGGAAGAAAGGGGGCAAGCCACCATGCAGCAATCGATGATCGAGATTGGTATTGCCGAAGTCGGAAAGGTCCGTCGCAATCATCGGCGTTAGCCACAGTTCTGTTTTGCGCCCGGCGAGGGTGTCGCGAAACCGACTACTCGCACCCAGGGTGGAAGAACCAGTCGCGAGGACGCGGACGGTCGGGAAGTGGTCAGCGGCAATCTTGAGTAGCTCGGATGGATTCGGCAAGCGATGCACTTCGTCGAGGACCAAGCGTTTGCCACGCATCGCATGGAGAAATGCCTCCGGGTCGTCCATGGCCCGCCGAATGCGCGGCAACTCACAATCGAAGTACTCCACCCGCGGTAGGGTTTGAGCAAGAGAGGTCTTGCCGGTACGACGTACGCCACGTAGCCAAAGTACGGATCGCCTCTGCCAGCGCTGCTCCACACGCCCAATCCAGAAGTGTCGATTAACCATACGCAAGTAGAGTGTCGTATAGTGCAGCCAAGTGCAACACTCCTAGGCATCTGGTTGCATGAACTCGCGCCACGATTCGCGAAGGAGATGCCCTCGATTGAGCAGAACCTCGTCTCCTTCCTACGACCGCTCGACTTCCTAGCTACCCCTGTGGGGTAACTGCGAGTAGTTGCACCTCAAGATCAGTGCCCGGACGCGGTGTCGAGTTCGTTGCTGATTTGCTCGAGGGTCTTGCCACGCGTCTCGGGGGCGTAGCGGAGGACAAGTAGGCCGCCGAGGACGGGTCCGATGGCAGTGATGGCCACGGCGTTGGGAATGCCGATCAGGTCGGCCAAGATACCGATGAGCAGCGGCGCGCCGATCTCGGTGAAGCGGCCGAAGAGGTTGGTGGTCCAACTGTAACCGGTCGCGCGAATCTCCGTGGGGAAGAGTTCGGTGGCAAATGTGGCTGTCGAGGCGTTGGCACCGAGGAAAAAGAAAATGGTGGCCGACATCCACGCCGTCTGTACCCACAGGCTCGGCGACGTCGTCCAGAACAAGAGAAAGATGGCCAAGGCGGCACCGAAATAATAGCCGGTGCAGGTCAGGCGGCGTCCGAAGCGATTCATGCAAAAACCGGCAGCAGGCGAGCCTAGGAAGAACCCTACCAAGTAGCCGACCGCCACGACCGTCGTGTACTCGCGCGGTGAGTAGTGATGATTCTGCGCCGCGTGGATGGTCCAAAAGGTTACCGCCGGCGCGCCGACGAGGTGGTTGCAGTTCCAGATCAGTGTCACCAGCAAGGAGCGGGCGCGATAACGCGGCTGAAAGGGTACGAGGATTGCCTTCCACTGCTCCCGGAATGAGGTGTGGGACTTGCCCGTGCGCCGCAGCTCCTCGAAGCGGCGTGTCTCTTTCATTCCCAGGCGAAAGAGAAAGACGAGGGCGACGGGACCGAGGCCGATGAGATACATGGTGCGCCAGTCGTACCAAGCAAGCACCCAGCGCGCGGTGAGGAAGCAGGTGACGGTTCCGAAAGCGCCCACGCCAGCCAGCAAGGAGATGCCGAAGCTTCGCCAACTTGTTGGGTACTCCTCGCCGATGATGATCATGGCCAAGGCAAACTCTGCCGCCAGAAAGATGCGTGCGCAGAACTGCCACAGCGTGAATACCTCGATGCTGTCGGAGTACGCGGTGAGGCCCGTGAACACGGCATAGCCGAGGATGGTAAAGGTGATCACGCGACGACGACCGAAGCGATCGGCGAGGATCAGCACGAAGAAAGACATCATCGCGCCGACGCGCACGATCAGGTTGATCAAACCCCACTGCGTGTTGGTGAGATGGTGCAGATCTTTGATGATCGGGGCGACCGTCGACAGGATGGAGACGTTGAACGCGTCGAATACGGTGGCCGACGCAAGCATGCCCATGAGCGCCCAGAGATAGGGTGTCATCGTCTGGGCTTCGGCGCGACCGTCGACGCCGACCACGGGTGAGGTCATGCTTTGCGGAGACCGTGCTGTGCGTTCGCTCGCGCAGCCCGACGAGCTACGGCGACGAGGCGTGGATGGTTGGCGAAGCGCCCCGAGCTGAAAGTGCGTGCATCACAGCTCGGGACGCCAGGCGTAAAGAAAGATTTCAGTAGACGATCACGCTACGCGCGACCTCGCCCTTTTCCATGGCGGCGAAGGCATCGTTCACCTGATCGAGCTTGATGCGGCGGGAGATGAGTTCGTCGAGCTTGAGACGCTTCTGCATATAGAGGTCGATCAGCATGGGCATGTCGCGCTTCATGCTTCCCGATCCATACAAGGAGCCGATGAGCGACTTCTCTTCGAGCGGTACCATCATGCCGGGGATGGTGATCTCGGTTCCGAAACCGGGGACGCCGACGACGACAGCCTTACCGCCACGTTTGACCGACAGGAAAGCTTGGGTGATCACAGCAGGTACCCCGATCACTTCGAAGGCGTAATCGACACCATGGCCATCGGTTAGGTCCTTGATCGCCTGTGTCGGGTCGCCAGCGGTGCTCGGATTGACCGTGTGTGTTGCTCCGAACTGCTTGGCCAGCTCCAGTTTGGAGTCCATCAAGTCGACGCCAATGATCTTGCCTGCACCCTTGAGCACCGCGCCCTGGATGACGTTGAGCCCCACGCCGCCGCAGCCGAAGACGGCGACCGTATCGCCGGCGCGCAACTGCACGGTGTTGATGGCAGCACCGACCCCGGTCATCACGCCGCAGCCGACGAGGCAGGCGCGGTCGAGAGGGACGTCATTGCCGATCTTCACGGCCGAGGAAGCACGCACCACGGTTTTTTCCGCAAAGGAACCGACGCCGGCCATGCGCGTAATGTCGAGGCCGTCCTTTTCGAACACCGCCTCGCCACCTTCCATCATGCTGCGCACGTTGGCATCGCACAGGTGGCCGTGGCCGGCGACACAGTAGTGACAGCGGCCGCAGTTCTCGACCCAGCAGAGGATGACATGATCGCCAGGCTTCAAGTCGGTGACACCCTTGCCGATTTCTTCGACGATGCCCGCACCTTCATGCCCAAGCACCACCGGCGGCGGCACCGGCAGCTTCATTTGCGTGACAGACAGGTCGGAGTGGCAGACACCACTGGCCACCATCTTGACGACCACCTCGTTTTCACGCGGCGGCTTGAGCTTTAAATCTTCGATCTTGAGCGGCTCGTTGAACCCGTACATTACTGCGGCCTTCGGCATGTGTGTCCTCCGTAAAGTGATGTCGCCCGGATTGGGCGCCGCTTTCGTATGCTGAAGCGGTGGGTGGGTCAATCGGGTGCGGGGGTTCTGGGATGCCGAGGTGCCGGGGTGCTGGAGTGCTGGGGTGCTGCCGTGCTGCTGTCGTTTCGAATTCAGGCCGCGTCTCGAAGGTCGCCTCAAGGCCCTTGCTAGGGTGAGGTTGTCTGCCGTCGTATCCCGCACGTCTTTTCAGCGTGGGAGACCTGTCCTGAGCGTCGTCGAAGGAGGGGAGGGGGAGGGTGCCATCTTGGATGCATTGAGGGGGACAGAATCACTGACCGTCGACACGCATCCTACTCGTGCTTGACACGTCTAGGCCAACCATGGAACACACCGACGAACCGCAAAAGGGTTCCATGTTGAGAGAGGCCGGTTCCCATGGCGGGCTTTCGCCACCGTGGCTAGGCAGTAGAGGTTGGTTCCAGTTCCCGTCTTGCCGACGGTGATGGCCTACTACGGACAAATTCGGATCGCGCGGATCGGCAGCGAATAGGAGAGCGCAATGCAAAGGATATTTGGGATCATGGCAGGGGTAGCCGCCGGGCTGCTGCTGGCGGTGACAGCACAGGCGCAGGGGGCGAAGGTGCTGAAGAAGTGTCCCGTTGATGCTGTGGTGTCGGGTACGGTGTGCATGGACAAGTACGAGGCGACGGTGTGGCGGATCACCGATCCGCTGGGCGC
>CAZGSN010000203.1:0-3444 GCA_964528465.1 uncultured Binatia bacterium (SeqCode)
TGGGCAACAAGGCGGCGTTTGGCACGACGGCTAAACACGGGGAGGCGCACGGCGATCAACAAGTCCTCGAGCACCTGGAAATAGTCCTCCGCAACCTTTGCGTTCACGCTGCACTCGCGCGCCACCGCCGCCATGTTGAGCACGGTGCCCTGAGAAAAGCTCGCCGCCTCCAGGAAGCGGCTGAATCCGGCAAGATTACGCGCCAAGCCCTCTTGCTGGACCTCTTCGCGCAGGTACGTCGAGACGTAGCTGGCCAGATAGTCGGCCGGGTCGTCTGTCGTGCACGCAAACGGCAAGCAACCAAAGCGCAGCATTCGCTTGAGGTCGAAGTCTTTGCCCAACTCAAGCGCTGTTAGTGGATGCATGTGTCGAGTTAGTGCCCGTCCGGCGAGCAGGTTCACACCGCGTCCGCGCAGCTTGCGCGCGCTCGATCCGGTGAGAGCGAACCGCAACTGCCGACTCTCAATCAGTCGATGCACCTCGTTGAGCAAGGCTGGGATGCGCTGCACCTCGTCGACTACGACCCAGCCGCGATGCTGGCGCGGAATCAGCTCGCCCAAAAGAGCTGGGTCGGCGGTGAGCCGAACGTAGTGCTTGGCATCGAGCAGGTCGAAGATAATGGCATCGGCGAAGGTTTGCCGCAGCCAGGCGCTCTTTCCCGTGCCGCGCGGCCCGAGCAGCAGGAAGCTCTGACGCGCAGGGACGCTAAGTAATCGCGAGTACACAAGTCGTAATTAGCAGTAGAAAACGACTTGGCGAGTCTGAACGGGCAGACCCTGTCGGCCGGGCGCTTGCGCTTGGATTGCTCAGCCGAGGGCTCAGCAACACCCGCAAGCGAAGAGCTCTCACACAAATCCAATATTTCTTTGCCTCCCATGCAGCAAAATGGTGCGGCGGAGCACCTAGGCTTAGGCGAGGAGATGGGATGGGGGCGTGCATGGTACCCGGCGTGGCACATGCGGTTTCTAGCGAAGGATTGGAGCACGGCGTCGACCTGGGTGGCGGCGGATGGTGGCTGTGTTGCCTCCTCTGGGGGCAGCGCTGAGGAAGAGGAAGCGGCAACGCAAGCAATGTTTCCGGTTGAGCTTGAGGCGCGGGCGTTATTCGAGGCGCTCTCCGGGGCGGTGATCCTAATGGATAGGGATTGCCGTATTCTGGCTTCGACGCCTGCGGCGCGGCGAGTACTGGCCCGCGGGACCGTTGTCCGGGCATCGGGCCATCGACCCCACCTGCGCCTCATCGATCCATTCACGGAACAGCGCCTCAGGATCGCAATCGAGCGTCTGTACACCGCCAAACGGAAGGCGGCGGTGGAGTTGATTGCGATGGGTCAGTCACCCACCCAGCTCGTTGGACTGTCCCTAGTTGCGGCCACGCGCGCGGTGATCGTAGTACACTTCGAAGAAGCCGACAGCGAGCGCTTGCCTAGGGCGGATCTATTGCGCGAGCAGTTTGGGCTTACGGCGGCGGAAGCTCGTGTCTCACGCATGCTGGCGGAAGGGCGCCGGCTGCGTGAGATCGCCGAGACCTTGCGGGTCAGCGTCCACACCGTGCGCTTGCACTGCAAGCATGTGCTGACCAAGACCGGGAGTACGAATCAGGCAGGTTTGGTCCGACTGATGTTGACGGCCGGCAGCTTACAGATGCGACGGTGACCGGCTTTGCACGCCAAATGGCTTGGGCGGGCAATCCGGCTGATGCGCCGCGGGGGCGCGCCTGTCCTGAGCGGCGTCGAAGGGGCGTCTCCATTGCTTGTAAACATGGATGAATCTGAGTTGGAGACGGGCCGCTCTCGGCCCGTCTCCGACGGAACCGAGAATTGGCGGGCAAATTACCCTACCGGAGAAGGACCGATCCTGACGAGCCCTCATCTTGCTTGGCTGGCTGTGGTTGCTTGTGCAGGCGGGTCGATAGTAGAGACACGCCTGTTCATGACGATTGATGATGACGAATTGCGCGAGCGCAGCGAGGCGCAGCAGTTGATCCGGCGCTGCCTTCAACAAGAAGAAGCGGCAGTGCGCGAGTTCCAAGAGATCTATGGCCCCGACGTGTACCATCATCCGTTGTATCTGTATCGCTTGGACAAGGAAGCGGCCGCCGATTTCTATATCTTTGCGTTCGACGAGGGGAGAATTTTTCGGCGCCTGCAGACGTACTCGGCGCGTGCCCCGTTCCGTGCCTACCTGACCGTCGTTGTTCTCGACAACCTGGTCTACGAATGGCGGCGTGCTCGGCGCTCAGCGGAGGTGCTGGCGTTCGGGGAAGTGCTTGCCGACGATCTCGACGAGCAGCCCGCCGAAGCAATCGACACGGACGACGGAGCCGACGTCCGTGCTGCCATCGGGCAGTTGCCGAACCACAAGGCACTTCTGGTCAAGCTCCTTCACATCGAAGACCACGAGTTCACAGCGCAAGACTACACCGAGCTCTCCAAGGTCAGCGGCCGCCCGCTCGCGGATCTGAAGACGGGGCTCGAATCTCTGCAGGCAGCCGTGCGACAGCGCGAACAGCGCGTGCGCGAGGGGGAGATGGCGCTGGCGACCGTGCAGCGTTGGATCGAGTGCTACGAGCAGCAAGTGCGCATGCTGCAAGCCCGGAGTGGAGACAGGGCCGGGGGCCATAGGCAGACAACCACCGAAAAGCTTGCGGATCTCGAAGAGCGCTTGCGACAGCGACGGCAGCAGCGCGAGAAACTCCTGGCACGGTTGCACCTGCGCAAGCGCACAACGCCGTACCGCGAGATTGCACGGCTCCTGAACGCCAGTATCGGAACGGTAAGCGCGCAGGTTACGCGGCTCCGGCAGGACCTACGCCGACGCCTGACGGCAAATTCGGACAGCCAATGAACAGTACCCATCCGGACGACGAACTACTGGTTGCGATTGCCGCCGGTGCCGCGGAAGCAAACGATGGGGACGCCGTGCTCCATGTGCGCTCGTGTCCTACCTGCACTGCCGCCGTCGAAGCGTTTTCTCTCCGCTTGCCGCAGCAGTTTCCGGTACGCGAGGGTGTGCCTGTGGAGATTGTCGAAGGAGTCATGCGCCGTCTTTGCGCAGATGCACCTGTGACAGCATCGTCTCTACCGCGAAAATTTCCTTGGCGAACAGTTCCTCGAAGCTGGGGCATTGCCGCAGCGCTGGCAGCAGGGGTGGCGTTGTGGCTGGGAGTCGAGATCCGCTCTCCGGGCGATCGGCAGGCGCTAGATCGCGACATCGCCGTAACCCATGTCGTGCATGTAAAGCGGCCCAGCCTGCCGCTGCACGTGCTGCCGGACGCCACTTCCGGCATTGCCGCGACTCTGCACCGCGGGGATCGCGCCGAAGTTCTCGATAAGCAGGGGGAGTGGTGGCAAGTATCCGTTGCTGACGACACCGCTGGTTGGGTGTTGCGCAGTGAGCTGCTCTCCGAGTGAGTTTGAGCGGCCGCAAGGCTTGATGCTTCATC
>CAZGSN010000204.1:0-5790 GCA_964528465.1 uncultured Binatia bacterium (SeqCode)
CAGTTGCTCGCCGCTGTAACGGGCAGCGCGGTGTGCGTAGGAATCGGTCGTCAGCAAGTCGTCGCCGAGCATCGCCAAGTAGGGTTCGGTGTAGAACTCGTCCCAGCCGGACACGAAGTGTTCGCGCAGGAACTTGCCATCGGGGCTGAAGTACTGGATGCGATGATTGCCGGTGTCGGCAACCAGGACCTCGTTCTCCTTGTTGACCACGATGCCGACCGGCTCGATCAGCTCTCCCGCCTTGGATCCGTCCTTGCCCCACACCTGCAGCTCATGGCCACTCGCGTCGAAGCGGACGACGCGCTTGTTGCCGGTATCGGTGACGTATACCGAGTTATTGTCCGGCGACACGGCGATGCCACGCGGCCCCCAGAAGCCGGTCTGTGCTTTCCATTCGAGAAGGAACTTGCCGCTGAGGTCGAACTTCTGCACACGGTGATTCCAAGTGTCCGCGACATAGACGAAGTTGTCGTTGCTGACGGCAATGCCGTGTGGGTCTTTGAACTTGCCTGGCTCGGTGCCTTCGCCGCCCCAAGCCAGCAGTACCGTGCCGTCTGCACGCAGCTTCTGGATGCGGTGATTCTTGCTGTCGGCAACGTACAGATTGCCCTCGCCATCGGTGCTCAATCCCCGCGGCTCGTCGAAATCGCCCTGGCCATCGCCGCGCTGCCCCCAAATCGCCAGTGGCACCAACAGCTCTGGGTTCTTGCTGTACGGACGGGCGGCGGGTGGTGGGTTCACCGCAATTGGGGCGAACTGCATGCCACTGCTTAGGTCCTTGGCCACATACATTGCCGCATCGCTAGATCCGACACCGCTAAAGGCTTCGCGCGTGAGCAAGAAGCGAATCAGGTTGGGAATATTGAACTGCCCCCAGTCGGGCTCCCACCAGCCACGAATCTGGAAGATGATCTTTTCGTACTTGTCGGCAAGGCTCTTATCGAGAGCTTGCGTGGCTTCCTTGTCGATGACGACCACGGGAGTATCGACCTGGCGCACATCGGCTCCCCAGTTGACGGGATAGTGGCGCAGGTACCAGCTCAGCGGCCAGGTGGCGTTGCCCGACACGGCAAGGCGGGTCTTGGTGCCCGTACCCAACGTCTTGGCGGTTTCCTCGATGCGGCGCATGACGACTTCGGTGACGTCGTAGGTCGACTGCACATAAGCCAACAACTCGCCGTGGCGAGGCCCGGGAACCTCAGATGGCGTCGGCGCATCGTAGAGGTAGTTGGAGGCAACCAGGGTCCAAATCGTTAAGCCGCCGACCGCTGCCAACGGAATTGCGGTGCCCGGCTTGCGCAACTGACCTTGTTCGATCATGTCGCCAAACCAGCGTGCTGCCAGAAATACCGTGGGCACGAGGATGGGGACCAGCAACCACGGCACCTTTTCTTGTGCCCAACTGTAAAAGCCAAAGGCGCCAAGGGTCCAAATGATCATGTAGCGCAGGAAGCGATCCGGCAGCCAGCGCCGCATCATAGCAGGGCCGGCCATCGCTAGGGCTGCGAGTAGAACGAAGACCGCGCGTTCGCGGTCCACGAACAGGGTCACGAAAAAGGCGGCAGCCAATGCATAGGCGCCGTACACGAAGACCTTCGTACCGGTGCCCTCGTTGCGGCGCGGCTGCGACAAGCCGGCGAGGAGGAGGACCAAGGCCGGGAAGAAGATCAGCGGATCGTAGATGAAGATTTGCGGAAAGTAGTACCACCACGGGCCGCCGATACGTTTGATCTCGTGCTGGCCCATCCAATAGGACAGGGCGCGGTCGGCTGCGAACCAGTTTTGGTTGTGCGTAAAGAATGAGGTGTAAAAGGTCAGCCAGATCAGCGCGAAGACGACGAAGCTGGTGATCAGGGGAATCACGCTTTGGCCGAGCAGGCTCGTGGTCTCGCCCCACACCGAGCGCAGCTTGGCCCGCCAATCATCGGCGTAGATTACCTCCCACATCAGCATCAGGGCCAAAGCCAAGACCAAGACAGGCCCCATGGCATACATGTCTTCCTTGTTGCAGAAGGCAATGGCGAAGCCGGCGGCGCTGAAATACAGATCGCGCGGTCGCCGTGTCTCCCCGTAACGAAAGACGAAGAACACAGCCATCATGTTGCCGAGGGCCACATAAATGTCGTGGCGCACGAAGCGGGTGAAGTAGTTCAACGCCGGCGAAAAGGTGAACAAGACCAGGAAGCAAAAGGCCCCCCAGCGCCCCAGCATGCGGCGCAACGGCCAGGCAAAGGCCAGGCAGCCAAAGCCGAACAGCACCGCGCTCAGCCGCCCGGTGAAGTCGTTGTCCCCAAACAGGAAGGTGCACAGAGCCGTGGAGTAGTACAGGATTGGTCCGTGATAGACGGGATCGTAATTGTAGCTGCCCACGCCATCCTGGGTAATCTTCCACGAGTAGAAGGCGTGGATGGACTCGTCGTGGTGGTAGGGGCGAACACCGAGATTGTAGAAGCGCAAGAAGATGGCGATGGAGAACACCACGATGTAGAGGCATTTCTCCAAACTCAGCGTGCCGACCACTAGGCGATCGAGGGCACTGGTAGCGGGTTTCGAGGTGTCGGCCGAAGCCGAACTCTGGTTGCGAACGGACTCTCTCTCTGCCATAGGGATCAAAATTTCGCGGTTAGTATTGTCGGCCCAAAAAAGTCGCTAGTGTGTATCCGCCGAGTGTTGGGTTGTCAACAAAACCGCTAAGTACGGGGCTTTTCCGGGTGCGCTTGGGAAGGATGGCAAGGAACGATCATGAGAAAATCGGTGTTGGCGGCCGGGCGCGCGCGCGCAGTCATCCGAGTCGCCGACTTGCTGAGCAAGACCCAGCGTACCAACGCCCGCCTATGGAACATCAGGATGCCGGCGGCGCTGTTTAGGCAGATTGAGTCCCTTGCCGACGAGATTGGCGCGGCGAAGACGGAGGTGGTTGTGGCGCTTATCAATGATGGGCTCGAAGTCGTGCGCAAGCACCGGCCCGCGGTACGGTTGTAAGCGCGCTCTGTCGGCCGCTCGCGTTGCCCGTGCTTGAATGAAGATTTCGATTATTGTCCCTGCCTACAATGAGGCAGGACGTATTCTTCCTTCCCTTGATCAGGTGTTTTCCTACATGGATGAGCACCACCCGCAGTACGAAGTGGTTGTCGTCGACGACGGCAGTACCGACGGCACCACGGACGTTGTCCGGCAACGTTTTGCCTCTCGATCCAATCTGCGCATCCTCTCCTACGGTGGTAATCGCGGCAAAGGCTACGCCGTTCGCTACGGCGCCCTGCAGGCGCAAGGCGATGTCGTGCTGTTCACGGACGCCGATCTCTCGACCCCGATATCGGAAATCGAAAAGCTTCTGCAGGCGATCGATAAGGGTTGTGATCTGGTCATAGCTAGCCGCGCCCACTCGCAAGCCGATATTGTCGAGCGCCAGCCGTTCTATCGAGAAGGCGTGGGCAAGCTATTTAACCTGATGGTGCGCTTGCTGATATTGCCCATGTTTCGCGACACGCAGTGCGGCTTCAAGGCGTTTCGTCGCGAGCCCATGCGCCCGGTGCTGCAGCAACAGCAGATTGACGGGTTCGCCTTCGATGTCGAGATGATCGCGCTAGCACAAGCGCAAGGCCTCAAGATTGCGGAGGCACCGGTGATGTGGACCCACTCGCCGAGCTCAAGCGTAAAGTTATCGCGTGGCATCGCTGCTTTCATCGATCTGATTCCCATTCGCCGACGTGCCAAACAAGCGGCGCGGCTGGCGCGCCAGAGGGGCGAGGTGCATCCGTGAGCAAGACCCAGATAGGCGAGATCATCGTCGCACTGCCGGCATACAATGAAGCCGCGCGCCTGGAGCAGTTGCTCGATCGCATCCAGGCCCAACTCAGCGGCCGACCCTACCGTATCGTCGTCGTCGACGATGGTAGCCAGGACGGCACCGCAGAGATCCTGCAACGCCGCAGCCAGGATTTGCCCTTGGTGGTGGTGACCCACGCCGTCAATGCCGGCCTCGCCCAAACCCTCTTCGACGCGATGCTGTGGGTGGCAAAGAACTGCAAGGACGACGACGTAGTCATCACTATGGATGCCGACGACACCCACGATCCCAAGTACATCGATGCCCTGCTGGCGCGTATTGGCGAGGGAAATGACGTGGTCATCGCCTCGCGTTTTCAGCCAGGAGCCGAGGTGCACGGCGTGCCCTGGCATCGACAAGTGTACAGTTGGGGAGTTCTGGTACTTTTGCGCACGCTGCTGCCAATTGCCGGCGTGCGCGATTACGCGTGCGGCTACCGCGCCGTTCGGGCGCAAACCATCCGTGCCGCCGTGGAACGCTACGGAGACAGGCTGTTCGAACTACGCCAGTGGGGATTCATTTGCACCGCCGAACTGCTGTGCAAGTTGCACAGCGTCGGAGCACGTTGCGCCGAGATCCCATTCGCCTTGCGCTACGATCTGAAGGAGAGCGTCAGCCGCATGCGCGCTGGGCGCACCATCGCAGGCTACGGGTTGCTCATCTGGAACTCTCGCTTCCGCAGCTTGTAACCAGTATCCCGAATCTCGTATGAAGCGGGGCCTATGTCGGGAGGTATAGGGTAATGCAACGCAAGCCGGTGCAGTGGGCGTGCTTGATCCTCATCGTGGTGCTCGCCTCGTTCCTGCGCCTTTACCAACTTAAAGATCTGCCGGCGGGGCTGTTCTGCGATGAAGCGGCGCTGGGGTACAACGCCTACGCCATTGGGCAGTCGGGCATGGACGAGAACGGCGTCACCATGCCGCTGTTCGTGTGGTCCTTCCAGGGATACAAGAACCCCATCTACATTTACACCGGGGCGGTGCTGACGCGCCTGTTCGGGCTCGACGAGTTCACCACCCGCTTGCCCGCGGCTCTCTTCGGCATCGGCGGGATCATTGCCATCTTTTGCGTAGGCCGGGCCATGTTTAACCCGTGGGTTGGTCTTTTCGCTGCCGCGCTGCTCACCATTTGCCCGTGGCATTTACATTTCAGCCGCATTGGCTTCGAACTCATCTCCTTCCCGTTCCTGTTCATGATCGGACTCACCTTGCTGCTGCGCTTCACGCAAGGGCGCCGCACCTTCGCGGCAGCGCTGTTCTTTATGGGTCTGTGCCCATACGCCTACGCCATCGCCACCGTCTTTGTGCCGCTGTTCTTGATGGGGTTCGGCCTGCTCTACCTGCCGGAGCTGCTGCGGCGCTGGCGGGAAACTATCGTCGCCTTTGTCGTTGCCATCGTCACCGTGGCGCCGATGGGTTGGTTTTATCACACCCACCCGCAGGCCACGGGCTACTTTCGCAACACCACCAGTATGAACAACCTGGCGGATCTCGAAAAAGCCGCCAACCTATTTGCGCGCAACTACGTCGAGTTTTTCAATCCGATCTTCTTGTTCCAGAATGGCGACTCGATCTCGCGCCATGCGGTACGGGGGCACGGCGAGTTGCTGCCATCCCTGATGCCTCTGCTCTTGGCGGGAGCCTTGTTCTGCTTGGTGCGCCGCGACCGCGCCAGCAAGCTGGCCCTGTGGTGGCTGGCCGTGTACCCCGTAGCCCCAAGCTTGATGACCGAGGTGCCGACGGCCTCGCGTTCGATCATTGGAGCGCCGGGCTTCTGCTTGCTCGCCGCCGTGGGCGTAGCCGGCACTCTGTACGTTCTGCAATGGATTTTGCGCTGGCGGCCGCTGGTCCTCACTGCGCAAACCGCGGCCGTCGTGGCCGCCGGCTACTTCTTGGTTCCCGAGTTTCAGGCGTACTGGAAGACCTATGCCAACGAGTACCCAAAGTGGGCCGCCCCCACCT
>CAZGSN010000205.1:0-2100 GCA_964528465.1 uncultured Binatia bacterium (SeqCode)
GCTCCCGTCAGCAACGGGGTGTTCACGCATTGCAACGGCATATCGCAAGAGCCATCGAAGTTGCCGTCGACGCAACGGCAGTAGATGCTATTGCCGCCGTCGTCGTCGGCCGAGATGTTCGCGCCGCTCGCGTCGAGGCTCCCGTGGTACTCGATACTGTTGGTTCCGGAGTTCAGCGCCGCGTTGCGCGAGTTGAGCGTGCCCGACACCTTCACCGCGCAGGCGGGGCCAATGCTGATAGTCCCGTCGTTGAACCCGAGCGCCGACAGTGAGCGTACGTCGAGGGTTTGGTCCAGCGTAATGGTGCTGGTCCGGCCTCCGACGATGCTGATCTCACCGCCGTCCGCATCCAGGCCGCTCCCCGAGGCGAGGATGCTATTCGCCACGGTGATGTCGCCACCTGCTTCGAGGTCGATGCTGCCACCCGAGGTGCCTGCCGACCCCCTGGTTTCTAGATTGGCCGTCGCCAGGATCGAGCCGGATGCGAATACGCTGACGGTCCCGGCTGCACCATCTTCGCCGCTGCAATTCGCGCTCACCTCCCCTGCCAGGCTCACATTGCCGTTCAGCGCTTGCAGGACAATGTCGCCACCAGCGTAGCCATCGAAACCGGTAGCACGCAGGCGGCACGTCGCCGTGATCGACGCGCCGCTGATTGAGAGGACTCCACCACCGGCCGACGTGCCTTGGTCGGCCACGATGTCCCCACCCTGCAACACCACCGGGCCTCCAGCATTCACAAACAGCGAACCCGATTCGTTCGGACCGTTGGCGGAGACATCGATGCTTGCGGGAGAGCCGTTGACGGACTGGGTCGAGAAGCTGCCGCTCACGTTGATTCCGATCGTGGGAGTGACCCCGATCGTTCCGCCGGGAGCTTCCATCTTGCCTTGGAGGAGCACTGCCTGGGCTGTGATCTCGAATCTCCCACCCGGCGTCGCCGCGCGCAGGATCGAGGAGCCGACGATGGTAACCGACTGAGAACCGAAGTTCAGGCTGCAGCCATCATCGAGGAGACGAGTCCCCGCAATCGTGCAGCAGGGAGCGCTGAACCCCGGGGGACAGAAGTCCGGAATGCACACATTGGTCGTACATTCGGCCAAACCCACTTGCGGAAGAACCCAGATCGAAGCCGCCAATACCAGTCCCCCGAACCGACTCATTCTCGCCATGGCCTTGCACCCTTTGCAATTTCGAGGAATCTTGTGGCGCCACATACTACAACTCAAAGCAACTGCAAACTTCGAAACACGAAATGCAGCGTCGTGAGGTGAGCGCGGACGCAGTACGCCAATCCTCGCTGCACCAGAACGGAGATTGAAGTTGCGGCTCGGGCACGACGTGTTGCGATCACGGATCAACGAATCCGTTTCCGCCAAGACCTTTCTCGTTCGCGTGTTTGGCGACGTAGACCGAGCCCCCCGCCCAGGCGGTAACGGTGTGCACAACCGTCAGGCTGGAGATGGAGAGCTGCTCAACCCGGCCGCTTCCCGATTGGCTTCGAGAATCAGGGCGACGGCTTCCGCAAGGTTGGCACGTGCTTCTTCGAGGGTTTCACCTTGGGTGTTGGCTCCCGCTAGCTCCTCGACGAAGGCAATGTATCCACCCTCTTCGGCAGGCTCGAAGACTGCCGTCAGTACCATTTCGCACAACGGATGCTTTTGGCTGCGGCGCTGCATGGCTCTGGAGCCTACTGCAAGCTGCAATCGTGGGCAATCATGAATGCGGACACGACCGGCACGGGGGATATTCCCGGCGGCGAGCCTGCGACTCGCCAAGTATTGTCCAGAAGCGACGAAAGCCCTTGCGGGGCAAGGGCTTTCTGAATGGGCCGTCAGGGATTCGAACCCCGGACCCGGTGATTAAGAGTCACCTGCTCTGCCAACTGAGCTAACGGCCCACATTCAATGTACCGCCGACGATGGCGGCGGCGCGGAGCGCTGTTGCTAGCGGTCACTCCTGGGTGGTGCAACATCTATCCGCCTTTGATGGCTCGGAAAGCATACGAACGCCGCGTGGCGAGGGATCGGGGGTAGGCGAATGAGGGGGCCAGGGGTCAGCGACACTGGGGTCAGAGGCAAAGGGGTCAGGGGCAGAGGG
>CAZGSN010000206.1:0-15713 GCA_964528465.1 uncultured Binatia bacterium (SeqCode)
ACGTAGACCGTGGGCTGCCCGCCGACCGCGGTTTTGCCCGCCAGCAGAGAGGGCATCGGCGCCGGCTTGGCCGGGTCGCTGACGAGCAACGTCCTGTTGGGGAGGTACGTCCGGCGAATCCGTTCGAGCAGCGGCTGCGCCGCCCCCGGATCACCGACGACGGCAATCTCACGCGCGCCGCGGGTGTACCAATCTACCGCGCAGAGCAGGTTGGCGAAGCCGAAGGGCTGCTCCTTCATCTGGCCGGTGTACATGCCCAGAATCGTTTCCGCCCGCTGCAGATAGGACGCGTGCTCGGTGTAGTGATGCAATCGCAGGAGGGTGCGGGCGGCGACCGAGGTGCCAGAGGGGATCGAGCCGTCGAAGGCCGGCTTACTGCGCACGATGAGTTCTTCGTGATCGTCGCTGGTGAAGAAGAAGCCGGCCGCCCTTTCGTCCCAGAAATGCGCGACGGTGACATCCATGAGCTGCTGCGCACGATCGAGAAAACGGCGCGCCTGGGTCAGCTCGTACACGTCGAGCAGCGCCGCGGTGAAGAAGGCATAGTCGTCGAGGTAGCCGTTGAGACGCGCCACACCATCCTTGTAGGTGCTGAGCAGTCGCTCCCCCCGCAGCAGCTTGGCTTCGAGGAAATCAACCGCGCGCACCGCTACATCGGCATAGCGATTGTCGGCAAGCGCCTCGGCTGTCTTGGCAAAGGCGCTGATCATCAAGCCGTTCCACGCCGTTAGAATCTTCTCGTCGCGCCCTGGCTTCACGCGTTGCTCGCGCACCGCGAACAGCTTGGCTCGCGCTTGTTCGAGCAGGCTCTGTACCTCCCCGACCTCGCGACGAAACAGCTTGGCCAACTGCCTTGTTTCGAGAACCGGATGAAGGATCGAGTGCCCTTCGAAATTTCCGTGCTCGGTAATGTCCCAGTGGCGGCACGCGATCTCGGCAGCCGCGCCACCCAGCTCGTCTCCCAGCTCGGTACTCAGGATGCGCTGCACCTCATCCGCATCCCACACGAAGAACTTCCCTTCCTCACCCTCGCTGTCGGCGTCTTGCGTCGAGTAGAAGCCACCCTCCGGGCTCCGCATCTCGCGCATGACGTAATCGAGAGTCTCGCGCGCGATGCGGGCGAAGAAGGAATCCCCGCTGATCTGATGCGCCGCCACGTACAAGGGGACGAGTTGCGCATTGTCGTACAGCATCTTCTCGAAGTGGGGGACCAACCAGCGCTCATCAACCGAGTAGCGATGGAAGCCGCCGCCGAGCTGGTCGTAGATGCCACCGTTGGCCATTTGCCGCAGGGTGTGCAGGGTCATGTCGAGAAAGTGCCTGTCGCCACTGCTGCGATACACGCGCAAGAAGAGTTCGAAGATGGCTTCGTTGGGAAACTTGGGAGCCTGGCCAATGCCGCCGTTTGTCGTATCGTAGCCACGTGCCAACGCCTCGGCAGCGGCGAGCAGGTCGGCGGCGGTTACCGGGGCGGCACTCGCTTGCACCGACTCCGCTTGCTTCATCGCGTCCATGAGTTGGCCCACCGTGCGCTGCACATCCTCGGGCTTCTCCCTGTAGGCTTGGCCTAAGCCGCGCAGCACGCGCTTGAAGCTGGGAAGGCCGTGACGGTCCTCGGGCGGGAAATAGGTGCCGCCCCAAAACGGCTTGCCCTCGGGAGTCAGGAATACGGTCATCGGCCAACCGCCATGGCCCGTGAGCATCTGCACCGCGCTCATGTAGATATGGTCGACGTCGGGCCGTTCCTCGCGGTCCACCTTGATGCTCACAAATAGCTCGTTCATCAGACGCGCCGTGGCTTCATCTTGAAACGATTCGTGCTCCATGACGTGACACCAGTGGCAGGCCGAGTACCCGACGCTTAGCAAGATGGGCTTGTTCTCGGCCCGAGCCTTGGCAAACGCTTCGTCGCCCCACGGGTACCAATCTACAGGGTTGTGCGCGTGTTGGCGCAGGTAGGGGCTCGACTCGTGGATCAGGCGATTGCTGTGCACTGGCTGCGACTCCTTGCTGAGCCCGCAAGCTAGCAGGGCAAGCCGCCGAGGGAACTGCATGTGGCCTACGCAAGGAGTCCCAGCGAGTAACACGCGACGCGTTGCGCCTCTGCAAACACCGCTACCGCCGCGGTGTATTCGGCTGGAGGAGAAAGGTCGGCGACGCGCCAAACCAGCGTATCGCCGGCAACCTCCGCACCGCCCGTTCGCGCGGCTTGGGCGAGGCCCTTGCCACTTGCCTTGGCCAGGGCTTCACGGCGTGACCAATAGACAAAGAAGGCACGCCTTTGCTCGGCTTCCGGAAGCTGCCTCAGCCTCGCCGCGTCGTCTGCGGGAAAGAATCGTTGCGCTAGTTCCAGGTAGGCCACGTTGTCGCGAATACGCTCGATGTCGACGCCTACGGCTCCTCCACGCGCCACGGCTATGAGCGAGAGGGTGTGTGCGTGCGAAACACTAAAGTGCCACCCGTGCTCGGTGTGGCGCTCCTCCAGCATGGGCTTGCCATGTTCCTCGTAGCGAAACCGCAATGTGCGCGGGTCTTCTTTCAAGTAGGAGGAGAGCAGCCAGCGCAGCGCTGCACGCGTGACCACGAAACGATCGCGTGCAGCAGAAAGAAGAAACCGATCCGCCCGCTGCTGCTCATCCGTGGACAGCACTTGCGTGAGCCGTCGCGCCTCGGCTTCGTCGACGTGGTTGCCAAGGCACCACACGTCGGCATTGCCAGCAGCAAGCGGCAAGTCGAGCCGCTGCAAGAATGTATCGCTCAACTGCCGGTCGAGGCCGAGACCATTGGTGCTCGGATGGGGAAGCCAAGGATCCACGATGGCCGTGCCTTAGCATGGAACTACGGACTACACTCTCAGGTGCGGCCCGCTTTGCACGCCAAATCGTTCCTACACCAGACGCGGGCCGAGGGCGGCCCGTCTCCAACTCAGATTCATCAATGTTTACAAGCAATGGAGACGCCGCACCCTCGCGGCGCATCAGCCGGATTGCCTGCTAAATCCGGCCTACGGGCAATGCCGGTCAATTAAGGAGACGCCGCGATCTCTTCGATCGAGAATCAAGCAGGATTCTCCTCTCCCCGCACTTTCGCGGGGAGAGGATGAAGGTGAGGGGTCCACCAATCTTCTCTATTTATCAACGACTTACTCGAATCGGTCGAATGGTCCCCTCACCCCAACCCTCTCCCGCGAAAATGCGGGAGAGGGGGTTGCTTGCAGACACCGATCCTTAACTGACCAGCATTGGGCCTACGGCGCACCCTGCGTAGCGATGACCAGAGCTTGCGTACCGTCGCCGCCGTTGAGGGTGACGAATGTTTCCAGGATATCTCCTGGCACCACTTGTCGTGTGCCAACGGTGTCGACTTCGATGCGAAGCTTTTTGGTCAGGCCCGCGAGCGACCACTCGCATAGGGTGTCGCCGTTTGGCTGGCGCTCGATGGCGGTGGGCTGTGGTGTATAGGCCTGCGGCGATACGCCGGACGGGAACATCATGCGGATCTGTGGTGCCGGCACGCCACCGACCATCAGCGGGGAAGCGGAGACCTTGAAGGTCATCGCATCGCCGGGCCGTACGACGCGTGGTGAGGTTACTCCCAACAATACGGTGTCGGTCTTCTGCTTGTTGAGTACCGGCATTTCGTAGCGACCCACCCGACTCAAGCGGTCGAGTAGGTAGGTCTCACCGGCGCCATTCTCGATACGCAAAACGCTGGTGAACTGTGTTCCTAAAGTGGCGTAGCGGCTGACCCGCACCTTCACTTCGAGTGGCCGGTTGGCAGGTCCCGTCAAGTCTCCAAGATCCGGCGCGCCTGTCCCGAGCCAAGTCGGGGGGGCCTGTCCTGAGCGGCGTCGAAGGGCCGTCTCCACTGCTTACGAACATTGCGGATTCGTCTTGGGAGACGGGCAGCCCTCGGCCCGCGTCCAACGGAAGCGCGAATCGGCGGGCAAGAACCGGGAGAGCGTGGCGCACGCGCTCAGCGTTTGCGCATGCCGCTCGGCAGCCAGCTCGGAAAGGGGCGGGCGTGGCAGTGGTAGTGATCGGGGATCTGGCGCATGTGATCGTCGAAGTACCAACCGCCGGGATACAGCCGGTCGGCAATACGCCCCAGCTCGGCTTGCATGTGCGCACGTTCCGCCTCGCTGGGAGCCTTGCGGTGCTCCCCGAGCACGACCATGGCGACGTCGCACGAATCGCAGTCGAGAATGGTGAAGCGGAAGGGATGCTCGAATTCGGCATGCCACGCGGTGGTACGGGCCAACTCGCAAAGCTCGCAAGACATGGCGTGACGTCTAGCACGATACGTTTGCTGGTGGAGCTAGGAGCAACACTCCTTGCGCCTATGCCGGCGCCCGAGGAAGAGCTGCTGGGCTCTTGCGCCGCCGCCGCGCCGTGCGAGTCTGCGGAACTCGAAGCTGAGCGCTGGGCGGGTAATTCGTTGGGAGGCAAATTTCCACCATCCACGCGCTCACGCGCGCGGCTACACGGAGCTGGCGAAGACACAGTAGCCGCGGCCGTGAGGCTGACGTGAGGCCGTGGATCTCGGATGAAAGCCAACAACTATGACGCACGCCTGCGCCGGGCACCGACGGGCCGTTTTCGTTGCACTAGCATCGGCGCTGCTTCATAAGCTCGGCACGGCAAGTCAACCAGCGAGGAGACATCTCATGAGTGAAGCGACGGGGAGCCAAACCTGGCAGCAAACGGCGTGCATCTTGTGCGAGTGCAACTGCGGCATCGAGGTGGAGCTTGGCGGCAGCGATGGCCGGCGCCTAGCACGCATTCGCGGCGACCGCGCTCACCCTGCCTCCAAGGGCTACACCTGCAACAAGGCCTTGCGCCTCGATCACTACCAAAACGGTCCCGACCGCATTCGTCGTCCGCTACGTCGCTGTGCCGATGGTAGCTTCGAAGAAATCGACTGGGACACGGCGATTCGTGAAGTGGCCGCACGTCTCAGCGCCGTTCGCGATGCGCATGGTGGGGAAGCCATTTTCTATTACGGCGGCGGCGGACAGGGGAATCATCTCGGCGGCGCCTATACCTCCAGTGTCCTCAGCGCCCTTGGTGTGCGCTATCGCTCCAATGCCTTGGCCCAGGAAAAAACCGGCGAAATGTGGGTGCAGGGCAAGATGATGGGCACGGGTGTGCGTGGCGATTTCGAGAATGCGGAAGTCGCGCTCTTCGTCGGCAAGAATCCCTGGCAGTCCCATGGCATGCCGCGGGCTCGCCATACGTTGCGGGAAATTGCCAAGGACCCAAAGCGTACTCTCATCGTTATCGACCCACGCCGCTCCGATACGGCCGCGATCGCGGACATTCATTTGCAGGTGAAGCCTGGGACCGACGCATGGCTACTGGCGGCAATGGTGGCCATCCTCGTGCAGGAAGATCTGCTGCGCCACGATTGGGTTGCCGAGCGCACCGCCGGAGCCAGCGACATTATCGCTGCCTTCCAGAACATTCCGGTTGCCGAATATTGTTTCATTGCCGGCCTCGCAGAAGATCTCGTACGCCGCACCACGCGCCGGATCGCGTCCGCCAGCAGCGTTGCCGTTGCCGAAGATCTGGGTATCCAAATGAGCCGGCATTCGACCTTGTCGAGTTACCTCGAAAAGCTGGTGTGGATGCTAACCGGCAACTTCGGCAAGCCCGGGACGCAGTACGCGTTCGCCAGCTTGGTGAAGTTGGGAGGTGCCTCGCGTGGCGATGGCGCCGGCGGAACCCCTGCTGCGGCGGCACGAGTCAGCCCGGTGGTCGGAGCCAAGATCATTTCCGGCCTAGTGCCATGCAACGTGATCGCCGAAGAGATTCTCACCGATCATCCTAAGCGCTACCGCGCCATGATCGTCGAGACCGGCAACCCGGCGCATTCTCTGGCCGACAGTCAGCGCATGCGAGCGGCACTAAAGTCTCTCGACACGCTGGTAGTCATTGACGTGGCCATGACCGAGACCGCGCGCCTCGCGGATTATGTGCTGCCTGCGCCGACACAGTACGAGAAGTGGGAGGCGACTTTCTTCAATTTCGATTTCCCCCACAACGTCTTCCATCTGCGCCGCCCTCTCCTCGAAGCACCGGAAGGGCCACTGCCGGAGCCTGAGATTCACACGCGCCTGCTCGAAGCCTTGGGCGAGCTCAGCGAAGCCGATCTCGCCCCGTTTCGCGCGGCGCTGGCCGAGAGTCGCGGTGCCTTCGCGGAAATGTTTTTCAGCACCGTAAGCGCCAACCCAGCTCTCTTTAAGAAAGTCCCAAGTATTCTCTACCGCGTGCTCGGCCCGACGCTTGCCAATGGTGCCGCCTCGGCAGCAGCTCTTTGGGCCGTGTGCCACTTGTTCGTGATGCAGAACCCGGAATCGGCACGGCGAGCGGGTTTCGAAGGCATGGGTTTCGAGGCCGGCGAGAAGCTCTTCGAAGCGATTCTGAACAGCCCGTCGGGCGTCGTCTTCTCCGTCGATGAACACGAGGACAGTTGGCAACGGGTGCGCGCCGGTCGCATCAACTTGGTGATCCCGGAACTGCTGGAAGAGATGCAGGTGCTGGCCAAAGGTCCGCAAACAGCATTGACGGCAGATCTCCCGTTTGTGTTGTCGGCCGGCGAGCGCCGCGCCTACACGGCGAATACCATCTTCCGCGACGCCGCTTGGCGTAAACAAGACATGGATGGCGCGCTGCGGATCAGCCCGGTCGATGCCGAGCGCTTGGGTTTGCTCGATGGTGGTCGGGCACGAGTCACCACCAAGCGCGCCTCCGTCGATGTCGTTGTCGAGATCTCCGACACCATGCAAAGCGGGCACGTATCCTTACCCAACGGCCTCGGTCTCGATTCGAGGACCGACGGCCCCCCGCGCAAGGGTAGCGGTGTCGCCCCCAACGAACTCACCGCCAGCGAAGATCGTGACAAGTTCGCCGGTACCCCATGGCACAAGCACGTAGCCGCACGCGTCGAAGCGATTGCCTGAGCACGGTCTTCTGCTCAAAGAGATCAACACAGAGGCAAGGTTCGGCTGACCAAATGAGAGCGCCGTTTAGTTTCGCAGGGGGGCGATCGTTCTGAATGCCACGAATCGCGGGGATATCCGGCCCATATCGTTTTTTCTTCACCAGCTTCGACTGCTGTGAGCCGCCACATGTACACGTTGAGCGTGAGCGGAAAACCTGCAAGTTTTGGCTCGAGCCGCTAGACCTGGCGCGGAGTCATGGTTTCGAGGCTCGCGAACTCAATCTGATTCGGCGAATCATTCAGGAGCATCGCTCCATCATTCTGGAGGCATGGCATGAACACTGTGGTTAACGAGCCCCGGATAAAGACCATTCGGGTCACCAAAGACGAAATCGTAGCCCAGCTCATGGATGGGCGCGTGATTAGCGTGCCCCTGGCCTGGTCCTGGCGACTGGCGGATGCCACGCCAGAGCAGCGGGCAAACTTCCGACTCATCGGTGCAGGTCACGGCGTGCACTGGCCGGATGTCGACGAAGACATTAGCGCAGAGGGTATGCTGTTCGGGACACCAGCGCGGCGTCCAACAAAGAAATTCGCTCCTGCCATTGCTCCCACGCCGCGTCATTCGAGGCGGCTCAAGCGAGTGCGTTCTAGCCCGACACGAGTACAGTGAAAGAACCACCTGCCGACCGCGACCGTTGCTGTCGCGATCTTACCTTGACCCCGTTGGTAGCCGCGTAGTACGTTCCGCCCACGTTGCTGCGATCGTAGCGGCGTTAGAAGGAGAGTCTTGATGGGAAAGGCTGGTCGGCGGATCGCGCTCCTTACCTTGGACGCGAACATGCTGCGCGACGACGAATGGGCGCCGTTCAATTACGCCATTCGCCGCATTCAAGCTGCGGTTGTGGCCGATCCGCAACTGGCCGATGCTGAGGTCGAGCTGTTCGAGGCGTGGACTCCAGAGGCTCTCGAGTCCATGGCTGCCGATGTCGAGCGCTTCGATCCCGATCTGATCGGGGCTTCGGCGTACCTCTGGTCTTTCCCCACCTTCGTCGAGATTGCACGCCGCCTGAAGCGGAAGCGCCCCGACCGCACCGTCGTCTTTGGCGGCCCTTCGGCGCGTCCCGCCATGTTCAAGCTGGAGCCTTACGCCGACGCCGTTTCGGCCGTGGACGCCTTGGTGGTTCGTGACGGCGAAGAGGCCTTCCAAGAAATTGCTCGTCTCAGCGACCGTTCTGCCTCGGCCTTGTTGGGTATTCACGGGCTGTCGGTGTCGACGCGTGACGGCTGGGTGGATACCCCGCGGCGCACCGGCGAGACACCGTTGGACGATTTGCCCTCTCCGTACCGTATGGGACTGATCCCGGACAAAGTCACCGCTCACATCGAAACCTTCCGTGGCTGTCCGCTGTCGTGCGCCTTCTGCGAATGGGGCGCCGCCGATCGGCCGAGCCGCGTGTACTCGAAAGAGTACTTGATCGAGGAGTTTGAAACCTTACGCCGCCTCGGAACACGCGGTGGCTTCCTCGTCGATGCAGCCCTCAACCTCAACAACCGCGCTTTCAAGAACCTCGTCGAAGCGGAACGGCAAACCCATTTTTTTCGCGACTTCCACTTCTCTTGCGAGATCTACCCGACTCACCTGCGCGACGAGCACCTGCAGTTTCTCTCTGAGGTCAACGTCCACCACTTGGGAGTCGGGCTACAATCGTACGACAAGGATGTTCTAGCGCGGATCGATCGGCCGTTTGACGAGAAGAAGTTCGAGTCCGGCCTGGCGGCGCTGAGCAAGGTGGCGCCGGCGACCTGCGAGATCATCGTTGGCTTGCCCGGAGACAATCCGCAAACCTTTCAACGCACACTCGACAAGCTCATGGACCAGCCGTGCAACTTTCTCGTCTATCACTGCCTGGTACTGCCGGACGGCTTGATGACCCGCGCCCCGGCCGGCAGTGACATGGTGTTCGATCCCGTCTCTTTGAAGATGATCTCCTGCTGGGGCTGGTCGGAGAAGGATTTCCGCGACACGGCCGAAAAGCTCAACCTCATGGTCGAGAAGCACAACGGCCGGCGCGGCGAGTACTTCTGGCAGTTGCCGGAAGGGCTCAGCCCTGGATCGGCGCAACGTAGCCAGAACCGTGGCGGTCCCAACGGATCGAATCCTCACCGCTCCAACCATGCTCCATCACCGCGCCAAGGCCAGGGCGTGGCCGGTGCTCCGCTCGTGGCGGGCTCGCGATGACGTCGGAAGCTTTGGTTGCTTCCTCGGAGCAACCGCTCCGGGTCCTGGATATCCACGCCTCCGAGCTTGGCGAATACCCGAATCTGATCCGTGATATCGCCGATCAACGCATCCATGTGGCCCTGGTGCGGGGGGTGTTTTCGCAGGAGGCCGCAGCAACCATCGTCGAGCGTCTCGAGGTGCATGGCGAAGGTGCCTCGCGTCTGACGGAAGTAGCGCCGCAATTTCGCATTTATTCTTTCGGTCTGGCTCTCGATACTGCACAGAGCCTGGAACAGTACCTCGGCGAGGCAAAGCTTTTCCTCCCCGAGTGCCAGCGCATCTTTCGCGACGTGCCCAACTACTTGCAGTGGATGCCGGAGTTGCTGGCGAGAATTTCCGGTGGGCGACCAGTCGAGCTGCCGGCGTACCGCGGCAGCGCCTACAACCCCACCACCATTCGGCGCTTGCCACCCGGAGCTTTCATTCCGCCGCATTGCGAATTTGAGCAACTCAATCGGCCTGCCTACACACATCTGAAGGAAGTCATAGGCCAGTCTGCGATTCTGAGCTTCTACACGACACTGCGACCACCGGATGTCGGCGGCGAGGCTTTTATCTCCACGGTTCGCTGGGGCGACCTTCCCATTGCCGAAGATGGCCGTACCGCGGCTGCTGCGGCGGCGGCGATGGATCGCGCCCCGGCCATGACGTTCCTGCCAGGAATTGGCGACCTCATCCTATTCGACGGGGGCCGGCTGTATCACCAAGTACTGCGCATCGGCGGAGAGCGCCCGCGTTGGACCATCGGTGGGTTCATGAGCGAAAACGCAAGCCGCGACCGCGTCGTGTACTGGAGCTGATCTCCGCAATGTCGCCGAGCGATGCGGGTGGGGCGCGCCCTCCCGCCTACATCGATAAGCTGCTCGGCGCGCAGCCGTCATCACCATCCCAGGGCCTCTTCCTACATCTCGGCTACTGGCCCGATCCTTCCGCAGCTACGACCGAATTCGCCGACCTTGTTACCGCCCAGGGCCGCCTGAACGATCGCCTCCTGGCCCTCGCGGACCTTGGCAATGGGATGCGTGTCCTCGATGCCGGCTGCGGTATCGGTGGCACCATCGCGGCTATTGGCGAGCGATTTCAGAATATGGACCTGGTCGGTCTCAACATTGATCCAGTCCAGCTCGATATTGCCCGCAAGCAGGTAGTTCCCGGACCGACCAACCAAGTCACCTGGCAGCACGGCGATGCCTGTGCGCTGCCGTTTGCGGATGCGTCCTTCGATTGCATCCTCGCCGTGGAATGCATCTTTCACTTTCCCTCGCGGGCACGGTTCTTCGCCGAAGCTGCACGCGTCTTGAAGCCCGGCGGGCGCCTAGTGCTCTCCGACTTTGTCGTGGCTCCGTCCTTGCGTGCATGGCGCGACAGCGAGCAATTCCCCGGCTTTGCCCTGGAGGCAGCTCTCATTCCGGCAGTCGGGCCGTGGCCCGATTTCTGGAATCCCGAGGCGGACAATGTCCAACTCGCGCAGGACGCGGGTTTGGAGATGTCCGTACGCGAGAGCGCGTCCTCGCAGACTCTCCCCAGCTATCGTTGCTTTCTGCACGGCAAGCCGATCGGCAAACAGCTCGATGCGGCGCAGTTGGATGCCGTCGATCGTGCCATGGTGCTGATGCAGTGGTTGCAGGAGCGAGGCCATATTGATGTCGAACTCTTTTCCTTCACGCGTTGCCGGTCGGTAGGGCGCGGGGTAGTTTCCAAACCGATGAGTCGATCCCAGCGCCGCGTTGCCCTTCTGTGCATTGATCCTGCCGAGGACGAAGGGGTGCTTTCTCTCAACTACGCCACGCGTAAGGTCATGGCGGCCATGATGGTGTCGCCGCAATTGCAGGACACCGAGATCCATCTCGTCGAATCGCGATCCAAGGACGCGGCCGAGTTTGTCAAGCGCCTCGATGCCATCCAGCCAGACATCGTGGGGGCTTCTGGTTACGTATGGTCGATGGCGACGTTTGTCGACGTTGCACGGCAATGGAAAACCCACCGGCCCGACTCGCTCTTCATTCTCGGCGGTCCCTCGGCGCGGCCGCGCATGCTTGGGCACGCGGCGTTCCAGGATTCCCCACGGTACATTGACGCCATCGTCGAAGGCGAGGGGGAAGAAGTGATGACCGAGATTGCGGCTCTACCGCATCTCTCGCGCTCCGCGCTTGGCCACATCCCAGGGATTCAGGTGGGAGGGGATAGCGGATGGACAGTAACGGCCCCGCGTCTGACTCGTGCCGACCTCGGCACCTTTCCTTCGCCCTATCGCATGGGCCTGTTGGCCCGCGCCCAGACGGCTCTGATTGAAACCTTTCGTGGGTGTCCCTTCGCCTGCACGTTCTGCCAATGGGGCGATGCCAAGAAGCTCGATCGCGTCTTCTCTGCCGAGTACATCGCCGAAGAGTTGCAGGCACTGGCGGGTCTCGATGCCAAGGGTGCCGCGCTCATCGATGCCGGGCTCAATCTGCAACCGCGCGCCTTCAAGAATCTTGCGACCGCAGAGCGCCAGGTTGGGTTCTTCCGCGAACGCAACTTCTACTGCGAGGTGTATCCTTCCCACCTGAGCAGCGAGCACCTCGAATTCCTCGAAGCGGTGCAGGCCGATCGCATCAGCGTCGGGTTGCAGTCGTTCGATCAGGAAGTGCTGAGCACCCTGCAGCGTCGTTTCGACGAGAACAACTTCGAGCGCGTAGTCCGCACCCTGTCGAAGATCGTCAACCTGGTCACTGTCGAGATCATCATGGGTCTGCCTGGGGACAACCCGAAGTCGTTCTGGAACACACTCGAGCGGCTGGTGGATCTTCCGTGCGAAGCGCGGGTGTTTCATTGTCTCGTGCTGCCTGATGCGCTCATGGATCGAGCGGCATCGGGTTCGGACATGGTCTACGACGACAAGACCCTGAAGATGATCTCGTGCCGTGGCTGGTCGGCGGACGACATCCGCCGCATGCGGGATCGACTCGCTGAGCGCGCGATGCGCATGGGCGGTGTCGCCATGCAGGATTGGTGGGAGTTCCCGGGTCCGCTGACGCAGCGGGGACGCCCATCTCATCCAACACCGGAGAGCCATGCGCCGCCGCATGGCGCAACCTCCGCACCGCCGGCAGTGGAGATCCACAGTGTCTCGCCGACGATTGGGGCTGCGCTTGCGGCCGGAGTCAGCGCCGCCACCGGTGGCGTCTGGGAACTCGGTACAACTCAGTGGTTGAAGGGTGAGATCTCCGCCACACTCACCACACCGGAAGGTCCCCTGGTATTGGAGATGGCTGCCGCGACTTCTGCCGAGCGCAGCTACAAGCTCGTCAACGGCGTCGCCTACCGCTACCGACAGCGCCCCGGCCAGCCGCCGTCGCCACGTACACTAGAGGATCTCGACCGTCTGATTACCGAGTGGAGCGATGTCCTACCGGCGGTACTGCAGGACCAGGATCGTCACTGAGAGCTCCGCCAAGCTGAGTCCCACGGCGACCAGGCTGTCTTCTTGAACGGCGACGACAGTGCCGATAGGGTTAGACGCATGCAACAAGACCGCCCCGCAACCTCCACGGCAGAACTGCGGCGGCGCCTGCGTGCCTATTGCGAGAAGCATGGCATTTCCCGCCTCGACGTCTTTGGCTCTGTGGCGCAGGGCAGCTCTTCGCCGCGCGACGTCGACTTGCTGGTAACCTTTGACGACTCCTTCCCTGTATCGACGAGTGACTTGCTTGAAATGGCTGGCGAGGCCGAGGAGCTGGTTGGCCTGCCCGTAGATTTCGTCTTGCGTCGATCACTGGAACACTCGTCGAATCCCTATGCACGTCAGCATATCCTCGACTCCGCTGTATGCATCTATGGAGACTGAGCAGCGCGGCCGGCTGAACGACATTCCCGAGGCGGCGCGCCTCATCGCCGCATACGTTTCCGGCGTCACCGAAGTTGAGTTTCGCGCCGATACGCAGAAGCAAGATGCCGTGATCCGGCGCATCGAAATCATCGGCGAAGCTGCCGCCCATCTGAACGAAGCAACACGCCAAGCAATCCCAGATCTGCCCTTTCGCAAGATGCGTGGCATGCGCAACCTCGTCGCACATGACTACGCGAACGTTGACCTGAAGATCGTCTGGGAGGTCGCAACCGAGCATATGCGGCATATCAGCGGCGTGTTGGAGAGATTCTTCGAGAAGACGGCGTGACCGAAAACCGAGAAAGCCCTGCAACCTGCAACTCTCATCTACGCGTGAGCCACTGGGTCGTTTAGTCCATCCAGATCCCGCGGCGATGTTCGCTTACGACGTAGGAGCAGGGCGGAGTAGGGCCTGAAGATCCAGTACGCGTGGACCCAGGTGGGCCAGGGTTGTCCGAACCCCGTCACTCAGATCCAATTCGCTGAGGAACGGCACATTGCCCAGCGGCTTTCCTAGCAGCTCGGCGAGCACATCGATGTTTGTGGTGGCTGCCAGGTCGCTGTTCGGCTGCAGGTGATTGATCACATACCCGAGCACGTGCAGGCGCAGGGATAGTGCATGGCGCGTGGTGAGCAAAGCGTGGTTGATGGCACCGAGCCGATTGCCGACGACCACGACCACGGCGAAATCCAAGTGCTTGGCTAGGTCGGCGAACGAAGTGTCTTCGGCGAGGGGAACCAACAGACCACCTGCCCCTTCGACGAGAGTGACATCATGGGCGGTCGCAATGCGCTGGTAGCAATCACGGATGTGGTCGAGGTCGATGCGTATCCCCTGGCGGCGCGCTGCCACTAGCGGCGCCAGCGGTTCATCGAGCCCATACGGGCACAGGCAATCGAGAGGCAGCTCGCAGTTGGCAAAGAAGCGCAAACGGCGAATGTCCTGCGCTCCTCCGGCAGGGTTGGTGAGGGCGTCGTTGCAGCCGGTTTCTGCTGGCTTGAAGACGCCGACCCGCACATCGCGTGCGCGCAGGCTTGCTGCCAACAAGCAGGACACCGTGGTCTTGCCGATGCCCGTGTCGGTTCCCGTGATCAAAAGACTCTTGTAGCGCATGCCTAACCTCCACGACCCAATGCCTTGAGCCTACGCTTGGTTCTCTCCTGTGACCGGTACCCGTGCCTCCGCCACACGCAGCGACACCCACGGCAGCAGGCACAAGGCGGGGAACGAGAGGACGAACGTCCAGCCGAAATAGCTGGCATACCCCAAGTGGGCCGCGGCGAAACCACTGCAGGCACCGGCGAGGTTGCGGGTTAGCGCAAAGATTGCTGACAGCAAGGCATACTCGGTTGCCGCATGCCGCTTGTCACAAATCCTCATCAAGAAGGAGAGAAAAGCCGCGGTGCCCAAGCCACCGGTAAAACTCTCCAGCAGTGAAGCCGCATACAGGAAGGGCCGCCCGAGGCTAGCTCCCGCGACCAACGCATATCCAAGATTGGAGAGTGCTTGCGCAAAACCCAGCAGCAGCAAGGCCCGCACGATACCCCAGCGCGTCGTCAGCACGCCACCGCACAGAGCTCCCAGCACACTGGCAGCGACACCCAGCGAGGTGGAGATGAGGCCGATCTCCTCCAGGCTGAGGCCTCGGTCGACCCAAAACGGTTTCACCATCGGCCCCATGGCGCTGTCGCCCAGCTTGTAGGTGAGCACGAACGCAAAGGTCACCGCGGCGCCAGGGCGCCGCAGCCATTCCAGCAGCGGCGCAAACCAAGAGCGGAGATTGTCTCCTTGAGGGGGCAAGGCAAGGCGCGGACTTCTCCAGACCAGCAGAGCCAGCACAATGGCGACCAGGGCGGCAAGACGAAACACCCAGGGCCAGCCGAACCACCCGGCCACGATGACCAGACCACCACCTCCCACGATCAGGGCTGCGCGATAGGCGGAGACACGAACTCCGTTGGCAATCCCCTCTTCGCCCGGTCCCAGTAGGCCAATCGTGTACGCGTCGATGGCGACATCTTGTGTCGCCGACGCCACGGTCAGCACCAACAACAACCCCCACAGGGCAGCACCGGGCGGCGTAATCGAAGCTGTCGGAAGGAATGTTAGTGCCAAAGCAATCAGCATTAGGCAGGCGATGATCCACTGCTGGCGGGTAGCGAAGCGGTCGACGAGCGGAGACCATAGGACCTTCAATGTCCACGGCATGCCCAGCATGCTCAGCAAGCCAATGTCCGCCAATGCCACCCCGTGGGCACGCAAGTAAACCGGCACATTGTCGATGACGATGCTGAACGGGAACCCCTCCGCAAAGTAAAAGACAGAGATCCACCAAAGCTTGCGGCGCAAGGGCATGACGCGGCAACACAACAGAGTTTGCAGCAGCAGACAAGTCAGGCCTCTCGTCCCAGCAGGGCAAACCCAATGTCATCGACGGAGCCTTGCAATAGGCTCCATCCGACGCGGGCCGGGGCGGCCCGTCTCCAAGAACAAGGGAACACAAGCACTGGAGACGCCGCGCCCTCGCGGCGCGTCGGATGGAATGCCCCCGTCAGCGACTTTGGGGTGGCCCTGCTCGTCCCAGACCCGGCGCTAACGCCGGATCTGGGGGTGCCCGG
>CAZGSN010000207.1:0-12234 GCA_964528465.1 uncultured Binatia bacterium (SeqCode)
GTCGGTGTCCAGCCGGCCGATTTGTGGGTAAGGCTAAGGGCAGAGCCGGGGAACGAGAAAGGATTAAGGGATAAAGCGGATCCGAGTGGGGCCAGCTTGCGTGTAATGATACAACCTCATACTTAAGCGGCTACTTCCTCAGCCGCCTTATTGCTTCGGCTACGGGTGAGGATCACGCGCGCCGCTGCTGGGCCTTGGCGAGATCAGTTACCGAGGACGATGACGCAGGCGACGGCGCCGGGGCCGCCGACGTTGTGGGCCAGGCCTAGCTTGGGGTTCTTCACTTGGCGCTCGCCACCTTTGCCTTGCAGTTGTTTGACGCATTCGTAGACCATGCGCACGCCGCTGGCCCCGATGGGGTGGCCGAAAGATTTGAGTCCGCCGCTGGGATTGATGGGAATGTCGCCGCTCAGCGCCGTGCGGCCTTCTTCAGCAAGCTTGCCGCCCTGCCCTTTTTCACAAAAGCCGAGGTCTTCGGTGTTGGAGATCTCCGTCCACGTGAAGCAGTCGTGCACTTCGGCAAAACTGATGTCGCGCGCGGCAATGCCGGCCATCTTGTAGGCTTGCTGCGCGGCCATCTGCGTCGAGCGAAAGCCGAGGTAGTCGAAGGTGGGGTCGAAGTACGGACGGCCACTGGTAACCGCCAAACCAAAACCCTTCACCAAAACATGGCCGCGATTCAGCCGCTTGGCGATATCGGCACGACAGAGAATCGCGGCTGCAGCACCATCTGTAGTCGGGCAGCAGTCGAAGAGACCAAACGGCGACGCCACCATGGCCGCCTTTAGAACCTTCTCCTCGGTGACTTCCATTTGCAGATGCGCTTTGGGATTGCGGGCGCCGTTGTAGTGATTCTTTACCGCAACCTTGGCGAGGGTCTCGCGGCCCATTCCAAAGGTATGCATGTAACGATTCGCCGCCAAAGCAAACAAACCGGGGGCCGAGTTGCCCTTGGCTAAGAGTGGATGGCCGAGACGCGGCAAGCCACGCCCACCGCGGTCTTTCAGCTTCTCGGCACCGAGGACCAGCACCATGTCGTAGGAACCTGATGCGATCGCCAAACAACCGTTGCGAAAGGCATCGGTGCCGGTGGCACAGTAATTCTCGACGCGAGTAATGGGGCGGTCATAAAGACGCAAGGCATCGCCCAACGACACGGCGGCCTTGCCACCGGAGGGTCCAGGCAAATACGTGCCCAGGTAGGCGGCTTCGATCTGGGCCGGATCAATCCCGGCGTCGGCGTAGGCTTCGAAGGCAGCCTCGCAAATGAGGTCCTCGTAGCTGGCGTCGAAGCGATCGCCGAACTTGGTACACCCCACACCAATGACAGCTACTTGATCTTTCATTTTCATCCTCGCAGTTCGTCGTTCCGGTGGAAGCATCTGACTTGTCTCAAAACTAAGATGTGGGGCTCGGGGCTGGTGGCTAGGGGCTTGGAGTTGCTTGGATTTCTCCAGTCCCTAGCCCCCGGCCCCAAGCCCCAGGAAGGGTTTTGAGACAGCCTCACAAGGGGTGCCCCTACGATTCCAACTGAGAGCGTTGCTATCGCCATGGTTACAGCCAAGTCCGTAGGGGCGGCCCTGGTGGCCGCCCGTCAGCAGCGCAGGGGGCGCGCCTTCCAAAAGTAATTGTGGTTGCCGCCGCCCTCGTGCAGGCGCCGAAACGTAATGGTCACCGGCTGGCCAACCTTCACTTCGTCCTCGGTGAAGTCGGTGACCTGGAGGTACAGGCGCCCGCCGCCGTCCATGTCGATCACGGCCATCGGCAAGGGATGCTCGAGGTTGGCGATCAAGTGGTCGATGGTGAAGGTAAAGATGGTTCCTTGTTTGGAGAGCTTGTGATCGCTGAGGCCGTCGCGCGCCTTGCACTTGAGGCAGACCTTCGCGGCAGGATACTGCACCAAGCCGCAGGCGCCGCACTTGGTGCCGTAGAGGCGCACGTCCTGCTTGAGTTCCTTGTGCTCGAGGACGTTGTTGATCGCCTCGCCCGGTTCATCGAGTTCGATGACGCGGCGGTACTTCAAATACTTTTCGTAGGAAGACAGCGGCAGCTTGGGCTCGAGCCAATGCTTCCAAGCACGCTGCGGTCGTTGCTTGCGGATCTCCTCGGTGACGCGGAACAGCAACACATCGGCCCCTTCGCCGTACGCACCCACGAGGATGAGGTCCCCGGGCGCCGCTTCGTCCAACGCCGCGCCCAGTGCCAGCAAGGCATCGGCGCTGCCGGCGCTGCCGATACTGGCAATGGGTGGCGTCACCACTTGCTTCTTGGGATCGAAGCCGAGTTGCTTGGCAAGATCGGCAGCGGCGCGCGCATCCGGCGAGAACATGGCCAGCTTGGCAATGGCCTTGGGTTCCAGGCTGTGGCGCGACAGCAGCGTACGCACGGCCTCGGTGAGATCTTTGCAATAGCCGTAGGTGTTGGAGAATTTGCCGGGGAACGCTTGCACGAAACGCTCGCCATCAGTGCGCCAGAAGTAGGTGAATTCCTCTGAGACCGAGGTCGAGTCGACGAATTCCGCCACCACTCCCTGGCTGCCTAAACGCAATGCCACACCAGCATCGCCGAGCAGACCCTCCAGCTCCGACTCCGGCTGGGCAAGACGCGTCTCGGCCGCAGCAACGAGGATGTCGCTGCGCGCACCGGCGCGCAAAGCATTGAGGCCAGCAAGTACGGCGCTGATGCCGCAGCGCACGGAACCAGTGAAGTCCATAGTCTGCGCCGTGCGTGGCAGGTCACACGCCGTGGCGAGGAAGCTGGAAACCTGTTTCTCGCGATACGGGCTCGAAGTGCTGGCAAAGTAGAGCCCGTCGACGGAGCCAAGCGCCGCATCGGGAAGACATTCCAGGGCCGCCTCCGCTGCCATGGTCAGAGCATCTTCGTCGTAATTGGCAACTGCGATCTCACCCGCAGCCTGCGGCGTCCCCCACGCCTTGGCAATCAAGCTACGGTCGAGACGCAAGCGCGGCACGTAAGCCGCGTAAGCAGTGATTCCAAACATGTGGATTTGTCCTCAAGCGGAGCGCCGCCGCAACAGCAAGAAGGCAGCAGCAAGACTGAACATCATGAGACTTGGAGAGCCCGCAGTTGGATCGACGTGACAGCTCTCGCCATTCACGCACAGACCACCACTGCACGTCTGCACGGTTGGAGTCGTGGTCTTGGTCGGCGTGTTGCTGGGAACTGGAGTACGCGACGGCGTGCGGGTCAAGGTGGGGGTAGGTCCGGTAGCGGTGGGTGTATTGGTCGGCGTGCGCGTTGAAGGCGGGGGACTCCCTGGACGCGTATTGGTCGGCGTGGAGGTTGGAGTCCGGCTTGGCGTCGACGTAGGCGTATCAGTGGCGGGGGGTACTGGGGTTATGGTTAGAGTTGAAGACGGGCTAGGAGTGGGGGTCGGAGTGTTCATCGAACACGTGCACTGGTCCGCGCACAAATTGCTAATCGCGATTCCGACACAGATATCGTCCCAGATAACATCGCAGCAGCGGCTGTCGTTGGCGCAAACACACGTCGAGCAAGTCGATTCCTCGCAGCCAGGACTACTGTGTCCGTCGCAGCAGGGGCGAGCCGCTACCGTGTGTGTGGGAGTCACGGTTGGCGATGGCGTCACAGCAGTTGCCGTGGTGGTCGGAGTGGGATTGGCGGAATTCGCGGAACTCAATAGAAGGGACAGCGTGCCGCCTTGATTGGCGACGGCGATGTCGCCGATCCCGTCGCCGTCTAGATCCAACGGCCGGCCATCCGCATCCGACGCAAGCACTGCAATGGGCTGATCGCCCACCGCGCAGTTCGAGCTACTCGGCTGTGCCCTACAGCCTGCCGCTACCGAGTTAGCGGCAAACTCGCCGCTGCCGTTGCCGACAAATAGCGACACGCTGTCTGCGTCATGGTTGGCAACGACAACATCGACAGCCCCGTCGCCAGTAAAGTCACCGGTTGCCAGCGCATTGGCGCCGGCACCACTCTCCAGCGATGGGTCTGGGGCAGGCAGCATGGCTAGGTTGGCAGGAAGCGGCCCCAGGTAAAGATTGATGCGATTACTTTGCGTCAGCACGACGTCACCGATCAGATCCCCATTGAAATCGGTCACTACGACACCGCCGCCGACAACGGCGTTGGAAGAATCCGTACTTGCAGCGAACACCTTGCTGGCAGTTTGAAACAGGGCCGACAGCCGGCCGCTGGCCGCGCTACCGGAAAGAACATCAGGGAGGCCATCATTGTTGAGGAAGCCTACGGCGACGTTTCCGGGTGCTACGCCTTGCACCGGCATGCGCTCGCTGCGAGCCGCGCTGCTAGCCGAGTAAAGAATGGTCACGCTGCTATCGCCTTCGCTTCCGGTAACCAAGTCGACGGCTCCGTCGCGATCCACGTCCGCAATAGCCACGGCCACAGTGCCATCGCGTGCTTGCCGAAACGGAGTCGCGTGCGGCGAGAACTCCGCATTGCCGCTGCCACCATACACAAGCAAATCGTGGGTGGAGACGTTGTCGGTTCCGGCCAAGACGAAGTCCAGGAGGCGATCGCCGTCGATATCGCCCACGGCAATAGATCTAGGAGCAAAGGTTCCCAGGGTAATCTCGGAAGTACCAATTCCCGTGGTGCAGGCCTGCTGGAGACTTACCGGGTCGACGGCAACGCGGAAAACGCGATTGGTTCCACCGCCTTGCAAGACCAAAAGTACCGGGTGGCCGGCGCTGTCGACTCCCGCCGAGGCAACGCTGAGCAGAGCGCTACCAACGCTGACATCGCAACGGCCGAACTGCACTGCGGACGCCGGCCAGACGCGCAGAGACATCAGCACACAGAAAAGCGCGCAACCTGTCCACCGCATCCTCATTTCCACTCATCCCTTCCGTTGCCGCCGCGCGTAGCCTCGCGACACGAACAAACCAAACAAGCCGACCCATAGAGACAACTGCCGCGTTGGTTGCGGGCTCAGGGCGCAGGTCGAGCCATTGAGGTGAAAGACACCGTCGGGTGTCTTGGTGAGGGTGGGGGTGCGCGTATGCGTGGGCGAGCCGGTGCGCGTCGGGGTCGGCGTGCGGGTAATCGTTGGGCTGATGGAGGCACTCGGCGTGGGTGTCGGCGTGCGGGTGGGAATCGTCGAGGTTAGCGTCGCAGTCTTTGTTGGCGTGGGAGTGGGAGCAAAGCGGCTGAGCAAGATACTGAGGGTGCCGTCGTCGCGGTTGGCGGTCACCGTGTCATCACGCAGGTCGCCATCTACATCTCCGACGGCCAGAGCAACCGGGTTGTTACCCACGGGAATGGCGTCATTGCTGGCCGCGTAGCTTCCGTCGCCAACGGCTTTAAGGATACGCACTTGATCATCGCTACCAACCGCCGTGGTGAGATCGGCAAGGCGGAGGCCAAACAAATCGCCGGTGCCAATAGCAGTGGTGCCCGCTCGGGTATCGACAACACGGGCTGCAGCATAAGTCACTCCAGCACTGACGTTGCTCTTACTGCTGTCGTAAATTCGTATCTGTCCAGTGTTGGTCAGAGTGGCAATGTCGGGAAGATTGTTGCTTCCCGATTCCTCAAATTGACCAGTGAGTAAAGCCTGTGAGCGGGAATCAAGGGAGACGATGACGAAGTCTGCCGAAGTGAGACATTGCCCCGCCGGCTGCGAATTTGGCTTCCGCAAGAGCACCGCGGTGGTGCTGCTCCCGGTGCCGCCGAGGATGAGGTCCGGCCAACCGTCACCGTTGAGATCGCCAGCGTTGGTACTGTCTGTAGCGACAGCCGAGGCGAGTACCCCTTGGGCAATCGTGCAGCGCGCACCAAAGTTGCCTCCCCCGGCGCCTAGGTACAAGGAGACGTTAGCGCTGCCGTCGACAACGACGAGGTCGGGATTCAAATCGCGATCGAAGTTCGCCACGGCAATCCCGGCCGGGGTGGCCGAAGTTGCAAGGCTAAGTACCGCGAAGGTGCCATCCCCTTGGCCCATCAATAGAGTCACCTTGCTCTCCGAGCCAATCACCGCCAGGTCGAGTTTGCCGTCGCGATTCAGGTCGGCCGCAAGAAGCGCGTTAGGAGCGGTGACCGTAGCGATATTCCTACCTTGCAAGCCGAGGAGGTCGCACGGGTTGGTGGCATTGTTCATGCGCCGCGAACTCAGCAATGCCACCCGGTTCCCGGATTGGTCGGCATAGGCGATATCCATATCGCCACCATCGAAATTGCCGATGGCCACGGCCACCGGCCGTTCACCCACTTTCTGCGTGCAGCCACCGTAGGGGATGGGAACACCAGTTGGAGTGTTGGTTGCGGTTGGGGTGCGCGTCGGCGTGGGGGTCTGCGTCGGACCCGTCGGGGTCGGCGTACGCGTGGGGGATGGCAACCCGGAAGGCGTGGGGGATGCACTCCCCATGGTACTTCGGTTGATCATGAGAACGGCCCGGTCGCCCTCGCTGCTCAGCACGATAAAGTCTTCCAATTTATCTCCGGTCAACTCCGCGGCCACGATCGCCACCTGCCCGGAGCCAATTCGAGGGATCGCGCTACTGCTGGGCTGCACCCAAATTCCTGCTTCCAAAGGAAAATCGCCCACGTTGACGCAGATCGGGCTTGGCTGACAGTAGAGCACAGGAGAGTCTAGATCGGCTCCGTTGGAGGTGGCCGCGACATCCAATGTTCCGTCCCTGTCAAAGTCGAAGACAACGACGGCCGCCGGATTGGTAGTGCCGGCAAACAATCCTGTTGTTTGTTCGAAGTCACCTCCACCAAGCCCCTTGATAAAGTGAACGAGTGCCCCCGTAAACCCATCGGAGCCAACGTCCGCGACGAAAAGATCTTGATTCCCGTCGCCATCGAAATCGCCAGCCGCAATACCCCGCGGGTCGATTCCAAGGTTGGTGATCGAGCGCCGAGTAAGAACACCGTTCGATCCAGTCGTAAATACCATGAACTGCCCATCGTCATCAGGTTCCGAGCTACCATCAGCGACCACGCCAGTATCAGTGACCACAATGTCGTTCACTTCGTCGTCGGTGAAATTCGCCGCCACGAGGGAAACGCCGTTACTGCCATTCGTGGCCACCGGGGTAACGCCGACAAACGACGCCGAAGAATCGCCGTTGCTGAGAAAGATGTAGACGCTAGTCGAGGTCAGTACGGCGAGGTCGTCGCGCATGTCGTTGTTGAAACGGCCAACCACCATGTCGCGCGGCTCGCCTTCAATGCTGAGAGCGGTGTCAACGACGGTAAAATCGGTGTCTCCGTCGAAGCTATCAGTCTCCCCATCTGGGGTATTACGGAAGAGACGCACGCGTGCCGGGTCGCGGGTCAGAACTGCTACATCAAGGAGGCTAGCACCACTGGAATCAAAGTTGCCTACAACAACCGCAATTGGCGTCCCATCGCCATCGGGGAGGGGAAATTCCGTGTCCGATTCCGAGCTAAGCTCATCGTCGCCAAGAAAGACGTCGACAACGCCGTCTCCGATGACGAGCAAATCAAGATCTTTGTTTCTTTCAGAAACATCCCCCAGCGCCATGGCATGCACCCCGGGGTTCTCAGCGACGGAGGTGGAGAACTCCAAGTCGCGTTCAAAGCGAACCACCGACAGCACCGGAGAAGCGCCTACAACCAGGCACGCAAAGGCCACCAACCCGGCGGCCACAAAATTCTGAGATCTACGCATGAGGCGGCGACTTTTGCCGTCCAGGGTGCCTTTGTCAATCACGCGTCTGGCAGGGAATCCGGCTGGGTGTGCGACATGATCGTGGGGAAATTTGGGAAGCCCAAGTTATACATGGCTGTCTGATTGCTAGTGGAGTTGGGAACAACGTTGAAGAGATCTTCATGGTAGACCCACAGCGCGGCCGGGCGGCCGGGCTGTGCCTCAGGCACTGAACCTATCTTGGTGGCTAGGCCCGCGAGCTTTTCCGGCAGGCCAGCAACGCCTCCTTGAGGGTCCCCGCGGTGAGCAGTCGTTCTGCCAATGCATCCAACTGTACAATCGAAGCTTTACGCACCCGCTGCTCCGTCCCCTCCGGCAACGACCCGAAGCGCGCGGCCAACTGCTTTAGGACAAGCTCGGCTCTTCCCTCGGCTCGTCCCTCAGCTCGTCCCTTAGCTTCCCCTTTGCGGAGGCCCTGCTTCAGATAACGCTTCGCGAACGCGCTTTGATACTCATAGGTGGTGGGGTCCATGCTTTGTAATGCCTTTCCTGCTGCGGTGCTCAGGGACGCAGCCACAAGGTCAAAGTACAACGTCGACCGTTCGAGGTCGAGACCAACACTCGCCGCCATGGCCGCCACGGCAATGCGAACGGCTCGGTTCGTTTGGCGGTCCTTGCCATGGGCCATTGCCGACAGAACAGCCAGCTCCGGATCACCACGCGCCTCCTTTTCATCGGTCACCTCCGGCACCCCAGACGGGCTCAGCACCAGCGGGGTGAAGCGATTGCCTCCACCAAGCTCGATACTCCGCGCCGCCCATCTGGCAACCGACTCGCGTACCGTCACAATCAGCAGACATACCGGACAGCGGAAACGCTCACGCAACCCAGTGACGTAGACCGGCCACGAGTAGAGTTTGTCCGCGTCGCGTCGCATTTGCGCCTCGATGACGATGCCGAGCACCGGCTTACCGTCGCTCAACAGCACGACAAGATCGGCGCGGTACTCCGCGGGCTGGACATCGGTCAGCTCGGCCGACTCGATGCGCGCCTCGCTGTAGGCCGGGACCGGTACATGCAACGCGTCGCGCAGCAACTCGGCCGCCAGTTGCGGGCGATTACGAAACAGAAGCAACAACGCCTCGTGGAGCTGCGAAGGCATGTCGCGCCTCACCTCTACTTGGCACGGCTTTGCACGCCAAATCGCTTGGGCGCGCAATCCGCCTCATACGCCGCGGGGGCGCGGCGTCTCCATTGCTTGCAAACGTTGATGAATCTGGGTTGGAGACGGGCCGCCTTCGGTCCGCGTCTGGTGGAGGAACGATTCGGCGTGCAAAGCCACTTGCCTCGGGAAAGGTGCCCTTCCCTAGGTTGGAAACTCCCGGCCTTGAGCATGCGTAAGGGCATGAGCAAGACAGGAGCCGGAGCGACTCCCCAATCCTGTTGTCGCTCCGCCTGTGTGGATTAGCGCAACGTACTCAAAGGGAGCCGGCTACCGACCTGGTTCGAGGACAGTCGCGATGCCCTGCCCCCTCAACTGGCCTTACCCGGCAGTCTCTACCGATCGGCCCCTAGGGTCGCACTAGCCATGCGCCGAGAAACCAGGAGCAAACCTAGTAAGAAAAGGACCCAACTGGAGCCTAGTGATTCCTGGGACGCCTCCCGCATTGTGCACCCTCCATCGCCACCACTCCCATCGTCGGAGGGCGAGGGGGTCACCGCGAGGGCCACGGTCACGCTGCCATCAAAGGCCGGAACCAGGACTACTTCGGAATGCTCGGGCTGAACAACAGCGGCATAGCCTCCAGCCTGCAAGCGGCGTTCGTAGGGGTAAGCGCCGGCAAGAATATGCACCTTACATGTGTAGAGAATACCATCGGGGATAGGTGCGCCGCTGGCACCAGTGACCACAGAGAAACGAGAGACGTTCCAGTAAGGGTCCGCAAGGACCTTCGCGGCAATCAGCTTCTTACCGAGTGCAGGGTTGATCCTGCATCCGGCTGGGTCCAACGCAATCTGTTCGTCGCGAAAAGCGATATCATTGCCAACACCGAGCACGCCTTCGCCCCCGGTTGTCAGCGACACGGCAATGTCCACCGTATCCCCGGGGCGACCGACGGCGCTGCCGATGGTCACGAACACCTTGGGCGGAATCATGGTCGGCGTCTGCGTGGCGGTGGTCGTGGCCGTCCCTGAAGGAGTGGCCGTGTGTGTTGCGCCTGGGGTAAGCTCGCGTGGCGTAGGCGTGGGTGTCGGCGTACGGGTGGGAGACGGAACATTAGAAGGCGTGGGGGACGGAGTCCCTGATGCGCTTTGGTTGATCATCAGAAACGCCGCATCGCCATTGCGACTCAAGACGACCAGGTCTTCGAGACGGTCGCCGGTTAGGTCCCCCGAAACGATCGCTACCTGACCGATCCCGATGCCGGGGATGGTGCCACCGCGGGGTACGCGCCAGATCCCCGCATCCAGGGGTGGCTCGTTTTCTAGCGTGTCGCAGAACATCCCGGGCTGACAGTACAGAGTCGGACCCTCTTCTGATTCGGGACTGTTGGAAGTTGACGCAATGTCGACTGTCCCGTCGCGATCGACATCGAAGCTTACCACCGCCGACTGGTAGGGAGAGCCCGACCGAATACCAACCGGCGTATCGAAATCTCCGCCGCCTTGGCCCTTGAGGAAATAAGCGGGCAAATCAATGAGGCCGTCTGCGGCAGCATCGGTCACGTAGAGATCGCGGTTACCGTCAGCATCGAAGTCGCCCGCAACGATCCCGCGCGGCTGGGTGCCAAGGTTAATGGTAGAGCGAAGTGTGAGGACCCCACCGGCGCCGGTAGTCAAAACTATAATCTGGCCGCCTGCGTCGGTAACCACAACATCGTCTACCTGGTCGTCGGTGAAATCAGACGCCACAAGGGAAGCCCCGGCCCGGCCATTGGTGGCCACGGGGCCGACGCTTACGAACGACGCCGAGGAATCTCCGTTGTTGAGAAAGATGTAGACACGCTCGGATGTGAGCACCGCTAGGTCGTCGCGCGCGTCGTTGTTAAAACGCCCGACCACCATGTCGCGCGGCTCTCCGTCGATGATGAGGGCGGTTTCGACAACGGTGAAATCCGCATCCCCGTCGAAGCACTCGTCATCGTCGTCGGGGGAATTACGGAAGAGCCGCACGCGTGCTGGATCACGAGTTAGAACCGCTACGTCAACGAGTCGGCTTCCGCTCCAATCAAAGTTGCCGACAGCCACGGCGATAGGCGTTCCATCGTCATCGGGGAGGAGAAGCTCCGTATTCGACTCCGAGGTAAGCTCGTCATCCCCAACAAAAACATCCACGGATCCATCGCCAACGACCAGCACATCCCGCTTTCGCGCGGAATCCTGGGAGACATCCGCCAACGCCATAGAGTGCGGCGCCACGTTCCTTCCTGCCGAAGTGGAAAGTTCCACGCCCCTTACAAACGAAATGCGCGAGTAAGCGGGAGAAGCCCACAAAGCGAGACAGCCGACAGCCGCGAGGCAAGACCCCAACAAGCTTGGATGACGACGCATGAAGCGGCGACCTTTGCGGCCCAGGGTGCCTTTGTCAATCACCCGTCTGGCAGGAAATCCTGCTTTGAGAGACCGTCGAGCTCTCCGAGATGGTGTGCGCGGCTCTGCACGGAATAAGTGCGCGCGTCCTCGAAACGACGGAACAAGATTTTCTCTCACCACGAAGATCGCGAAGGTCACGCAAGAAGATCCCCCTCGGCTCCGTCAGTCTTCGTGGCCTTCGTGCCCTTCGTGGTAAACCTCAGCGCCTCAATCGACCATCCTCGGGCTGTTGCTCTCCTAAGCCTCAGGCACTGAACCTATCTTGGTGGCTAGGTCCGCGAGCTTTTCCGGCAGGCCAGCAACGCGTCCTTGAGGGTCGCCGCAGTGAGCAGCCGTTCTGCCAAGGCATCCAATTGTGCAATCGAAGCTTTACGCACCCGCTGCTCCGTCCCCTCCGGCAACGACCCGAAGCGCGCAGCCAACTGCTTCAAGACCAGCTCAGCTCTTCCCTCGGCTCTTCCCTCGGCTCGCCCCTTCGCTCTCCCCGTAGCTTCTCCTTTTGCTAGCCCTTTGCGGAGGCCCTGCTTCAGGTAACGCTTCGCGAACGCGCTCTGGTACTCGTAGGTGGTAGGGTCCATGCTTTGTAATGCCTTTCGTGCTGCGATGCTCAGGGATGCCTCGACAAGGTCAAAGTACAACGTCGACCGTTCGAGGTCGAGACCAACACTCGCCGCCATGGCCGCCACGGCAATGCGAAGGGCACGGGTCGTTTCGCGGTGCTTGCCATGAGCCATAGCTGACAGAACAGCCAGCTCCGGATCACCACGCGCTTCCTTCTCATCGGTCACCTCCGGAACCCCAGACGGACCCAGCACCAGTGGGGTGAAACGATTGCCTCCACCAAGCTCGATACTCCGCGCCGCCCATCTGGCAACCGACTCGCGTACCGTCACTATCAGCAGACATACCGGACAGCAGAAACGCTCACGCAACCCAGTGACGTAGACCGGCCACGAGTAGAGTTTGTCCGCGTCGCGTCGCATTTGCGCCTCGATGACGATGCCGAGCACCGGCTT
>CAZGSN010000208.1:0-2612 GCA_964528465.1 uncultured Binatia bacterium (SeqCode)
CGCGGAGATTGACCACAGCATCGTTGGCATCCGCAGCATCATCGGCCGCGATGTCCGTCTTTCGCACACGGTCATGATGGGAGCAGACTTCTACGAGGGCGATCACGGCACCCATCCGAGTGCGGAGCAGATTCCTGTGGACATCGGCAACGGCTGTCGCATCGAGCGTGCCATCATCGACAAGAACGCACGCATCGGGGACGGCGTCATCATCCGTGACCAAGGCAGCGTGCAACGTTTCGACGGTGAGGGTTACGCCGTACGCGACGGCATCGTCATCGTCCCAAAGAATTCGGTGCTGGCAGCGGGAACGGTAGTCTAGGTCCCCATCGGCAAATGGGTTCCCGTCAACTCTACAAGGGCCGCGTCGTCGATCTGCGCATTGAGCCCGTGCAACTGCCAAACGGGACGAGCATGGAGCTCGAACTCATCCATCATCCCGGAGCTGCCGCCGTTGTGCCCTTGCACGACGATGGCACGGTTACCTTGATTCGCCAGTTTCGGCATGCCGCGGGCGGGTTTCTGTGGGAGGTCCCAGCCGGCAAGCTCGATGCCGGCGAAGCACCGGAAACCTGTGCCGTACGCGAGTTGCGTGAAGAGGCTGGACTGTTGGCGCAGCGCTGGCTGCGTCTGGGTAGTGTTTTGACAACGCCAGGCTTCTGTGATGAGCGCATCCACCTCTTTCTGGCCGAGCAACTATCGCGCACCCAGCAGGATCTCGACGCCGACGAGGTCTTGAGTCTACATGACGTCCCGTTCCCCGAGGCAATGGAGATGATTCGCCGCGGGGAGATCGAGGATGCCAAGACAATCGCGGCGCTTCACTTAGCCGCTCCACACGCCCTACGAGGACGATAGTGCAACCTACTGAAGCCTACGCGGAGTTGCTCCAGCACCTGCAGAACAACGCCCATCTTGCCGGTGCTTTGCGCTTGCTAGAGTGGGATCAAGAAACCTACATGCCCGAGGGAGTGGCCGAGAACCGTGCCCAGCAGATCGGCATCCTAACCTCGATCCTGCACGAGCGCCAAACCGCACCAGCCTATCTGGCACTCGTCGACGAGCTGGCTGCGAACCGATCTGCCCTCACGCCCGAGCAAGCCGTTGACGTCCGTGAAACCAAGTGGCGCCTCGATCGCGTACGCGCTCTGCCTGCCAGTCTTGTTCACGAGCGTGCCACGCTGCATGCCCAGGCACGTTCGCAATGGATTGTCGCCCGCCGCGAAGACAACTTCGCCCTTCTGGCGCCATACCTGGAACGAATCGTTGCGCTCGAGCGAGCCGTTGCCGCAGCGATTGATCCCAACAAGCCAGCCTACGATGTCCTGCTCGAAGAGTACGAGCCGGGAATCGACACCGCGACCATCGAAAAGATTTTCCAGGATTTGCGCGACGGGCTAGTGCCGCTCATCCAGCGCCTCCAGGCAAGGCTGGCCAGCCGTCCGTTGCATGCAAAGGGTCTCAAGGGTCTCTTTCCAGCCGACCAGCAGTTTCGGTTCAACCAGCAGGCAGCCCGGCAACTGGGATTCGACTTCACGCGCGGTCGGCTCGACACCGCTGCGCATCCTTTCAGTACGTCGATCGGCAGCGACGTACTGATTACGACGCGCTACGACGAGAGCGATTTGCGCTACTCCTTGTTCTCAACCATCCACGAGACCGGCCATGCTCTCTACGAGCAGGGTTTGGAACCGCAGCTTCTCGGCACACCACGTGGCGAGGCCTGTTCGCTGGGTGTGCACGAATCGCAGTCACGCCTTTGGGAGAACATCGTGGCACGCTCCTCGGCATACTGGCGCTATCTATTGCCTATTGCCCAGCAATATTTTCCGGACCTGACCGGGCGCTCGCTTGCGGATGTCTTGCTTGCGGCAAACGAGGCTGGGGCTTCGCTTATCCGCACCGAATCCGACGAGATCACCTACAACCTCCACATCATTCTGCGCTTCGAGTTGGAGCGAGCCCTGATTGAGGACAGCTTGCGGGTAAACGATCTGCCGGCGGCATGGCGCGCGGGCATGCAACGCTTGCTCGGCGTGGTCCCGGAAAATGATCGGGAAGGGTGCCTGCAGGACGTGCACTGGTCGTGCGGCTCCATCGGCTACTTCCCCACCTATAGCCTGGGCAACATTTATGCGGCGCAGCTCTACCAAGCGGCGAAGACAGCGCTGGGCGACATCGACGAGGCCATTGCCGCCGGCGACTTTGCGCCACTGCTCGGATGGCTACGCCAGCATGTGCACCGCCCGGGACAAACCTACCGAGCGCCGGAGTTGATCCGACGAGCTAGCGGCAAGGACGCGAGTCATCTCGATCTTTTGCAGCATCTGGCGAGAAAGCTCGACTACCTCGAAGAATCATGACGGCGCGTCTCCCCGGGCTTGCACACCTCGCTTTGGCAGCATGGTTGGCGGCGACGGGTTGTTACGGCACAGCGAAGATGACGGCGGCTCTTGCGACCGGAACCACGGCCGGGCCGCGTCTCAGGCCGAACGAACAATTTGTTTACTGAGCCCCGCAACCGTTCGCGCTGAGGAGCCGCCTCCTGAGTAGCGAAGCGTATCGAAGGATTTTGGCGGCGTCTCGAAGCGTGCGTCCAGTTGACGTCCACC
>CAZGSN010000209.1:0-2303 GCA_964528465.1 uncultured Binatia bacterium (SeqCode)
GGAGCGCTACGAGTATTCGGCGTATGGCGAGCCGACGATCCTGTTGGGCGGGACGAGCAGCGAGGCGGGGAATACGCTGTACGTCAGCAGCGTGGGTAATCCGCTGATGCATCAGGGGTTGTGGCGGGACGGGGAGACGGGGAGCTATCAGAATCGGTTCAGGCAACTGCATTCGAAGACGGGGAGGTGGATGCAGCCGGATCCGATTGGATACGCCGATGGCTTGAACCTACTTGAGTATTTGGAATCATCATCAGCTTCGGGCGTCGACCCGGAGGGCCTCGACGATGAGGACGAGGCGGAATTGGATCGAGCGCTGCGTGGGGGCGTTCGCCGCGGACTTGACCGCGGTAAGTCACCCTCAAACAAAGGCCTGCGTTCTGCAGAGGAGCAAGCGGAACGAGAGCGGTGGATAAGGGAGCAAGAGCAGGATCTTGCGCGTGGCTTAATCAAGACCGGATGGGTACTCCTAGATACTGCCGACAAGATTTCTGATTTGGCTGGCTTGGCTGGCATTGCGAAGGGGCTGGCTAAGGCCGGCGTAAAGGTGTTGCTCAAGAATGGAGTGAAGAAATTCATTTCCAAGGAAGGCAAAGAGATTACCGAGGCCGAGGCGAAGAAGCTCGCCAAGGAAGCGATTAAGGAGGGTACGGAGTCTGCAAGTAAGAAGTCAACGAAGGAGGGCGCGAAGAAGGCGGCGAAGGAAGGCGAGGAACAAGCGGCGAAGAAAGGAACTAAGAACTCAGCGAAGAAAGGTGAGGAAGGAAAGGCAACCGGGGGCAAGCCAAAGCGCAGTGACGAGGAGTGTTGGAATCTGTATTATTGGTGTATCGCATATGGCGCCTGCCGGGGCGACCATAATCACAACTGTGCTGACGGGTTAGCCCAGTGTAGGCGCACGGGCGTATGGGATGATTCCAGTTGGCCTACCGGTCCCGATGCCGACGCTGGGAGCCGGCCAGAAGGGTACGAATGAAGAACGCGCAGGGTATAGAAGCTGTCTCTCTGGAATTGCTCGATCTGCTGTCGGGAGCGCTGTTTGGACTTGAACGACGGCGGGGGACAATGGTCCATGCCTACCTCGCCTCCAAGGCGTTACGAGGGCTGGCTGGACGACTCCAGACGGCGCAGCCCCGATTGGCTCGGTCCATTGATCAAGTCGCCGCACTTCATCTGGCAGAGGTAGAGGCGGCTCGCCGAAATTGGCCTCAAGCAATTAGTTGGGCGCGTTTGGGTGTCAAAAGGTGCAGCTCAGGTGAAGTAAGATATTTCGCATTTATGCACCTATTGATTCGAGCCTTCGTGGCAACTCAGAACGTGGTCGAAGCGCAACGAGCGACAGTGCGCACAATTCAGGCAGCACTAGAAAGTGGATTGTTTGCTCAAGAGGGCGGCTGGTGTCTGCGCGAATTGGAAAAGTCGCTGAGAGAAACAACTCTCCCGAACGTGTACAGCACAATGATGCTTGTGCTTCAGGAGGTTAACCCAAGTGGAGTAGGCGCGTTCGACAAACTCTGGCGGCGCAGTCCATCTAATGCCGTGCGAAGGCTGCGGAGGCAAATCAGATAGGCGTTCGTCTGATGCGAACGAGGCGATGAAAGCAGACACGGGCAATTCCAGCGGCAGCAGTTGTCACGGGGCCGGGATGTGCGCGTCTGCATTTAGGCAAGTACGACCTCAATGATCGGACCGGCTCGACCTGGCAGACGATGACGCTCACGCACGATCATAACGGCAATCTGACCAGCGACGGGCTGTTCCAGTACACGTACGATGCGTGGAACCGCCTAGTCGGCGTCTGGTACTCGGCCGGAGATACGAGCGTGGCGGGGCAGCGCGTGGCGCGGTACGAGTACGACGGCCTGTTCCGCCGCGTGGAGAAGGAAGTGAGCAACCGCGGGATTGGCGTGGTGGACGGCTCGGATGCGGGCGGGATCGCCGGCATCCTGGCTGGGAGCCTGTTCGAGCGGTACTACTACGCGGGGTGGAGGCTCATCGAGGTCCGCAACAACGCCACACCCAACAACCAGACGCTTAGCCAGTTCGCGTACGGCACGCAGTACATCGACGAGCCAGTAGTTTACGACCGCAACACGGACGTGACCGGCGGCGCCTCGCCCGACAACGACTGCCTCGACGCCGGGTCGAAGCGCTATACGTACCACCAGGATGCGAACTATCGCGTGGTGATGCTGACGGACGAGAATGCGGCGGTGGTGGAGCGCTACGAGTATTCGGCGTATGGCGAGCCGACGATCCTGTTGGGCGGGACGAGCAGCGAGGCGGGGAATACGCTGTACGTC
>CAZGSN010000210.1:0-2543 GCA_964528465.1 uncultured Binatia bacterium (SeqCode)
GCCCCGGCAGTCCACACTCGCAATTGTCGTCCCGGCGATCTCGCCAAGCAAAAACAGCTACAGGTCGCGGGTTTTTTCCCCAAGCGGCGAGACTGCGCTCCGGCTCGCGTCCCGCTTTTATCATCAAAATTTTCGGGGTGAAAGCGCAATGTCACTGACAAGTGAATATGATAATTACTATTATAACATGCACTACGGTAAGATGGTATCAGCATGCTCGACACCAACCTGCTCGACACCAACGACGACAACCTCAACACCAACCTGGTGGTCGCCACTTCCCCCGCCTTTGGCATGGAGTTCATCAAACGGCTCGTGCTCGATTCGGTCCCTTCCCCGCATTCCAGACGCGCTTATGACAAGGCGCTGACGGTTTTCCTGGCCTGGTACGCTCGCGAAGCCGCCGGCCAAGGCCTCAGCAAAGCCGTGGTGCAGCGCTACGCCCGTGAGCTCGAGCACTCCGGCCTGGCCGCATCGACCATCAATGTGCGGCTGACGGCCGTGCGCCGCCTGGCCGCGGAGGCGGCGGACAACGGACTGCTTGCTCACGAGCTCGCAGCCGGCATCGGGCGGGTGAAGGGTGCCAAGCAGGCCGGCGTGCGTTCCGGGAACTGGCTGACCACGGACCAGGCCGAGCGTCTCATCAATTCACCGGACGTCGCCAAGCTCAAGGGCAAGCGCGATCGCGCCCTGCTTTGCGTGCTGATCGGCTGCGGGCTACGCCGTGCCGAAGCCTCCGAGCTCACCTTTGAGCGGATCCAGCAACGAGACGGGCGGTGGGCGATTGTGGATCTGCACGGGAAAGGGAACCGGGTGCGGACAGTGCCGATGCCGGCGTGGACCAAAGCAGCGATCGACGTGTGGGTGGCAGCGGCCGGACTGCAAGATGGTCACGTTGGTCACGTGTTCCGCAGTATGAACAACCGCGGCCAGGTTACTTCGGAGCGGCTTCTGCCCCAGAACATAATGGAAGCCGTGGTGCGGTACGGGAAGCGCATTGGCGTGGAGAAGCTGGCGCCGCACGATCTCCGGCGCACCTTCGCCAAGCTCGCGCACAAGGGCCGAGCCGCACTGGAACAGATCCAGCTGAGCCTCGGCCATGCGTCGATTCAAACGACCGAACGCTACCTGGGTGTCAGGCAGGACTTGCAGGATGCACCGTGTGATCGCCTTGGACTGCGGGTCTAGGGGTATGCGACGCTGGCTTCGCTAACCCCACTTATCGCAGCCTGAAAGGGAGGTCGTCGGCTAGTAGAGCACGGCCTCCTGTTGAGTCCAGGTGAAGTGCTATGCGTCGCCGCAGGCCTCGATCCGGAAAACTATAGCGGGCCATTCGCTGCGGGCCGGGGCTTTGCACGTCGGCCCCGCGGGGAAGGGGTTTCCGCAGCCGTCATCATGCGCACCAACGGGCACCTCCGTATCGAGATGGTTATGTGGTACGTGCGCCCAAGGCGGACGCATTCAAGAGATTGCAGTGAACGCCGTGGGGCTGTAAGCAAACGGCGATGGTTTGGCTTAGAATTGGCAGCGAAGGAGAACCAGGAATGGGATACGACGAGAGTGCAGCCGAAGCTATGCGGGATGCAGAGGAACGTCAAAAACAGGAACCGGATCGGCCGGTGAGCCTTCCCGAGGATGCGACATACAATTCCGAAACAGGGTCATGGACAGACCCAGAGGGTATTGCCTACTACGATGGATGGCCGGGCAATCCTAAATGAGCGTAGCCTCGGTCACCCAATCCGGCAAAATTTCGAAGTAAGACGGTTCTTGGGGGAGCTTTTCCCAGGCTTCGATCAGACCGTCTATCGAATCCCGCTAACTGCGCGGAAGGGGATGGATGATGTTTAACCGATTAAGAGCGTTTTTCTCTGCCGAGAACCGGGAAATCCGCAGATGCGAGCAAACGATGAGGCTATTGGAGCGTAATGCTGCAATGGACCGCTCCCTCATGGGCAAGATGGTTGCCATGGGAGATCACGATAGAGCTTTAAGGGTGCAACAGCAGATGTACGAGGCTCTTCACAGGGCCACTGAAGTGGCAGAGAGACGCGCCAAGCTGATTGCGGAGCGCGAACGTAGAGGTCAGGGCAAGGGCACCAGCAATGCTTGAAAACTCCGCATGGTTAAAAGCTTTTTACAGGTGGCTTTCCAGTTCTCAAAACCTACCCTTTTTGAGACAAGACTGGGGTCCACAGGGAGCAAGCATTTTACGACCGTATACCGCGCGGATCGGGAGAATAACCGCCAACATCACCACGGCTGCGATTAGGGCGAGGGCGGTCGCCGCCGCGCGATATCAAATGATACCGGGCTCACGGCAGCCAGCGCTGCGCCTCGAGCTCCTGGTGTAGGCGACTTTTACGAGAGCCAAAATCAGCTCCCACGGGGGCGCCGTCATCACGAATTCCTGCCCTTTTTCGCGCAAGAACGCGCAGGCTTTGGCGCCTCCGGCGACTGACTCAACTTAACAAGGCTGGCCCCGTTCGTCACGCATGGCTACCTGAAACTCACATTGCAACATAGTCTCGCTGCCCAGCAGT
>CAZGSN010000211.1:0-7806 GCA_964528465.1 uncultured Binatia bacterium (SeqCode)
ACGTACGCCGAGGCAAGGTCTTCGATTGCAAGCTGGTTCGGCCTGGCGAAACATGGCGACGCCTTTCGTGTGTCGGCGTCGATCTTTGGGCGTCGTGACGTACGCAACATCGGCAAGAGGCTGCTGGTGCAGCAGGTGGCCATGAATATGGGACGCATGGATTATTGACGACCGCACCGCGGTGTGGGCTGCGTTCTGGCCGCGTAGCTGGCGACGAATGACGGTGGCGTAGCGAATTAGGTCGGCGGTGTACTCACAGTGAGTCGGTGGGGCCGCGCCATTCCGTGTGATCGACGAAATGGAGGGGGTGGCGCAGGGCCTGCGTTTTGCACACTCGAGAGGCCATGATCGAATACGCGCAGGGCTGCATCGTTTCCACCCGGCACGACCCGGCTCGCCCACGGTAGCTGCGAGTCGCCATGCCTTCACAGCTCCACGAGGCTCTGATCTTGTTGTTTCGCAACCGTCCACAACTGGCGCCGGAGTTGCTCCGCGATGCACTGCGCGTCGAGCTTCCTGTCTACAGCGAAGTACGGATCGAATCGGCGGATCTCACCGAAATCCAGCCGGCGGAGTATCGCGCCGATTTGGTGGTGTTGTTGTACGATGGTGTGCCGGTGCTTGGGATCGTTGTCGAAGTGCAGCTTAAGCCTGATGATGACAAGCGCTACTCGTGGCCGGTGTATGTTGTTGGGCTACGTTCCCGCATCCGCTGTCCGGTCTGCCTGTTGGTAGTGACGGCGCAGGAGGCGGTGGCGAGGTGGGCCGCGCAGCCGATCCATCTGGGCGGCGCCAATGACTTCTTGCCGCTAGTCCTTGGGCCATCAGGGGTCCCGGAAGTAATCGATGCCGAGACAGCGCGTGCTGATCCGGAGCTGGCAGTGTTGTCGGCGATGGCCCATGGGCAGGATGCCGATGCCGACAAGGCCTTGCGCATCGCGGTCGCGGCAATGACGGCGAGCGTCGGGCTCGACGCGGAACGATCGACGTTGTATTTCGATTTGGTGGCGGCATCGCTGAGTGAGGCCGCACGAAAGGCGTTGCAGAGCATGGACCCAGCAAAGTACGAGTACCAAAGCGAGTTTGCCCGCCGTTACTTCGCGCAGGGAAAGGCTGTGGGAGAAACGCAAGGGAGAGCCGAGGGAGTCGTCGAAGGGAAAGCTGAAGGGAAAGCTGAGGGGAAAGCTGAGTTACTGCTCAAGCTACTTACCCTGCGATTTGGGGGATTGTCGGACGACGTAACCAAGCGTGTACGTGCAGCGGCGGCGGAAGACCTCGAAGTCTTTGCCGAGCGCGTGCTTACGGCCAAGACCGTCGCCGATGTGCTGCGTTCCGATTGACCCGAAATGATCTGATGGACCCCACCTGGCTGCGGCGGTCTGAGGGCAGGCTACTATCAGACAGCTCTTGCAGAGCTTGGGTTTTCGCGACGGTCCCCATGATCATGTCGCACACCCCCCTTCTTCCCTCTTCCCCTTTGCCCCTTGGTCCCCTCCCGAAAGGAGATGATCGTGACCGGGATTCTCCTATTTGTCTGGCGGTTTCCCGCCTGCGCTTAGGTCGCGCAGGACATCCTTGGTCTCGGCAATGAGGCCGTCCCAGTCCTGCTGCTCGGGGCGGAAGCTGAGCTGGAAGTCGGTCGACAGACGGAAACGTCCTTTGCTCTTCTTGACCAGCTCGACCAAGTAGTCGACGTCGACTGGCGCTTCGGGATGGAACTGCAAGGTCAGCATGCCCTCGCGCAAGGCGGCGCGCACCACCATGTGATCCTTCAGCGCGCGGCGCAAATCCATGATGCGTAAGAAGCTGTCGACGGTGGGCGGAATCGCGCCATAGCGGTCGCGCAGTTCCTGGGCGATCTCTTCGAGTTCAACGGGCCCGCGGATGGAAGCAAGCCGGCGATAGAACACTAGACGCTGATCTTCGTCCGGTATGTAACTGGCCGGAATGAACGCCGGGATGCCGAGCTGGATCTCGGGCTCGATCTCGATGCTGACATGCTCCCCGCGCAAGTCATGCACGGCTTCTTCCATCATTTGTTGGTAGAGTTCGAAGCCTACGGCGGCGATCTGTCCGGATTGCTGCTTGCCCAATAGATTGCCGGCACCACGGATTTCGAGATCATGGGTGGCGAGACGGAATCCGCCGCCAAGGTCATCGAGTTCTTGCAGCACTTGCAAGCGCAGTTGTGCATCGCGGGTGATCAGTTGCTCCCCGGGAATCATCAGGTAGGCGTAGGCTCGCTCGTGCGAACGACCTACCCGACCGCGCAGTTGATACAACTGCGCCAGGCCAAACTTGTCGGCGCGATCGATGATGATGGTGTTGGCGCTGGGAACATCGAGCCCCGACTCAATGATTGCCGAGCACACCAGAACATCGACTTCCTTCGAGAAGAATCCCGACATGACCTTCTCGAGTTCCTTTTCGTGCATCTGCCCATGGGCCACGGCAAAGCGTGCTTCAGGGAGTAGCTCCTGCAAACGCCGGGCGCGGATCTCGATGGTCTCGACACGATTGTGCACGAAGAACACCTGGCCGTTGCGCTTGAGTTCGCGCTGGATGGCCTCGCGGATGACGCCCTCGTCGTAGCGGGTCACGTAGGTGCGAACGGCAAGACGGTCGATGGGCGGCGACTCGATGACGCTCAAGTCGCGAATCCCCAGCATGGCCATCTGCAAGGTGCGCGGAATCGGGGTTGCGGTCAGCGTCAGACAGTCGACAAGATGGCGCATCTGCCGGATGCGTTCCTTGTGGGCGACGCCGAAGCGATGCTCCTCATCGACAACGAGCAGGCCGAGATTCTTGAAGCTGACGTCCTTCTGCAGCAAGCGATGCGTGCCGATGACGACGTCGACCTTACCGTCAACGACATCTTTGACGGTGGCCTTGATCTCCGCCGGGCTCTGGAAGCGCGACAACATTTCCACGCGCACGGGGTATCCCTGCATGCGTTTGCGGAAGGTGTTGTAGTGCTGCTGGGCCAGCACCGTCGTGGGAACCAGCACAGCAACTTGACGACCGGCAAGCACCGCCAAGAAGGCGGAACGTAGCGCCACCTCTGTCTTGCCATAGCCCACGTCGCCGCAGATCAGCCGATCCATCGGCTTTTCCTTCTGCATGTCGGCAAGCACATCATCAATCGCCTGCTGCTGATCGGGCGTTTCCTCGAACGGAAAGGCGGCTTCAAACTCTTTGAAGTATGTGTCGGGCGAGCCAAAGGACTTGCGCTCGTGGACCTCGCGGGCGGCATACACACGCAGCAGCTCCTGCGCCATGGCGAGAATCGACTCGCGCGTCTTCTTCTTGATGGCGGCCCAACTCGTCCCTCCAAGCTTGTCTAGGGCAGGTTGAGCACCGTCGGCGCCAACGTATTTTTGCACCAGGTTGATGCGATCGCACGGCAAGTACAGGCGATCGCCGCCGGCGTACTCGAGGTTTAGGTAATCGCCTTCGGTGCCGGCGACCTGCAAATGCTTGAGCCCACGGTAACGTCCAACCCCGTGATCGACGTGGACCACAAAGTCCTCCGGCTTGAGCTCGCTGAGAGTCTTGAGGAGCTGTGCCACTTCGACGCGACGTGCACGCCGGCGCTGGCGAGCCTCGCCGAAGATGTCGGTCTCGGTAATGACGATAAGACGCTGGTCGGGAAGGCGAAAACCGGCACTCAGATGGCTCACCACTATGCGGGGAGCACTGGCGTCTCCGGCGAGAGCCTCAGTGAGGTTGGCCACAGGGTGAACTGCAACCTCATGATTGCCGAACAAGCGGGTGACACGTTCCACCTGTGCCGGTGCCCCGACGGAAAGTACGATGCGGTAACGATCGGAGAGCCACTCACGAACACGAGCAGCCAGTGGCTCGAACGAAACCTCACGGCGATTGGGCAGCCGCTCGATCTTCAGATCGCTGGTGGCAAAGCTGCGCACGGAGAGCTGGCGTTCGCTGTCTGGCGCACCCAGCACATCCAGCGACTCGAGTTCGACGACCGGGAAGTCGGCAAGCGCGCGCCGCAGATCGCTTGGGGTTAGGAACAAGCCATCTACGGGCGGCACGAAGCGGTGTGCCTGCAGGCGTGTCTCGGCATGCTTGTGGACGTCCTCCCAGCTTCTCTCCAGAGCCGCGTCGCTGTCACCGGCACTGTCCAGCCACACGATGGTTTCAGGTGGTAGATAGGCGGCGAGAGCGTCGAGGCTCGGGTAGAAATAGGGCAACAGGAACTCGATGCCCGGAAACAACAGATTGCTCTGCAAACCGTAGAGAATCTGACTGCGCTCATCACGCCCGACTTCCAGATCGTGGCAACGATCTTCGATGGCCTTCAACGCCTGTTTGCTGGTGCGCCCGTGCGTGTCGAATTCGCGCACCGGAAGAATCAGCAGCTCCGGGTGGGCATCGAGCGAGCGTTGGCTCACCGGATCGAATTCGCGAATGCCTTCGATCAAGTCGCCGAGCAGCTCGATGCGTAGCGGTTGCGGGTGGGCTGGAGGGAAGATGTCGAGAATGCCACCGCGCACGCTGAAGTCGCCGCGGTCCTCGACCAGCGGCACGCGCCTATATCCCCAGTCATCGAGCTGTGTGGCTAGCTTGGAGAGGTCGACCTCATCGCCCTCCACGAGGTACTTGAGCCGTTCTGCAAAGGCAGCTCGTGGTGGCACCTTCAGCAAGAGGGCTTCCGGTGTGGTCACCACGACAGGGTTTTTGGATTGCTGCAGGTGATACAGCCCCTCGATGCGGGCGGCGATGATTTCCGACGTGGGGGAAAGGTCGTCGAAGGGGCTTACGTCCCAATTGGGGAAGTAATGCACGCGGCGCGCAAACGGCGTGGCCGTCTCATCCTCGCCGAAGAAAGCGCGCAGGTCCTCTACCAGGCTCTCCGCTTCCTTGGTGCCGGGACAAATGACGAGCGCCGGGCGAGGTTGGGCGCAGAGCATGCGCCAAATTAGGTACGGGCGGGCGGAGCCTTTGATTCCTTGGACCCGCCAAGGGCGGCCCAAGCTGCGAGTAGCGGTGGGGAGGGCGTCCGTGAGTACACGGACGACCTGATCGAAACCGGTCACTGCGCTGGCAGCCGTCCCAGCAGCGTCTGCACTTGCTCGCGCAGCTCCGCCACTTCCTTTTCCAGCGTGGCCACACGCGTGCTCAAGGTCGAAGCGCCCACAGCGACAGCCTGCCGGTCCTCCTCCTCGTCCTCATCGCGGCGCGCCAAGTACGCGGGTGCCGGGGCTTCGAGAGGATGCAGATCGGGGCAGAGGAGCTGCACATAGCGTTCCGCACGAGCCCCTGGCGAAGGCGGCAAGCGGCGCACGTATCCCTTCTCGATCAACTTCGCGAGGATGCCGGTCAACTGCTCCTGGGTTTCCATGGCGGCCATGCGGCTGGCGCGGCTGCGTAGCTCGCCCGGCATCTGCGGGCCGCGCATGAGCAGTTCCGCCAGCACGGCCAAAGCAGGGGCATCGACACCGAGAGCGTCCTTGCCGTTGTGGATGTACTTGGTCACCCGGCTCTGCCCGGGATAGACCTCACGCGCCATGTACTTCTGCTGCAAGCGGTACAGCGCGCTCGCCACCTGATCTTCGTCGAGGGACAAGACAGGATCGCGGTTGGCCTTCTGGTTGGCGCCGTTGGTGGTTGCGTTCAGAGACAGAGGGTACTGATCGGGAGTGGTCAGCGCCTTTTCAATGAGGACACCAAAGACACGAGCTTCGATGGGATCGAGATGCGTATCGAGAGGCATGCGGGCGGCTTCCTTCTAAACCATGGGTTCGGCTTCGCGGGGTTCGGTTGCGCGAGAGGCAGGCAGTTAGCATGCGGCACGCCCGAGGTGGTAGGGCTCGCCCCATGAAGGGTCTCCGAGGGAACCTCTGCACAAGTAACCCTGTAACCAGATCGGCGTCGGAATCGGCCGCGACAAGGGTGGGGAGATATCGTAGATATCGCATCAAATGGGCTTTGCGCGCCGAATCGCTTGGGCGGGCAATCCGGCTCATGCGCCGCGGGGGCGCGGCGTCTCCATTGCTCGTAAACATTGATGAATTTGAGTTGGAGACGGGCCGCCCTCGGCCCGCGTCTGGTGTAGGAACGATTTGGCGTGCAAAGGCCGTCGAGCGAAATCGATATCGATTCCGATAGCGACCCCGACCCCGCAGGGGCGACTTGCACGGACTTTTGTAGAGGTTCCCTAGCGGTGGCCCTGCAACCTTGGGTTGCTTGCAGGCACCGATCGATGACAGCCTGGCACTGAAGCTAGGCCTGCTCGAACTTGGGTAGGGTGATCTCTTCGTTGAGATCTTCGAACACAACCTGCACCGGCATGCCGATGCGAATCGCATCCGGACGCACACCGCGTAGGTTGGAGATCAGCTTCACCCCTTCTTCTAGTTTCACGACGACCACGGCATACGGCACCTCGGAGGCAAAGCCTGGGTGGTAGACCTGATGCATCACGTTGAAACTGTACACTTCGCCTCGGCCGCTTACCGGCACCCATTCGACTTCCTGTGACAAGCAATGGGAACAGATGGTGCGGGCGGGAAAGCGCGGTGTGCCGCAGCTCCGGCAGCGTTGTACGACGAGCTGGCGGTGTTTGGCGGCGGCATAGAATGGTTGCATGTCCGGTGTGATCGTGGGGATCGGCTTCTGTGTAGCTTCCATGGTTCTCTAGGGCACTCCTGCTCACGCTTGTCGCGACAGCACCAAGGTGGAATGTGTCGAGAGGATGCCGCCGTTGCCGCTCACCAAGGCCGTGTTGGCATTCGCCACCTGGCGTCTGCCGCCCGCAGCCCGTAGTTGGATCACGGCTTCCGACAGCGGCGTCATGCCCCACATGTAGAAAGACGACAACTGACCGCCGCCTGTGTTGAGCGGCAAGGACCCACCGGGTGCGGTCTTGCCATCGGCCACAAACGGACCACCTTCGCCTTTTTTGCAGAACCCGTAGTCCTCCAGGCACACCAGCACGGTGAAAGTGTAACAGTCGTAGAGTTCGACTACGTCGATGTCGGAGAGCCCGATGCCAGCCATGCGGAAGGCTGTATCCTTCGCGAGAGCGGCACCTGAAGAGAGGGTATCGAGCGGATCCCCGCCGGGATGCCCCTGGCCCATTCCGCGCACGTAAACAGGTGACTGCCGCAAGTCGCGCGCTCGCTCGGCAGAGGTGACAATGATCGCGATCCCGCCATTGGACACCAAGCAGCAATCGAAGAGGTGGAACGGCTCGACAATCCAGCGCGAACGGCGGTAGTCGTCGAGGGTCAGTGGTGTGTCATGGAGCTGGGCAGCCGGGTTGAGATTGGCCCACTGGCGCTCAGCAACCGCGATCGCTCCCAGGTGATCATTGGTGGTGCCGTACAAATGCATATGGCGCTGCGCCACCATGGCGTAGGCGGCATTGATTCCGAACTGACCGTAAGCGGCGTCGAGTCCACGGGCAAACGCGTAGGCGGCAGCCGAGCCGACTTCCTTTTTGGCATTGCTACCGGAAAGACCTTCCTTCGACTTGGGTGGCTTGAGCGGTGCGTCGGAAAAGACACAGGCAACGGTGGTGCACAGTCCCGCGGCGATGGCCTCCACCGCTTGCTGGATCATGGCGCAGGCCGTAGCACCGCCGAGATTCATGGTGGCCGAGAGGCGCAGATCACGGAGTCCAAGAGCCTGCTGCAACTGGAAGGAGCCCATGCTTGCCTCCCCCCAGCTCAAACCAGGATTGAGCAGCAAGCCGTCGAGGTCGCTGCGCGATAGGCCCGCATCGTCGAGGGCCAAACGCACCGCCTCTACGGCGAAGCCCATGTGGTTGTTGTCGTAGAC
>CAZGSN010000212.1:0-12157 GCA_964528465.1 uncultured Binatia bacterium (SeqCode)
CGAGTACGTTGACGCGCTCTACCAACAATTTCTCCGGGATCCGCACTCGGTGGAGGATGGCTGGCAGCTCTTCTTCGCCGGCTTCGAAGCCGCGCGTGGAAGCGCCAACGGTGCACGCAGCACCGCGGCTGCGGTCGGCGAGCGTGTCCTCGGTGTCTACGACTTGGTGCACTCGTTTCGCGAACTCGGACATCTGATCGCCAACCTCGATCCTCTCGGACACAATCAAACCTCGCATCCGCTGCTTGAACCATCGGAGTTCGGGCTCACGGCGGCCGATCTCAGGCGGGTCTTTTTGAGTCCCGGATTCAAGGGCCGCGAGCGTGCCACCCTCGAAGAGCTGATGGGACTCCTGCGCGCCACCTACTGCAGCACCCTCGGCGTCGAGTACATGGATATTTCCGACAAGGACCAGCGCACCTGGCTGCAGGATCGCATGGAGCTGTCGCTCAATCGCCCCATTCTTACCAAAGAAGAGCGCAAGCAAATCTTGTCGCGGGTGATTGCGGCCGAAGGCTTCGAGCAGTTCTTGCACACGCGCTTCGTTGGCCAAAAGCGTTTTTCTCTCGAAGGCGGGGATTCCTTGGTGCCGATGCTCGACTCCTTGATTGAAGAGTCAGCGGCAGCGGGCGTGGAGGAAATGGTCATGGGCATGGCGCACCGTGGCCGTCTCAACATCCTCGCCCACATCTTGCGCAAACCCTACGAGATGATTCTTGCCGAGTTCCAGGGGGCGACCCTGCCCAACTGGGTGCACGGCGATGGCGACGTGAAGTACCACCTCGGGTTTTCGCGCGATCATTCCACCAGCAGCGGCCACCGCATTCACTTGTCCTTGTGCTCCAATCCCAGTCATTTGGAGGCGGTCAACCCGGTCGTCTCCGGGATGGTACGCGCCAAACAGCAGCATCTCGGGGATACGCAAAGGGCACGCGTCGTGCCGGTGCTGGTCCACGGGGACGCAGCGTTTACCGGTCAAGGCATCGTTGCCGAGAGCGTGGCCCTGTCGGAACTCGAAGGCTTTTGCACCGGCGGTACCATCCACATCATCGTCAACAACCAAATCGGCTTCACCACTTCGCCACGCGACTATCGCAACACGCGCTACCCAAGCGATATCGCCAAGATCATTCAGGCTCCCGTGTTCCATGTGAACGGCGACGACCCGGAAGCCGCGGTGCAGGCGGCGCGTCTGGCTTTCGCCTTCCGCAACACGTTCAAGAAGGACGTGATCATCGACTTGGTGTGCTACCGCCGCCACGGCCACAACGAAACCGACGAGCCATCGTTCACGCAGCCGGTCCTCTACAAAGAAATTGCGGCCCATCCGACGGTGCGTGAGGTGTATGAGGACCGCCTCGTCGCCGACGGCGTGACCACGCACGAGGAAGCCCAGCAGGTGATGAGTCAACTGCGCGAGGTTCTCGACGATGCGATGAACTATGCCCGCGACTTCATGCCGCGCCAGCAGGTGCTGGCCTTGGGCGGTTTGTGGAAGGGCTTTCAGTGGGCCGGCGACGACCGCAGTGCCGAGACTGCGGTTTCCGAGCGTAGCCTACAGCGTGTGATCGACGCCTTGAAGAAACTGCCCGAGGGTTTCGAGCCACATCCCAAGGCGCGCAAGATTCTCGATCAGCGCATCGAGATGGCGGGGCCCAACGGTGAGATGGATTGGGGTTGTGGCGAGATGCTCGCCTTCGGCACGCTGTTGATGGAAGGCACCAACATCCGTCTCAGCGGTCAGGACTGTGGCCGCGGCACCTTTAGCCACCGCCACGCCATCCTGCGCGATATCCATACGGACGATCGCTTCATCCCCCTCAACCATCTCAATCACAAGCAAGGCAAGATCGAGATCGTCGACAGCATGCTCTCCGAGAATGCGGTGCTCGGCTTCGAGTACGGATTCTCCAGCGCCGACCCGAGCAACCTGGTGATTTGGGAAGCGCAGTTTGGAGATTTCGCCAACGGCGCGCAGGTGATCATCGATCAGTTCATTTCCTCTGCCGAATCGAAGTGGCAGCGCATGAACGGCTTGGTCCTGTTACTGCCGCACGGCTACGAGGGACAAGGCCCAGAGCACTCCAGCGCCCGCCTCGAGCGCTACATGCAGTTATGCGCCGACGACAATTGGCAGGTGTGCAATCTGACCACCCCGGCGCAATACTTCCATGCCCTGCGCCGGCAAATGCACCGCAACTTCCGCAAGCCGCTAGTCATCATGAGCCCCAAGAGCTTGCTGCGTCACAAGCTCGCTGTGTCTACGATCCACGATCTCACCGACGGCACCTTCCAGCCAGTGCTTGGCGAGGTCGACCCGCTCGATGCGAGCAGCGTGCGTCGGGTCCTACTGTGCAGCGGCAAGATTTACTACGACCTTTTGGTGGCGCGACGCGATCGCGACATCAACGACATTGCCATCTGCCGCGTCGAACAGCTCTACCCCTTCCCCGGCGACGAGATCACCAACACCTTGCGGCAGTACCCGAACGCAAAGGAGATCCAGTGGGTGCAGGACGAGCCGTGGAACCAAGGCGCGTGGCACGACATGTATCGACGCTTGCGCCGCATTGGGGTCAAAGACGAGATGCTCAGCTATTCCGGCCGCCGCGCCGCAGCCAGCCCTGCCGCCGGCTCTTACAAGATGCATCGCGCCGAAGAGGCGGACATTCTGAACAACGCATTCAGCAGGAAGACCTACAATGCCAATTGACGTTCGTATCCCCACGCTCGGCGAGTCGGTAACCGAAGGCGTGATCCTGCGTTGGCTCAAAGGCGAAGGCGAAGCGGTACGCACCGACGACCTGCTACTCGAATTGGAGACGGACAAGGCCAGCGTCGAGATCGCCGCCGAGAGCAGCGGCGTGCTGCATATCGTCAAAGCCGAAGGCGACAAGGTGCTTGTTGGCGAGGTCGTGGCGCGTATCGATACCGATGGCAAAGCAACGGCAGTCGCACCTGCGGCGGCCGCCACCGCTGCAGCCAGCAGCAAACCCGTGCCCGCGGCCCCGACGGCAGCAACCACCGCTTCAACGGCGCCCGCAGCAACTGGATTGAGCCCTGCAGTACGGCGGCTGGTCGAAGAGCATGCCCTTGAGCCGGCGGCGATTGCCGCCAGCGGACGCGGTGGACGCATCACCAAGGCCGATGTCTTGGCACACTTGGAGGAGCGCGAGCAGAGCCCGCAAGCGCAGGCGGCAAGTCCAGCAGCCGTTCCGGCAACGACAAGCGCAGCGCCTACCCCACCACCCGTACCCGCCTCGGCAACGGATGCCGTTCGGCGCGTGCCGATGACCTACTTACGCCAACGTATCGCCGAGCGCCTGGTGCAGGCGCAGCATACGGCGGCCATTCTGACGACCTTCAACGAAGTGGACATGAGTGCGATTCTGGACTTGCGCGCTCGCCACAAGGAGCAATTCGCGGCCAAGCATGGGGTCGGGCTTGGGTTCATGTCGTTCTTTGCACGTGCCTGCATCCTGGCATTGCGCGATGTGCCGGCAGCCAATGCTCAGATCGACGGCACCGATGTCGTGTATCATGACCGCGTGCATCTTGGGGTTGCGGTCGGCACCGAGCGTGGCTTGGTGGTGCCGGTCGTGCACAATGCCGATCAAATGTCCTTCGCCGAAATCGAAAAGGAGATTGGCCGTCTGGCCGGTCTTGCCCGCCAGGGCAAGCTCAGCATCGCCAATCTCAGCGGTGGCACGTTCACGATTTCCAACGGTGGCGTGTACGGATCCTTGATGTCGACGCCGATTCTCAACCCACCGCAAAGCGCCATCTTGGGCATGCACAAGATCGAGAAGCGGCCAGTGGTGGTTGGCGATCAAATCGTGATTCGGCCCATGATGTATCTTGCCGTGTCGTACGACCACCGCTTGATCGACGGCGAGAACGCCGTGACCTTCCTCGTTCGTATCAAAGAGCGGATCGAGGATCCGACGCGGCTTCTGTTCGAGATCTAACGCATTCCGCATACAACCAAAGAGGACAAGGCCTTGGCCAACTCAGATCCAGTCAGCAGCCCGGCGACAGCTCCCTCAACCCCGGGGGATTACGACCTCATCGTCATCGGCGCCGGCCCCGGTGGGTACACGGCAGCCATCCGCGCCGCCCAACTGGGGATGCGGGTTGCGTGCGTGGAGAAGGAGGCGACGCTAGGGGGGACCTGTTTGAACGTCGGATGCATTCCCAGCAAGGCGTTGCTCGACTCCAGTGAGCGGTATCATGCCTTGCAGGGCGGGCTCGCCGCACACGGCATCAAGGTTGGGCAGGTCGAACTCGACCTGGCAGCGATGCTGGCGCGCAAGGACAAGGTCGTGAAGCTCGGCACTGTTGGGCTCAACGGCTTATTCAAGAAGAACAAGATCGAGCGGGTCACCGGCAGCGCTCGTCTTCTGGCCAGCAATGCCGTTGAGGTAACCAATGGTGAGGGGGCCAAGGTGCTACGCACCAAGCGTATTCTCATCGCCACCGGTAGCGCCCCGATTGCCTTGCCCAACCTGCCGTTCGACGGCAAACACATCATCTCGTCCACAGAAGCGCTGACTCTCAAGGAAGTACCGAAGCGCCTTCTCGTGGTCGGCGGCGGCGCCATCGGACTGGAGATGGGCTCGGTGTGGAGCCGGCTTGGAGCCAAAGTATTGGTGGTAGAGTTTCTTGATCGCATCGTTCCCGGCATGGACCGCAAGATGGGGGAGTTGCTGCGCAAGTCGCTCGAGAAGCAGGGGTTGCGGTTTCAGCTCAACACCACGGCAAAGAGTGTGGCGATCCAGAAGGGGATGGCCAAGGTCACGCTTGAATCGGGGGGCACGACGAGCACCGAGGACTGTGATGTGGTTCTGGTCGCAGTCGGACGGCGGCCGTTTAGTGAGGGCCTAGGGGCGAAGGAAATTGGCGTGGCCATGGACGAGCGTGGCCGCGTCAAGGTCGATGCCCACTACGCCACCAACATTGAAGGGATTTACGCGATCGGCGATGTTACCGCTGGGCCTATGCTCGCGCACAAGGCCGAAGAGGAAGGCGTGGCAGCCGTGGAACGTATGGCCGGCATCGCGGGGCACGTGAACTACGACGCGATTCCGAATGTGGTGTACACCTCTCCGGAACTCGCCAGTGTGGGCATCAGCGAGGAGCAGGCTCAGGAGCAGAGCTTAGACATCCGTGTGGGCACCTTCCCATTCATGGCCAATGCTCGCGCCCGTTGCATTGGCGAGACCGAGGGCATGGTCAAGATCCTTGCCGACGCCAAGAGCGATCGCGTGCTTGGCGTGCATATCCTCGGCGTGCACGCTTCCGACATCATCGCCGAAGCGGCAGTGGCCATTGAGTTTCACTCCAGCGCCGAAGATCTCGCCCGTTCCAGCCATGCCCACCCGACCCTTCCCGAGGCCATCAAGGAAGCCGCCCTCGCGGTTAGCCAGCGTTCGATCAACATCTGACGGGAGGCCCGCGGCTTCCGACTTGCGGTAGAGTGTGCGACAAATTTATTGGAAGGCAAACTTCCACCATCCACGCGCTCACGCGCGCGGCTACACAGAGCTGGCGAAGACACAGTAGCCGCGGCCGTGAGGCGCCGTGAGGCCATGGATCTGGGATGAAAGCCAACAAATATGACGCACGCCCCCTTGCGGTACAGCACCGCTGCCTGCGGTTGACTGTGAACCTCGTCGGCTACTACCAGAGTTTGATGAGACGCGATTTAGTGCGTGTCGGCTGCGGCGCTGGGGTCGGAGTGACGGCGACATTGGTCTCGAAGGTGGCGAGATAATCACCGTTCTGAAACGCCTTGAGCTGGAGCTGCTCGAAGCGATCTTCGGAACCGACGCGGCGCTGCAAGCGGCCTTCCAAGACGACGGTGCCGCAACGCCCGGCGGAACTCAGCCTTAAATCTTCAAAGTACAAGTGGGCGTTCGCAGTTTCGATGACGGGGACCGTTTTCACCACACGCGGCTGCATGTGCCCTTGTTCGGAGGCAAGGAGCTGCAGATACAGGTTGTGCTCGGTCTGTGCTTTGTCGTTGCTGTAGACGATGAAGCGGTATGGCCCCTCCTTGCCGCCGTCACACCACCAGCCACCCGTCAGGATTTGGTAAACGTTCCCGTTGATCGCATGCACGGCTTCCGCATCGCGCCCAAGGGGAACCGCTCCCTTGGGTGCAGCATGGCAGGGTGCGGAGAAAGCGGTTGCCAAGCAGAGGATTAACCACAGCGGCAGCGCAATGATGCACCGAAAGTTCAGGAGCGACGGGCTGCGTCGCTGCGAATGCGGCATTAACGGTATCTATCCTGCTGCTCAGTGATCATACTGTCTTGTTTACCACCCGACCGATCGAATGCGTGGATGCATTGCGAGAGCAGGGTTGCGACTGTCAGCCTAGGGAATCCTTCTGCTGGGCGAGCAACCACACACCGAGCCAGGCCCCGCCGACAGCGATCAAGGCAAAGGCGAAATAGGCGAACGGACCAAATGCGGGGGGTATGCCTTCGAACACCAAGAACAGGGGGACATTGAGTGTAACGAAGCCGGCGTAGAGCAGGCTCATCGGCAAGGCGAACCGGCGGCGAGTCCACATGCCGTAGGCAAGCACAAGCATGGCAATGCCCAAGATGGGAGCCAGCACGGCGTTGGGCCAACCGGTAAGCAGCTTTCCGAAAAACACGAGTCCGCTGCCGGTGCCGAATGGCTTGCCAATGTTGCCGAGCGCTCGTAAGCCCACGACGACCGCCACAAGCCTCGTCAGAAAAGTAATTTGCTGCAAAGCACGAACCTCCTTGCTTCCATCTACGTTCAATCTTCGACCTCTACCCGGCTGCCGGTAAACTCCTTGATTTGGGTGTCGGGGAAGAGCACACCCGCAAGAACCAGATGCCGCCACACGCCAAGAGCAGCCGTACCTGGGCGCCGTACTCGTGGCTGGGGGAGAAACTCGCTCATCGTGCTCGCATGTACCACAGCTTGGAGGTGCAATGCATCCGGTGCAGATTTCGCGTAGCGGCGGATCTGAATCTGTTGGGACACCTCGTGACCAGATCGACGAACCCCTTGTCGAAGTTGCCAGGTTTGCTTGCAACAACCGGGCACTACAGCTCTCCGCGGTTGTGCGGCACGGCCGACATTGCTACTAGCTTGGGGCCGTTTGGTACTGCGAGAATTCTCACCACTGGTTTCCGTCTTTTCTTTCCCCTGGTGCCTTCCCGCTCGTGCACTCATGCACAAACGACCACCGATTGTACCCGGTGGTTGTGAGCTACAGTTCGTAGGACGGCTGGATCGGCCCCCGCGTGTAGGGGGGCTCAACTGTAACCTGGTTACCCGAAGTAGGTAGCCCAAGTAAGGAGTCTCGCAATGGGAAGGAAATTGTACGTAGGGAATCTGGCCTTTTCGGTCACCCAGCAAGATTTGCAGGACCTGTTCTCGCAGGCAGGCCAATGTGAATCCGTGGCGGTGATCACCGACCGTGAAACCGGCCAATCGCGTGGTTTCGGCTTCGTCGAGATGGCATCGAATGGCGAAGCGCAACGCGCCGTGCAGCAGTTCGACGGCCATGACCTCAAGGGCCGGGCCATCAAGGTCAACGAAGCGCGTGAGCGCGAAGGTGGCGGTGGTGGTGGCGGCGGCGGCCGACGCTTTGGCGGCGGCGGCGGTGGCGGTGGCGGCGGTGGTGGTGGCGGCTGGAATCGTCGTTACTAGAATCGTAGAAGAGAACCCCGAGGCTGTTTCTGTGATCAAACTCCAACATTTCTTCGGTGAACCGTGAGTCAAGCTCTGGCTAGAGCACGGCTACGCCGCGAATTGGAGGCACATTTGAACGGCCTCGGGTACTCTTCGGCTCGCAAGCTGGCAAACGGCTTGGCGGCTGCCGAGATCACCCGTGTCAACCCAGTGCGCGGCCGTATCGCGTATGGGGCCACCTTTCTCAGCAGCGACCTTGAAAGCGAAGGTTGTCACGAGCGTCTGCGCGTGTTCTCGCGACGACGAACCCGGCATCGCAGCAGCATTCCCTTTTTCATCGGGGTCGCCGAAGACGATAAGCAGGCGCTGGAAGATCTCCTGCAGCGGTTAGACATCCGCAGCGCCACACGCGGCGGGCACGTACAAATCGTGTCGATCCCGCTCACCAATACGGCGGCGCAACGCCCGGCGGCGCGCAAACGAGGCTAAGCCTCTCCTTCACTCCTCCGGCGCTACGTGAGACGGGCGTACCGGGTTCGGATTCGACGCCTCACTTGTGGAGGTCGAGAATGCGCAAGGAAACGAAGACTGTCCGTTTCGGGTCAGAAACATGGGTCACCGTCCGCGCCACTGGCGAGCATGCCAAAGTCGAAGCCTGGTCGAACATCGCCCTGGCCTACCGCGTGCGCTCGCGCAAGCGTGGACTCATGTTCGTCACCGAAGAAGAAGTAGAAGATATCGTCGAGCATCCGGAAGCTCACCTCGGGAAGCACTGGCCACGCTGCCAGGCACCCGCCTGTGGCGCACCGCTAACACCCGCGCTTGCCCTGTGCCCGAGTTGCAACGCCGCCATCTGTAGCTGTGGTCGATGCAAGTGTGTGCGCGCTAGCACCGCCAAGACCCGGATTGCACGCAAGGCGGTTCCCAAGCTGGCACGCGCAAAAAAAGCGGCCAAGGCAGCGCAGGCCTGACCGGCGATTTACCGCCGAAGGCCTTGGCGCTACGCCATCCGAGAGAGCAATTTGCCGGGGGCTGGGAGGCGCTTTCTACGACTGTGCCCAGAAAACGCTCGCACTCGGGTGGCAGCCCGATATCGGCGTGCTATGTAGGTCGCATCTCAATGGGGCTTCGCTCCGCAGTGAAGAAGAAATAACCGCAACAACAATTCCTCGACCTTTAGATTCCTACCGACTTGAAGCCACCATCGACTCGATGGGCGGCTGTGACTTTCACCTGACTTTCGTGCTCCCGTCACCAAAGCGTCACTTTTCGAGCGTAGACTGGGGCAAGAGCAAAAGAAGGATGAAAGAGAAAAGCACATGGAAACAGCAGTAAACATCTACCCGGCCGACGGCCGGCCTTCGTATGACGTCGTCGTCACCACTCCCGGTGCCGCGTTGTGCGAGGCCGAAGTTCGCACCATCGCCAAGCAACAGCGCGCTAGGGTGCAGTCCATCAGCAAGCGCGGACCGCAGCGAGCGCACCTACGCATGATCACCAGCCGTGTCTACGATGTCGTTATCGCCTTCGAGGCAGTAGGCATGGAGGTAGTACGGGTCGTAGCCGCGCCGCGCGCGACCGTTTAAGCAAACCCACAGGCAATTCCCGAGGCATCACGCCTCGGGAATTGCTTCCCACCATTGGCACCACCACGCCTCGCCGACCAGGACGCGTAGCTTGGGGTGCCAGCAATACGCGATGTCGTCGTCTGGATTGAGATAGAACAAGCAATTCCGGCAACGTTCCTCTCCGTTCGGCCTTCCCCGCAAGATGGAGTCTTCGGCCAAGTGCTTGAGTTCCAGAGCCAACTTTTCGTCGATCGGCTTGGGCTCGGGTTTAGGGATATCGTCCTCTGCCATCGTCATTCTCCGCTTGTAGTGATCCTTGGCGCGCCCGAAGGCGTCGCTGGCAACGCTAGGTGCAGGTCACCGCGCACCGCTAGCCGCCAAAGGGGTAGGCACCGTGACGCCGTTTCGTGTAACTTCCCGAGCATCGCTACGGTCGCTGACGTTCTCCGGCTCGTCACGAGATAGATAGGTGTACTCCTGAAGCCCTTGTTCGTAGTGACGGCGCAGACGCGCTGATTCCTCCAGAGTGATCTGGCCGGCACGCATCGCCACCTCGATGAGACGGCGCACCTTTTCGATGAGCGTGCCTTTGTCGTATTGGACGTACTGCAACACCTCGGTCACGGTATCGCCCTCGACAACGTGCTCAACCTGATAGCGCCCATCCGGCCCCAGGCGCACATGAACGGCGTCTGTATCTCCAAACAAGTTGTGGAGATCGCCAAGAATCTCCTGGTAGGCGCCGACCAAGAAGACTCCGATGTAATACGGCTGGCCATTGTAGGCGTGCAGCTCGATTACGTCCTTGACGTCGCGCTGGTCGATGAACTTGTCGATCTTGCCGTCACTGTCGCAGGTAAGGTCAGCGAAGACGCCGCGGTGCAACGGCTTCTCCTCGAGTCGATGGATGGGCATGACCGGGAACAACTGCTTCACTGCCCAGTGGTCTGGCGCAGACTGGAACACCGAGAAGTTACCGTAGTACGTATCGGCTAAACCCTTCTCGAGTGGTTCGAGGTCGTCGGGTACATACGGAAGCTCGCGCGTAATGCGCAGAATCTTCTCACAGCAGTTCCAGAACAACCGCTCAACCCGAGCCCGGGCTCGCAGATCCAGGTACCCAAGAGAGAACAAGGTGGAGGCCTCTTCCTTGAGCTGCAGGCTGTCGTGGTATGCCTCCTGCACATTCTTCTGCGACACCGACTGATAGATTTCGTTGAGATCCTTGATGACCTTGTGATCGTCTTCCGCCACCGGCTCCGGCGGCTTGCCGGGCAACATCTCATGTACACCCAAGACATCGAAGATCAGCACCGAATGGTGTGCCGTCATCGCCCGCCCCGCCTCAGTGACGATATCGGGATGCGGGATCTTTTCTTTGTCGCAAGCTTCTTGGATCGAGGCGACGACGTCGTTGGCATACTCCTGAACCGAGTAGTTCATCGACGAGTGAAAGTTGGTCTGCGAACCGTCGTAATCCACCCCCAGACCACCACCGACATCCACAAAGCGCGGCTTGGCTCCCATCATGTGCAGGCCGACGAAAATACGGCTGGCCTCACGAAAGGCATCCTTGTGAGCGCGGATGGCGGTGATCTGAGAACCGATGTGGAAATGCAGCAGCTCTAGGCAGTCGAGCATGCCCTCGGCATTGAGAAGATCCACCGCGTCGACGATCTCCACCGCCGTGAGGCCAAACTTGGAGCGATCCCCCGTCGACTCCACCCACTTGCCGGCACCCTTGGTCGTTAGGCGCGCACGCACACCAATGTGCGGCTTGATACCTAGCTCGCGCGCCACGCGCAGGATCAGCTCAAGCTCGTGAAAGCGGTCGACAACGATGATCGGCGTGCGCCCCAGTCGTTGCGCCAGCAGGGCCGTTTCGATGTAGGCGCGGTCCTTGTACCCGTTGCATATAATCAACGCCTCTGGAGTTTCCAAAATCGCCAGCGCAATCAACAGCTCGGGCTTGCTACCGGCCTCGAGCCCAATGCAATGCGGCGCGCCGAACTCGACGATCTCCTCGACGACATGCCGTTGCTGATTGACCTTGATGGGATAAACACCGCGGTACCCACCAGTGTAGCCGTACTCGCTGATTGCCTTATTGAAAGCACCCGACAGCCCGCTGACACGGCTTGCCAAGATATCGGAAAAACGCACCAGCATCGGCGTGCGTAAATCACGCTGCTTGAGATCCTGCACCAGCTCAAGGAGATCGACGCTCGGACCGTTCTCTCCGCGCGGACGCACCTCCACGTGGCCCTTCTCACTAATGGTGAAAAAGCCTGCGCCCCACGAATTGACGTTGTACAGCTCAAGGCTGTCGCGAACGGTCCATCCTCGCATTCTCTCGATTCTCCTTCTTGGTATCGCTGCACGCCAACGCGGCCCGTCCTTTATACGTGACCGCTCCCCCTCGCAACGCGTGCGACAAGAAAAGTCGAGTTCGGGCTTGAAACCAAACGCCGCCTGTGGCGTCAAAGCCGCCATGGATCGTCGTGGAGTTTTGAACGGACTGCTGGCCATCGTTTCACTGCACTGGGCAAAGCGTCTCGCGGCAGCCGAGGCAGCCGCAGGAAGTGATGTTCCGGCCCTCAGCAAGTCAAAGGAAGAGTGGCAGGCGCTACTCTCGCCGCAGGCGTACGCGGTGATGTTCGAGGAAGCGACAGAACGCGCCGGATCAAGCCCGCTCGATCGCGAAAAGCTCGAGGGCACGTTCGTGTGTGCTGCGTGTTTTCTGCCGCTGTTCGAGTCGCGCATGAAGTTCGACAGCGGTACCGGTTGGCCAAGCTTCTTTGAGAGTATCCCTGGGCACGTGGCTACCAAGGTCGACTTCAAGATTCTGGTACCGCGCACCGAATACCACTGTGCGCGTTGCGGTGGGCACCAAGGGCACGTCTTCGACGATG
>CAZGSN010000213.1:0-10897 GCA_964528465.1 uncultured Binatia bacterium (SeqCode)
TTGTGGAAGGCCTTGATGATGCCTACCACCGTTCCAAACAAACCAATGAAGGGGGCACTGCTGCTTACGGTTGCCAGCACCCACAACGGGCCCTTCAGGGCCTCGAGTTCCTCGAAACGTTTGTCTTCCGTTAGCGATGCCAGGTACTCCATCGAATCCGACTGATGCCGAGCGAGAACGTCGGAGAAGATACGCCCGGCAGGCGAACCTCCCTGCGCTTGGCTGCTCTGCAGCGCCTTGTCGAAATCGCCCTTTTCCAGCGGCCCACAGAGTACGGCCGCGAGAGCCAGCGTCGTTGCCTCGAGACCACGTAGCGACCACGCCCGTTCGCCAATGATGGTCAGCGTGACCATGGAGAACAGGATCAACGGGTAGGTGGACACCCACCCACTTTGAATCATGTCGAGAACGCTCAGACCTTCCACGTCAAAATCCTCCTTGCGCCAACGCAAGTGCCCACGCGCCGGAGGGATGCGTCTATCGACACCCCCAGGTTGTGTCAATTTGAGAATGTTCGCTTGTGCCTGGATACGCGTATCCGGTCGGAATTCATGGTCGAGCGGATAGCGCGGATACCCCAGCGCGGCCGTTGGCCGGAACCAACATAAGAAGTTGAACAGGAGGCAACGGAGGGAACAGAGGAAGGACTTCAAGAAACCGAAGAGACACTCTCTGTTGTCTCCGTTGCCTCCTGTTGATTCTTCGGTTCTTCTTGCTGTCTTCCCGCCTTTGCGGCTCTGCGTTGACTTCTTGGGGAATGGGAAGAGGAATGGGAAGGCATCCACATTTGCGCGCGCCGACAAGATTTGGATCCCTTGTTGCACGGGACGCCGCACAGCGACTTGCCATTGCGCCGACCTTCAGAGTAGCTTCTCGCAATGCGCACACTCTTGGGGTTCCGACTTCCACGGCAAACGCTTGCCGCGATCTTGGTGGTTTCTCTGGTTTCAAGCTGTGGAGATTCTGATCCTTCCGCGCAACCTCCGGCAAGTGACGTGTTCGCCTACGCCAATGGCTGCTTCTCCTTGGAAGACACGCTTAGTCGCAGGTTCCTCGCCCGGTCCTCTGATGCGACGGGCTATTCCTTCACTTCGACGCCGGTATCGACTGCCACACCGTTCTTCTGGAAGCCGTCGGCCCTCGCCACCTATCTGCTTTTCGACGAGGCGCTGGGCTATCTCACTGCTGAGCCTAGTGGTGCACTGTCACGGAAGTTGGAGCTGACCTCCGATGTCATCAGCCTCGATGACAACTTCGTCTCCGAAGCAGAGTGGGAGCTGCAAGAATCGTCGGTGCAACGCGGCGCGCTGCAGCTCAAGCACCGCAAGAGCGGTCGCTACCTTGGAGTTGGCGGTTTGGTCGAGACGGCCGATGTGGCCGCTCCCCTAGCCCTGCATGCGCAGCCCAATTGTGCTGCGTTTCCTGAAGAGGGCACACATGCCGAAGGCTCGGTGCAGCCAAGGCGTTTCTCCGACGGATCGGTGTTTGGTTTTGTCGACGCCCATTCTCACCTGCTCGCCAACTTTGCCTTTGGCGGCGGCGGCATCTTTCACGGGGCACCGTTTCATCGCTTGGGTGTGCAACACGCCTTGCCGAGCTGCGAGGCCTTTCACGGCAACGAGGGACGTGCCGATCTCTTTGGTTATGCCTTTGATCGTGGCGCTAGTGTCAACCTCAGCCTGTTGATCCAAGGGGTGATGACCGGGCAAACTCCCGAATTCAACCACGCCACGGCGGGCTATCCCGACTTTACAGAGTGGCCAAGCGCGACGCGCTCGACGCACCAGGTGCAGTACTACAAGTGGCTGGAACGCGCCTATCTCGGTGGCCTGCGCCTCGTCGTTCAGCACGCCGTGAGCAACCAGATCATTTGCGACTTCCTCGGCGGCGGTGGCATCCAGCGCGTACGCTACTCGTGCAATGACATGGTCGCCGTCGATCGTCAGGTCGACGAGGTCTACCACATGCAGGACTACATCGATGCGCAAAGCGGTGGTCCAGGCAAAGGCTGGTTCCGTGTCGTCACCACGCCCGCGCAAGCTCGCTCGGTGATTGCATCCGGCAAGATGGCGGTGATCCTCGGCATCGAGACCTCGAATCTCTTCGATTGCTTCCTAACCCCCAGCGCCGCGCATCCGGCGTGTACGGAAGCTGACGTAGTGGCGCGCTTGAACAGCTACTACGACCGCGGCGTACGTGCCGTGTTCCCGGTGCACAAGTACGACAACGGCTTCTCCGCCGGCGACGGCCACAAGGCGTTCATCGAACTCGGCAACCTTTTGCAGACGAGCCACTTCTCCAACTTCAGCGCCGACTGTGATTTCTCGGTTCCGTCGGTGTTCGACAGTGGCCCGATGACTTTTCCCGGTTTGAACGAGCCACGGGACGACTACTTTGCCCCTGCACCTAACGACTTCAGCACCTTCTATCTGACTCCCGAGGCTACCCTCACGCCGCTCATCCGGCGGCTCCTGGTGCCACCCATTCGCGGCGTGGATAACCATTGCCAACGCGCCGGCTTGACGCCTCTGGGAGAGTTTTTGATCGGCCAGCTCATCCACAAGGGCATGATCGTCGAACTCGATCACTTGCCGCGGCGCTCGTATCGGCGCGCCTTCGAGATCTTGACGGCGAACGATTATCCGGCCGCCGGCACGCACGGACTCGACAACTTCGGCAAGCTCTACGCGTTGGGAGGGACCTCCACCTCGGACTTCTCCCGCTGCCGCAAGCCGGGGCAGACCGCCACCGTCGACGATGGCTTCCAGTCGCGACTTCAGCGTATTCGCGACAATGGCGGCTACCCCGGGCTGGGTTTCGGCTTCGATCTCAACGGCTTCGCCGGTGCCCCGGGCCCACGCCTCGGAGCCAAGAGCGTTTGCGGCTCCACGCCACAGACAGATCCGCTCACCTATCCGTTTACTTCCTATGCCGGCGACGTGACCTTCTCGGTTCCCAAGGTCGGTAAGCGCACCCTCGACTTCAACACCGAAGGCTTGGTGCACATTGGCTTGCTGCCCGAACTGATCGAGGATGTGCGCCGCGATGGCGTCAGCGACCAAGACCTCGAGCCTCTGTTCCGCTCGGCCGAGGCCTACCTGCGCATGTGGGAGAAGGCGGAGCGTCGTGCTCGCGAGTTGCAGAGGACAGGCGGGTGATACGCACGCGCAATGAAAATTAGCGCCAAAGCAAGACAGCCCGTGCACAGCGAAGTGCACGTGAGTTGCGATGACATTGCCGCCTATGTTGCACGTGTCGAAGACGCGCAGGCCCGCAGCGGCGATCCGAACCTTGCACCGCCGACCTTTGTGCTCTCGATACGGCGCGGATTTTTCCCCGACGTGCCGTTGCCGCCGGATTCGTTCGCCATGTACGGCGGGCACGACTTGATCTTTCATCAGCCCATGCGTGCCGGGCATACCTACCACGTGCAGTCGCAGATCCTTGATGCCTACGAGAAACATGGGCGCTCGGGCCGCATGTGGGTGATCGCGCGTCAAGCGACGGTGAGCGATAGTGCCGGGCAACCCGTCGCCGAACTGATCGAACGTCAGATCGTGCGCAGCCGCAGCAACATGGAGAAGCAGGGAAAGGAACAAGCCGCTCTGGGCTCGCAGGGGGTTGAGCCCGTTGCACACGCCATCCTCGACGAAAGTACCCCCTGCGTTACGCAACCCAATCGTGTTGTGGAGATCGGCGACATGCTCGGGCCGCTGCGGCGCCGCTCGCCTGATTCCGAGATTGTTGCGGGGTATGCCGATAACAACCATGTTTACGAGAACCTCTTCGTTAGCCCTGCGTTTGCGCGGCGCTTGGGCTATCGCAACGTCATCGTTCCCGGACCTATGCAGTCGGCGTACCTCGAACAGTTCCTGCGCCAGCAGCTCCCCGATAAGATCCTCCGCTCTCTCAGCGTCACCTTCCGCATCTCGGTGATTAGCGGCGATCCGATGTTCATCCGTGGCGTGGTCACCGAGATCGAAGAAGCACCACAGGGCCACACCCTTACTTGCGATCTCATGATCGAAAATCGGGACGGCGAGCGAGCTACCGTCGGCCAAGCAACCCTGATTTCGCGGAGTTTGCCGGAATGACGATGGACGTTGCGTCGGCGCGCGACTGGGGTGTGCGTCAAATTTGTGGGGGGGAAGGCTTCCAGCATCCACGCGCTCACGCGCGCGGCTACACGGAGCTTGCGAAGATACAGTAGACGCGGCCGTGAGGCCGTGGATCCCAGACGAAAACCAACAAATTCGACGCACACCCACGCCAATGGCGGGCAGCGGCCTGATTTGGCAGACGGCACGAAAGCATGGTACGGACTGCGGTGTGCTGCGGATGGAAACGGCGCCGCTACCTTTGGCGATCGACCCTCCAGGTTTTCGCGTTGCGCTTGTGGCGCGCTGGCGGCCGTTGCTGGCTCTCTGCTTCGTAATTCCTGTCTACGCCTATGCCATCTGGGTAAGCGGACGCTGGTTCCTCACCCCCTTTCCTGGGTTTCTAATGATGGAGAACGGGGTCGTTGCCACGGTCAGCACCTTTGCTTGGCCCGATGATCGCGCCCAGTTGTTTCACTCCAAGGTCATCGCCATCGACACGACTACCGTGCATTCCAGCAGCGAAGTCTACGCGTATGTCGCGCAGCGACCCGCGGGGACTGCTTTCCGGCTTACAGTCAAGAACGGGACGCAAGAGACCACGCACATCGCGACGTCGCGTTGGTTCCACTGGTGGGATTATGTACAGACCTATGGCCTCATCCTGTTGGTCGGCGGCACCTACATGGCCTTTGGAATCGTGGTCGCTCTGCTGCAACCGCAGCGGCGACAAGCACGAATCTTCTTCTATCAGGCGTTGATCGCGGGGATGTATCCCATCACCGGTGTCTTCTTGCATCAGCCCGACTTTCCATGGCTGAGCCGGTTCAATCTGGTGTGCGAATGCTTTTTCGGGGCCACATGGATTCACCTTGCCTTGTGCTTTCCCGTGGAGCGTCGCTTCCTCGGCCGGTGGAGATACTTGCCGTTGCTCCCCTATGTCGTGAGTTGTGTTCTGTCAGCACTGGTCTTGCGCGGCGTGTTTTCCGATCCCGTGGACCTAACCGCGCTGCACGCCACCTACAGCTACAGCGCCTTCAGCACCGTCGCTTTCCTTGCCGCTCTGGTCTTTTCGTTTTGGGAAAATCGCGAACCCCTAGCTCGCTTGCGCATCAAAGCCGTGTTGCCGGGCCTGCTTCTGGCAAGCGTGCTACCGTTCTTCGCCTTTGCCGACAACGCGCTGTCCGGACGCACCTTCCCTGTTCAGTTCGCGCTCGTGCCGATTCCCATCCTGCAAGCCAGCCTGGCGTACGCAGTCGCCAAGCATGATCTGTTCGACATCGACGAGATTGTCCGCCAAAGCTTTATCTACGCCACACTGACGCTAACCATCGGGCTCGCATACACATTGACTCTCCTCGGCCCAACGTGGCTCCTTCCGTCCCTGGCCGGCACTAGTCCGGCGCTCCCAAACGCCATCTTCATCATTGCCTTGGCGCTTGTTCTCGATCCCCTACGACAGGCGATTCAGCACGGCATCGACCGCACCTTTTTCCGCTCCCGCCTCGACTATCGTGCGACAATAGAAGAACTCAGCTCCCAACTGGCGACACTGCTGAGCCCAGCCGCAATCGCTGGATCGGTCACCCGTGTGCTCAGCGAAACCATGCACATCGCTAGCATTCGCCTTTGCATCGATAGCGGCAACGTATGCACCGTATGGGCACGAGAAGCCGGAGGAGAGCTGACGTCGCACTCCGCGGACCCCGGCGTGCTGGCAGCGGAAGTTCCCGTGGGCATGTCTGCCTTTCCCATGGAGGTAGGAGGTCGTCGGGTAGGTCGGCTGGTCGTGAGCCGCAAACGCTCGGGCCGGCCTCTCAACAGCGACGATATTTCGGTGCTGCGCACATTGGCGCAGCAGTCCGCCGTTGCCCTGCAGAACGCGCTTTCGTACTCGCAACTGCAAGAGTTCAACCGCAACCTCGACGCGCAAGTACAGGCGCAGACCGAAGATTTGCGCCGTTCGCATTCGCGACTCGAGCAGGCGTACGTCGAACTCAAACAGACGCAAGCGCAACTGCTTCAGTCCGAGAAGCTTGCGTCGCTCGGGCAGCTCGTCGCCGGGGTGGCCCATGAGATCAACAACCCGGCCAGCTTCATTCATGGCAGCCTGGCGTTGCTCGGCGAGTATCTGGAGCGTGTGCTGGAATTGGTGCACGGCTTCGAGGCTGCGGCTGCCGCCACGCCGGAAATCAAAGCTCGCATGGAGGAGTTGCGTCGCCGTTATCGCTACGACTACGTCTCCGTCGAGCTCCCCGAGCTGCTGCGCATCTGCAACGAAGGGTCGCAACGCATCGGCCGCATCGTCAGCGACCTGCGCACCTTTGCCCGCGTGGAGAGTCTTGAGCCGGAATCCGTGAACGTGGCGGACTCCATCGACGCAGTTCTGCGCCTGCTGAGTCATCGGCTGGCTGACTCGCTGGTACAGGTCGAGCAGAAATACAGCGGTTGCCTCGTCGTGCGGGGGCAGCCCGGACAGCTTGGCCAGGTATGGATGAACCTTCTTACCAACGCCATGGATGCCGTTAGCGGGGTGGAGAATCCCCAACTGAAAATCACAGCAAGGGAACTCCTCACGAATGAGATTGCCGGGATCGAAGTGCAGATCGCCGACAACGGTCCGGGCATTCGCGAACAGGATCGCGGTAAGCTCTTCGAGCCCTTCTTTACAACCAAGCCGATCGGTGTGGGCACCGGCTTAGGACTGAGTATCACCTACGGAATTATCCAAGCGCACGGCGGTGACATCGAACTGCGCCCGCGTGCTCCTCGCGGCACGGTTGCGGCAGTGTGGTTGCCGTTATCGCCACCGGCGCGGCCCCCACGATGATCCGCGCAGAACCTGCCACTTCGGCAAGTTTGCCTCCTGCTCCGATCCCTAACTGGAAGATTGCTCTGCTCCTGCTGGTCTCAGTCGCTTCCTATGCAGCCGCGTTTCCTCCGTGGAACCTATGGTGGCTGGCATGGCTGGCGCTCTGCCCGCTGTTCTTCTTGCTACGAGTTCTTCCGATCTCGCGTGCGGTCTGCGTCGGATTGCTGTGGGGTATCGGCTCCAACTTTGCCGTTGGCTATTGGGTAGCCGGCGCTATCTCGACCTACTACGAGCAGCCCTTGTGGTGGGGCATTGCCTTCTGCGTGGCTACGTCCCTCGTCTACTGGTCTCCCTATTACGCTTTGTTTGCCGGCCTTGCCGCGTGGACCCGCCGCTACTGTAGCGATAGCGCCTGGTGTGGGTGGGTCGCCGCCTTATGGGTGGCGGCCGAATATGGCCGTGCCAATCTGCTCGGCGGTGCCCCGTGGTTGATGCTTGGGTACGCCCTTGGGCCATCGGACAACCTGCGCCAGGCCGCAGCTCTCGGAGGTGTCTACTTGCTTTCGTTTGTCGCCGTTGCGGTCAACGCCACGCTGGCTGTGGTCGCAGAAACCTACGGGCGACGGCGGTCCACGACCGCAGCGATGCGCTCACCCACGCCATACGCGGCGATCCTTGCGACGGCAGCGATTGTTGTTGGCCTGCATGTCTATGGGATGATCGCGTTGCGCGCGACGATTCCAAATCAACCGCAGGTGCCGATCGCCGTCATTCAGGGCAACAACCAGGACGCGGCCTACTGGCTACCGGGGGCCTACGCCAAGGGGCTGGAAGAGTACTTGCGCATGTCGAGCCAGGCACTTTTGGAAACTCACCCGCGCCTGCTGATCTGGCCCGAGGCGGCCGTTACCATGTTCTTCGCCCAGGAGCCGCAAGCCCGCGCGAGAGTAGCGGCCATGTTGGGTACCGGGGATGCGGAGCTATTACTGGGCGCTCCCCATGTATCCGGTGACGACCCTGCCTTGCCTCGATTTCTCAACTCCGCGTTCGTTTTTTCCGTCAACAATGAGATCCGCGGGCGCTACGACAAGCGCCACCTGATGCCCTTCGTCGAGTACTTTCCCCTGCGCACCATCGAGCTGCTGCGCCGCAACTTCGAACGTGTGCGCACGTTCACCCCAGGCACCGAGGCCGTGCTCCTCGACACACCGATGGGCAAGGCGGCTATCGCCATTTGCTTCGAGGGAATTTTCCCCGATCTGGTGCGGCGCAGCATGAATCTCGGCGCGGCCGTGTTGGTCAACCTTTCCAACGACGTGTGGCTCGGACCGGGAGCCGGCGCAGCGCAGCACGTGTCGATGATCCGCATGCGTGCCGTCGAAAACCGTACCTGGGTGATTCGTTCCACGACGACAGGGGTGTCTGCGATCTTCGACCCGTTCGGCAAGGTGAATGCTGCTTCCGCCACATTCACCCCGGCTGTTCTGGCGGCGCAAGTGGTGCCGCTGCAAATCGAGACTGTCTACGAGCACTTCGGCGACATCTTTGCCTATGCTTGCCTCGCCGCATCGGGACTGTTGCTCGTGAGCGGATTGCTCCGATCCGGGCGCGGCGAAGTTCGCCAGCCGTAGCCGCGGCGGTAACGCCGTGGTGGCCGGTGGAATCACAAGCAACGTAGTCGCGGTGGTAACGCCGTGGTGCCAGGTGGAATCCTGCGGCCGACGCGCCCCGCATTCCGCCCGACTCCACGTGCTCACGCGCGCGGCTACGCATGCTCTCGTTCCGCCCGACTCCCCATGCTCACGCGCGCGGCTACGTCTTGCGCGGCCTCACAGCAGTGCCGTGAACGGGCGATGTGCGATGGTGGTGGTGCCGTTGATCTTGACCTTGCCACCCAGCAGGCTGCCCTCGATCACCACGTTTTGGCCGACCTTGATGCTGCGTTCGGGGCCGAGCACGGTGCCGATGAAGTTGGATGAACCGAGGATCTTTACCGAGCCCTTGCCCGGTGTAACCCACAAGACGTTTTCCGGCTTGAGCTGGCCATCGACCTGAACCGTGGCCCCTTTCCCTACAGACAGCGTCTTCTCGACTTGAATGACAACGATGGCGTCCGGGTCGTCGGCGCTGACCGTCAGGCTCGCGTTACCAGATACGCGTAGCTTGCTAACCCGCACAACGTGCACTCCGGCTCCGCTGAACGTGGGTAGCGGCTGAGGATCGCCAACCTTGTAGGTAATCGACGGCAACGTCTGTCCCGCAAGACCGAACGCGTACGTCGTATCGGACATCAGGGCAGCCTTGGCCAATCCACAACGAAGAAACTGATAGGAGGTGCCACTGTGGTCGACAGTCCCGTTACCGCCATCATCCAGCAACAGCCCTTCGCAGGTCGAAGCCGGAGGAGCACAATCGGCGTCTTGGGTGCAAGGGGACATGTCACCACTACAGAGACCTGGGCCAACAACCGGGGGCGTGCCAGTCATGGTAAGGAGGGTCGAAGGAGCGTCCTGGTACCCGAAGCCGATGTTGGTGTCACCGCCGCTGCCGAAGACGATGCTTTGATTGGCGGCTGCCACCAGAGTCCCGGCAATCTGCACCCCGGCTAGTACTTCCATCTTCGCTTCTCCGCACACCGATGCGCGAGATGGGCCTGTCGGGAAGGGAGCTCCGTCGGGGTCGGGCACGTTGCCCGCTACCGAGGTAACCGCGAGTTGGCTGCCAAGGAACACACTCTTACCAATTGTTGCGCGGCCGAGGATGGCAAACTCCTGCGCCTCCGACAGAGTTGCGCAAGCGGCATCGTCCGCATCCATGTCCCCGTTGTCATCGTTGTCGTAACCATCCTCACAGGTCATGCAGGAACGGCTTTCGAGCCTAACCGTGTTGTCACACTGTCCCGGGCCGTAGCATGTGTCTTCGGTACACGGGTCCATGTCGTCGCAAGGCGATCCGCTGTGGATAGAGCAGGCGCCATTGCCATCGCAGGTGTCGCTGCCGTTGCAGGGCACGCCATCGTCGCAAGTAGTCTGGTTTTGGCAGAATTCGGAGCAGCACCCGGTCGCACTGTTGTCCAAGCCAACGTCGCACTGTTCGCCGCTCTCGAGGAAGTAGTTTCCACAAAGCCCTTCCTCCAGCTCATAGGCACCGATCTCGCAGCGTGACCCTTGCGGACGTGAGGTGCCGCGTTGATCGGCCACCTCGCATGCGCTGCCGCCGCTGCCGGGCGTTGCTGGATTGCCGGAGGACACGGCTGGATTGCCGGGGAGGAGTGCGTGAGTGAGAGTTGCTCCCCCGTAAGCCCCCAGTGGACTCAGCGGAGCAGCCACATCGAGGATGTTGCCTGTGACATCACCGCCGACTGTGCACCCGCTGCTCGCACCGATCAAATTGTAGCCCTCGGAGTTCAAGCCGGAGCCACCGCAATCCGGAGACTCACCACCGTCATCGGTGTTACTGGCAAGTAGGGTGTTACGTACCGTCACCGTGCCCGTGGAATAGATGCCACCCCCGTCGCCCGACGCGGCCCTGTTACCAGCGATCGTCGAGTTGCCAATCGTGAGTGCGTCGGCGCGGATGCCACCACCGTCTGTATTGGTGATGTTGCCGCTGATTGTGCTGTTGCGGATCATCAGACTTGAGCCAGTGCTATCGATACCGCCGCCGCCACCAAAGGACCCTCCGGCGAAATTATGTCTCACCGTGGAACTACTGACGACTCCGCTTCCTCCGTATACTGAGATTCCGCCGCCACTGTGAACGAAGCTGAAGTTGTTCGAGACCGTGCTATGGCTGATCTCGAAGTTTGCGAAGTACGCGAAAATACCACCGCCAGTGTCGGGAGCCGAATTCTTGCTGACGGTAGAGTAAGAGAGAATACAGTTGGCAGCGTAGCAGTAGACGCCACCTCCGTAGCTGTCCAAGCTGTGGTTGTCCGTAATCACGGTATTGTAGGCCGTGAACGTGGTGATGGGAAAGACGCGCACCC
>CAZGSN010000214.1:0-8145 GCA_964528465.1 uncultured Binatia bacterium (SeqCode)
GGCGATACTCTACGTGTCACCGTGGCCGAACGGGCCTTTGAATCCAGCGCGCAAGCCGCCGGCTTCCGCTATCTGAACCTGATCAATGGCGTCGAGTACGAGATCGACAATGCAGGACAGCATCTGAACGTATCCGAGTTCCAGCAAACCACCTTACGCATTGCAGTGCCCGCGCCGGACCCTGACTCGGGTACGGAAAAGACATTGGCATTCACCGACATTTGGGGGTCCAGCGAACCGGAGATGCAAGCGGAGCTGCAATGGCGCGCGGCAATGCCGGTATCGGCCCTGGTCTTGGTTGCCATCGCCATTCCCTTGGCGCAGGCCGGCGGCGGTCGCAACCGTTATCTCAGCGCCCCACCCGCGCTTTTGATTTATCTTGTCTACCGAACCCTTCTCGGCACGACGAAGAGTTGGGTGGCGGACGGGGCCATGCCTTGGTTTCCCGGTATTTGGCTCGTGCATCTCGGCGCCGCCGGCGCCGCCGTATCTTTGTGGGTGTATCGCTTTGGTAATCGCCGCCGGCTACCGATTGGCAGAGCCGTGAGCGCGAGGCCTGCGACATGAGCACACTCGATCGCTACGTCGCCAAGCTTCTGGCGCTAAACTTCCTGTACGCCCTGGCCGCATTGGTGACTGTCTTTTCGGTAATCACGCTCACCGAGGAGCTACGCGCTACGCAGCCCCCCCACTACGGTATTGGGGCCGCCTTTGTTTACGTGGCGCTCAACCTTGCGAGCGAGGCTTATGGTTTATTCCCCGCCAGCGCCCTGCTCGGGGCCATCTTGGCACTTGGCCAGATGCTGCAAGCGCACGAGATTGTCGCCGTGCATGCAGCGGGAATCTCTCCCCGCCGCTTTGCGCTTACCGTATTGGTAGCTGCCGCACTGATCGGGGTTGCCGGGATGCCGTTTGGGGAATGGGTGGCGGCGCCCCTCAGTCAGGTCGCCCGCAGCCGTCGCGCCCTCGCACTCTCCCATGGGCGAATGCTCAACACGCCGGCGGGAGGATGGATCCGCGAGGGGTCTCAGGTGATCCAGGTTGGCGCGGTGCACCCCGATGGTTCACTCTCGTCGTTACTCGTTCTCGAACTCGGGGAAGCCCACACCCTCCAGCGTGTGATCCGCGCCGAGAGCGCCTCGTTGCGCGATTCCAAGGGCGAGGACAACAGCCAAGGCGGGAGCCAGGAATGGACCCTGCACAACACGCGCGAAAGTTGGATCACTCCGCAGGGGCTGCGAACTAGCCAAGCCAGCCAACAATCCTGGGATGTCCACCTTGCTCCCTCGCAACTGCGTGCGCTGTGGTTGCGCCCCGAGGAACTGTCGATGCGCGAGCTTGGCCAGACATTGCATGGCCTGCGCCAGCAGAATCTCAACACCCTTGCCTACGAGATCGCTTGGTTGCGTCGCGCTAGCGCTCCGATCTACATAGTCCTGATGGTAGGGTTGGCCCTGGCAATCGTGGTCCAAACTGGGCAACGCCGTTTGTTCGGCGAGCGCCTTGCACTAGCTGCGCTTGCGGGCTTGGCATTCCAGATGTTTCAGCAGATGTTTACGAATTTCGGCGTCACCGCCGGCCTGCCAGCGATAGCGACAGCACTGGCTCCTGCTGCCATTGTCCTATCCACCACCTTTGCCCTATGGCACTTCGGAGGTAGCCGTTGAGTTCAAAGAACAACTCCAATCTCGTTGCACTTCTCGTCGGCCAATGCCCGATCCGGCTTTGGGGCGTCGATTGCCACGATCGCCTACGGCGACAACTACGCGCGCAAGGGGTCACGCAAATCCTCAACAACCCGGCCGACGCCCCGGCCGGCTGTGAGATCTTGATCCTGCGTGTCGACTACATCTACGACGATCGCACCCTGCGCGAGCTGGTCACCGCAAGGCCATTGCTCCTGACTGCCAGCGCTGCGGGAACTGTCGTTGCTGCCAGAGTGGGCGCGGAACTAGGGGAGCGAGCGGCGGCAGTAGTAAGTGGCGAGCTCCTGGCGTCGGCTATCCCGGATCTTGCCCGTGAAACTCCCGCCTCGCTGTCGCCATCGCTACTCGACGCGCAGAAGAAAGCCGTTGCCCCTCTGGTCTTGCCAGTGCGTCGTGAACACCAGAAGACCATCGAGCGCTACCTCTTCGATGGCGCGTACAAGGGAACAACGGACCTAGTGACCAAGTGGGTATGGCCGCCGCTGGCGCGCCGCGCCACGCACCTGTGCACGCGTTACGGCATTGTGCCCAACGCCGTGACCAGTGTTAGCCTGACCTTGGCAATCGTTGTCATCGCTCTCTTTTCCCACGGGTGGCTCGGCCTGGGCTTGTGCCTGGCGTGGACCATGACCTTCCTCGACACCGTCGACGGCAAGCTGGCACGCGTTACCGTCACCTCGACGCGTTTTGGTCATTACTTCGACCACCTCATCGATCTGATTCATCCGCCTTTGTGGTACATCGCCTGGGGCTATGGCATCAGCACCGCCGAGGAGTTCGCCGGCATGCACGACATGCTGGTTCTGCTCCTTGCCGGGTATATCGTAGGCCGCTTGCTCGAAGGAACCTTCAAAAAACTTCTCGCCGGATTCACCATGTTCGTGTGGCGACCCTTCGACTCCTACTTTCGTCTCATCATCGCCCGCCGCAACCCTTCCCTGCTCTTGCTTACCGGCGGCATGCTTCTGGGCAATGCGCACGCCGGGCTCGTGGCTGTGGTCGGCTGGACGCTGCTTTCCAGCGCGATCCTGGCGACCCGCGTTTTGCAGGCACTCATGACCCGCGTGCAGGGTGGATCATTACGATCTTGGCTGGCCGATCTACACCTGGACCACCCCGACTTACCGGCTTGGTCGCGTCCGTTCGCGCCCGATCAGTTGGCCGTGCTTCGCCTGCAAGATCAGGGAGAAGCGTAATGGAGAGAGCCTCGGCACCAGGCGCGAACACACAAAACGAGATGCCTCCCCCGCGAGTCGCCGAAGGGTCGGTGGCCAGCAGATCTTTGCGGGTTGGCATCATCAGCAACCCAAAGAGCGGACAGAACGCTCGCAAGGGACTATTGGCGGCAATCGATGAGCTTCTCGTAGGCTACCCCCACGTATTGCATCGTCGGGTCCAAACACTGCACGAAATGTATTGCGCCGCCGAGGAGTTGACCGACGCAGGCGTGGAGATCGTCGTCGCCAACGGTGGCGATGGAACGGTACAGGCCATTCTTACTGCCCTGCTGCGACCAGCACGTGAGTCCCTACCGGTGCTGGCGGTGCTTCCGGGCGGCACCTCGAATTCGTCGGCTCGCAACATCGGCTACAGTATGCGCCCGCTGCCGTCATTGCGCACCCTGCTGCACGCGGCCAACCACGGGATTCTCGCCGGACGCATTCAAGCCAGTCCCGTTTTGTGTGCCGATACCGGGCGTGAACGGCAGTACGCCATGATGTTCGGCACCGGCGCGGTCTACCACGGCATTGGCTTCGCCCACCAGGAGATCGGCTCACGTGGGGTCCACGGCCAAGCCCTGGGCGGCCTGGCAATCCTAACCTTCACCGTCAAGCTGCTACTTGGGCGCAGCGACGATCTGTTTCCACCGATGCAGGCCGATATCCGCATCGATGGCGAGGTGTTGCCAAAGGAAACCTACCTTGCCGCTCTCGCCTCGACCATGGACCGCCAGATCGTCGGCATAAGACCATATTGGGGGACTGGTCCGGGACCGGTGCGCATCACCATTCTACGAACCCTTCCACGTCATGTTGCACGCACGGTTGTGGCGCTGTTTCAGGATAGGAAGCCGGATTCCCTCAATCCCAGCAACGGCTGGCGTAGCGTCAATGCCAACGAGGTCGTTCTCAGCGTCGACTGCGGCTTCACCCTGGATGGCGAACTCTTCCACCTGGAAGAAGCCACACAAACCGTAACCCTGTCGGCCCGGCAGAAGGCCTATTTTCTTCGGGCTTGATGGCAAGCGCCCGAGAAGAACTGGCGGCAATCGTCGCCGGCGAGTTGCAGAAACCAGCTCCACAAGGAGCACACACGCTCGCCGACATACTTCGCTCCCGCTTCGGCTCTGCCTTGCGCGGCGTACTATTTTACGGCTCCAACCAACGGCGAGGGGTGGATGACGAGGGGTTGCTAGACCTGTACGCGTTGGTAGATGATTACCGCAACGCCTACTCCAGCCCGCTTCTCGTGCTCGCCAACCGCTGGCTTCCGCCCAACGTTTTTTATCTGGAGACACATCGCGGCTCCCAAGTCATTCGCTGCAAGTATGCGGTCCTTTCTCTTGCCGATCTGAGCTTGCGCACGACGGAGCACAGCTTCGAGCCTTACTTTTGGGCCCGCTTTGCGCAGCCCTGCACTCTCGTGTGGGCGGCCGACGAGAGCGTCCGCAAGGCCGTTACCCAGGCCTTGGTGAACTCGATTGAGACCTTCGTCGCTGCGGGTCTGCCCCTGATGCCGGATGAATTCGACAGCCGGGAGTTGTGGATGTCTACCTGGCGCCAAACCTATCGAGCCGAGCTACGGACCGAGCAACCGGACGTGGTTGAGAAACTGTGGAACAACGCCTGCGAGCGCTACGAACGAGTTACCAAGCTCGCCCTGGGTCTTCGTAGCGATAGCACCAACGAGAAAAAGCTCGCCAAGTCCTCCCTCTGGCAAAGGCCCAAACGTGACCTCTGGACCCTGCGCGTCGCCAATGCCAAGTTTTGGTTTCTTCTACGTATCCTCCGCAACGGGCTGATTTTCGAGGGCGGCATCGATTACATTTTGTGGAAGATGGCCCGCCATTCGGACGTGGCCATCGACCAAAACTGGCGCGAGAAACGCTGGCCGATCCCCGCCTTACTGGCGCAATTGTGGCGCCTCTATCGCGCCGGGGCGTTTCGCTAGTTTTCAGACCAGCCTCCCCTCCCAGCATTAAGTGCGCCACTCCTGCTTGACGTTTCCGTTAAGTTTTGATTAAGGTCGGCGCGCGGGTGAGCAGGGTAACCGCAAATACAGCAGGGCGAGGGCTGGGTGAAAGCAATTATCCTTAGTGCAGGTCAGGGGCGGCGGTTGCAGGTGCACACTTCTTCACGACCTAAGTGCTTGTTGCCGTTGCATGGGCGTAGCGTCTTGGAATGGCAGTTGCGGTCTCTTGCCTATGCCGGGGTTCGTGAAGTCAGCGTTGTTGTTGGCTTTGCCGCGGACCAAGTCCGAGCCCATCTCAAGACCTGCCGGCCTTTCGGCCTTCGCGTGAATGCCATCTACAATCCCTTGTGGGATCGCGCCGACAATCTCACCAGTTGCATCGAGGCGTTCGGGGAAATGAACAACGACTTCCTACTGATCAACGGCGACACCCTCTTTGAGCCTGCCATTATCGGTCGCCTGCTGGCTAGCACGCACCCAGCCGTTTCCATGGCCATTGTCGAGAAGGGGTCGTATGACGCCGACGACATGAAGGTGGCGCGTGACGGCGACTACGTGCTGCAGGTCAACAAAGGCTTGCCCACGGACAGCATCGACGCCGAGGCCATCGGCCTGACCTTTTATCGCGGCCTTGCGCCGCAAATGTTTCGCGAGGCGATTCAAGAAGTGGCGCGGAACACGGACGCTTACAAGCAGTACTACCTTGCCGCAGTTGCCTTGCTGGCGCGCCGGCGCCTGGTGCGTAGTGTCGCCATGAACAGACTCGCTTGGGCAGAGATCGACTATCCCGAAGACATCCCGCCGGCAGCCGCCGTAGCCGGCATAATCGAATCACGCCTGTCGACGCCGTGGATCAGCAACGTCCAGTTGCAGCCTACCCCGCGTTGGACAACGCCACCGACGCGTAGCGAGCTGATCTACGAGGACGCGCCCCTACGCTCTTTGAGATAGGCCTCGGCAGCATCGCGCTGCTCGACCGTATCCACATCGAATCCGGCAACAGGGTCGGACAAGATCACTGGCTGTGCGACTAAGCCAAGTTTCGTCTTGCCTAGGGCGACGACGTCGGCAAGCGACAGCCACCCAAGCAAGTAGCGAACAACCGTCCAGCTCCCGAGCAAGCTAAGCAACCGCCAAGGCTTCTTGCGGTGCTGCTCGACCTGCATCCACAGGCTAGGAGCCTCGCGACCGGCGGCAGTTAGCAAGCAGAACAAATTGCATCCACAGTACGCGCCCTCGCGAAATTTATGATGCGTACGGCGTATGCCAGGAAAGATTCGTGTCACGGAAGGCCCATCCGCCAGAGCCAGAGAGACGTCGGCACGGCTAGCGAGGGATTCACGGCACAGCTCATCGACCATTTGCGCCGTGAGCAAGGGATGATCCGCCGTAGTGATCAACAGTGGTGCCTTGAGATCTAGATCGCGAATTACTTTCGCCGCGCTTGCCCCAGGCGTGGCCGCCGCGGGCACCAGCTCCACTCGTCTCTGACAGTCAGCCGCCAAGTCGGCTTGCTCCCGTCCGAGCCCAATCACAATGATACGCCCGATAGGGGCAGACTCCACAAGAGTGCGGACAACTCGAGCAATCATCGTAGTCCCATCAACGGGAATCAGCGCCTTGAACGGGACGCCCAGCGCACTCGCCAGCGGGTCACCACTAGGCCGACTGCCCGCCATGACGAGTGCAGTAAACGATGCGGCCCTTACTGCTGCGGTTTGGTCGCAAAGAGTCATTTGAGCCGCGCCATTAGGCAGAGCCACCAGCCCTGTCAATGCGTGCGGCCTGCCCCCACTACCCCTGGGCTGACGGGTTTCGTTTTCGGAACGCTGCGCCCCCCGACACCGCTGAACCGGTGCACCGTGCGCCGCCCGATCCGGCGCCAAGCCGGATCGGGCGCCAAGCCGAGTCGTTGACAACAGCTTCCGACGCGTACTATCCGCACCGCGACGTTATGACTTCACCATCAAAGCGGGCGTCCGGCGCAGTCCGCACGCCAGTGCGAGCTACCGGGCTTCTCTTTCAAGCTTGCATGCTTCAAGGTTGGCCGTGGCTTCCATGGGATAGCCCCGCTAGTTTCCTCGGCAGGCAGTGATTTTCGGAAAACGACACACCGGTAGACCTGAGTCTTTCTCCAATACTTGATCGTCGTCATGCGCAATACACCAACCCTTATCATCCCCGTCGAAAACCAGGTACGCGAGTTAGATGCCAAGCTATTGTTGGCGTGCGTGGCCGCCGAGCGCGGGCTGCCGGTGGTGTTGGGGTCCCGCACCTACGTCAATTTCGCGATGCCCTACCTGCCACGCGGGATCTTCCTGGCCAAGAGCATGCGTTCGATCAGCAAGCGCATGCTGGGTATTATTCGCGCACTTGGCCACGAGATCGTAGCCTGGGACGAGGAGAGTCTCGTGCGCTACAGCTCTCCCGAGTACTACGCTTGGCGCTATTCCGAGGACACTTTCAAGGTCATCGACCAGTTGTTTGCCTGGGGCAGCGACGATGCCGAGTTCTTTACCAGTTACCACGGGTACACGGGTGTTCCTGTCCATGTCACCGGCAATCCTCGCATGGATCTCTTGCGTCCCGAAGTACGTGGCTACTTCGAACCGGAAGTCGTTGCTCTCCGCGCTCGCTATGGCGACTTCATTCTGGTGAACACCAATTTCTCGTTTGTAAATAACTTCGTGCCGTCGCTGAACCTCATCGAGCACGATGTACACGGCCAGGCCCACGTCAGCCGCACGGGTCGCGGCATGAGTCTGCCATTCGCCTCCGGCATGGCAGACCATCAGCAAGCGATCTACGACCACTTTCGCGAACTGATTCCACAGCTCGCCGCTTGGTTTCCCAATCATGCGATCGTGCTGCGTCCGCATCCTTCGGAGAATCACGATGTGTGGCGGCGGATCCTGTCTGCTTGCCCGAGGGTAGATGTCGTGCACCAAGGTAATGTCGTACCCTGGCTGATGGCTTCCCGCGTGTTGCTGCACAATGGATGCACGACGGCAGTCGAGGCGAGCGTGCTCGGCACGCCGGCGGTAAGCTACATGCCGGTCACTTCCGAGGCCTACGACTACCATTTGCCGAACGGGCTCAGCCATTGCGCACCCACACCTGCAGCCGTCCGCAGCCTGCTGGGCGACATCCTGGCCGGGCAAACCGGGATGATCGAGGAATCTGTGCGCGAGCGCCTGTTCCAACGTCATCTTGCGGCAACCCATGGGCCGCTTGCGTGCGATCGGGT
>CAZGSN010000215.1:0-8833 GCA_964528465.1 uncultured Binatia bacterium (SeqCode)
GGCATGGAGATGATGTCGGCGTTGTTGAGATGCTCCCACTCATGGTTGCGGCCGCGGTACCGACCCGGCGGTGGCGGCGGTTGCGTGGGATCGCCGCGCAACCACTCAGGAACATCGAAGTAATAGAACTGCTTGCTCCAAATCATTCCCGCCAAGGCCTGCCGCTGCACAAGCCGTGCATCGACATCCACCATGTCCTTCTGCAAACCGTCGTAAAATGAGTCCGCCTCGAGTCGGCGGTGCGCTACGACGGAATCAAAGTCGTCGAACGGCGAGGCCACTTGCTGCGGCCGCAGGCGGAGACGCAGCGACACGCTGCCCCCCGCCGGCACCTCGTAGCGATACCAGGCCGCCGCCTTGGTGCCCTGCGCACCCTGACTCACGGCAGCCCGGTTGCCGTGAACGACGCAGTCGTGAAAGGCATCTTTGAATGGGCCGGGGGCTGGAGATCCGAAAAGCCTCGGCGCATTGGTCTCGTTTTCCGTAAACAGCAAGGTCGGATTGCCGTCGGTATACAGGAACAACGGCGGACAGTTCTCGATCTGTGCCCGCAGGCTACCCGCAGGCTCGGCGCACAGCACGGGCTTGGCGCTGTTCGGCTTCCAACTCCAGGTATTGCGAAACCAAACCTGCGGCAGCAGGTGAATCGGTGCAGCCTCGGCACCGCGGTTGTGGACGGTGACCAGCATCAAGATGTCATCGGGATCGGCCTTGGCGTACTCGACGAACACATCGAAGTAGCGATCGTCGTCGAACACACCCGTGTCGAGCAGTTCGAACTCCGCTTCCTCCTTGCCGCGCGCACGGTTGCCTTCCACCAACTGACTGTAGGGAAAGGCGCGCTGCGGGTACTTGTAGAGCATCTTCAAGTACGAGTGCGTGGGCGTCGCGTCTAGGTAGTAATAGAGTTCCTTGACGTCCTCGCCGTGGTTGCCTTCGCTGTTGGTCAGCCCGAATAGCCGTTCCTTGAGAATCGGGTCGTGTTCGTTCCACAACGCCAGCCCTAGGCACAGGTGCTGCTGGTCGTCGCTGAACCCAGCAATACCGTCCTCGCCCCAGCGGTAGGCTCGGCTACGCGCCGCATCATGGGAGAGATACTCCCAGGCGTTACCGCCGGCGCTGTAGTCTTCGCGTACCGTGCCCCACTGCCGTTCGCTCAGATAAGGCCCCCAGCGCCGCCAGTCTTGCGGGGAGAATTGTTGCGTCGAGGCAGCCGTCGCTGCCGAGGGCTCCGCTGTAGGGAGAGAGGGGGGTGCCATGACCCGTCAGATGCGCGCCAAGTGCGAAACGTTTCGCCGTACTTCGCCGCCAACGGGGAGCAATCTCAAAACGGTGGGTACAGCGCGGTCATGAGGGTGTCGGTCCAATGATTGACGGCGTTCAGCACACAGGCAATCTCCGTCGTCGTATCGCTACCGCAGGTATCGAGTTCCGTATCCAACGCCACAGCAGCACAGCGTCGGGAGATTTGCCGGGTGATCTTGTCGACGGCGCGCACAGCCCGCGCGTTGTATGGATGCGTCGGCTGGTCGACGTCGGCACAATCGACGCCGGCAAACTCGGGCTTGCCGATCTCCTGCAAAATCTTGCAGTCGTGCTGCATCTTCATGCGCTTGTTCAGGTAGATCAGGCTGCCGCGGGCAATGTTCTGGTGGCAGTTATGGGCTGCTCGCGACACGCTGGCCGGCGGCATTCCCAAAGTCGACTGAAAAGTAGCCAGGGCGCTCGCCTGGGTGACACACTCCAGGCACTCGCCCAACTCGGCGAAGGTCGATGTCGGCAGCGCAGCGCACGGTGCCGGGCAACTGGTGTAACCGACTTCCGCCGTGGTCGGCACGGTACACTCCGCTGCCTGCGCGCGCAGACGTTCGAGCCCGCGCGCCAGCGCCTCGACACCAGCACTGTAGCCGCTCGCCGCCCACGTCGAGTTGTCACTGCAATCGACCGTCGCTGGGATCTTGCCCAGCAGGCGAGCATGGTGACAAAGCCACCCCTGCCCGGTGATGAAGGAAGCCCGCTGGCGCACGGTGTTGCCAAAGGACAAGCGACAGGACGCGCGCCGTGTCAGCTCATCCGCAGCCGAGCCGCGCGCCAGAACCATCAGGAGAGCCCAACTCAAGAGAACAATCTTGCGCATGGCGGCCACCTTACTACAACGTTGGCGATTGCACCTGCGAAATCTTACCCGCCCGGCAGATTCGACTTTCGCAGGATCGCCCTTCGTAGGACGTGCATGCGGTCCTGCCCCCAGTAGAGTTTGCCCGCATAGACGAAACTGGGAACACCAAAGATGCGATCCTGTTCCACCGCCTGCCGCCAACCCTGCCCGACTTGCATGCGCAGATCAGCAGAGTTGGCCGCTGCCGTCACCACATCACCGTCGAGGCCAGCCTCGCGTGCGGCGCTACGGATAATCTCGCTATCTCCCAGATCGAGTCCTTCGACAAACCGCTTCCGAAACATCGACCGGAGAAACGCCTTCCCATCTCCAAGTTGTGCGGCCATCAAGAACGCAGCGTGCGACAACGACCAGTCAGGGTCTCCGGGGGGTGGAAAACGCACACGGAAACCCTGCTCGCGGGCCAACCGCAAGATGTCCTGGACAATGTACGCAAGTTTCGCAGGAACCATCGTCGGATCATTCGGAAACTCGCCGGGAGTCGGATAAATCGGCACGAGCTCTAGCGATACGGGGAGATCTCCAAACTCCGCATCCAATCTCTCCGCGGCCAGCCAAGCGTATGGGCTGCGGAAGCTGAAGTAGAAGCGTATTACGGTATCGCCCATGCCCCCTACCCTTATCCGCTACGCAACAGTCCAAGCAAGACACCCACGCCTACGGTGGCAATTCCTCACCGGTTTGCCGCTTTTTGTCACTCAAACGTGACACCTCGCCCATTGATACGCAGCCGCGATTCCTGGACTACACGAAACTTCGTTCCGGCACGGTGTGTGCTCAACAGCTCATCGTACTGGTCAGCCTCACATCTCAGAGATGGGATGTGCCCCCAACTCGGACGGAGGCTTCTCCCCCCCTGGGCTTCCGTCCGAGCCCCCCCTTCTAAAGGAACCTCTGAACAACGAGCCCTGCAAGCAGATCGGGGTCGGAGTCGGTGTCGGTATCGGCCGCGACACAGGTGGGAAGGTCCAACTTGAACCCGAAAACATCAGTTCAATTGCTCACGTTCCCGCAGGGACACTGGGGACGGCCTTCGAGACGCGGCCTGGACAGATGGCCGCTCCTCAGGCCGAACGGAAAAATTGTTTGCGGAGCCCAGCCTCCGTTCGCGCTGAGGAGCCGCCTCCTGAGTAGCGAAGCGTATCGAAGGATTTTGGCGGCGTCTCGAAGCGCGCGTCCGGTTGACGTCCACTCCAACTGAGGTTTTCGGGTTGAAACGGGCTCAATACCGACTCCGCTAGCCATAGCGCCCCGGAACACATGGCCTATGGCAGGTCTAGCACAGGCGGATCTAGACGGACGTGAGCGTCGGTTGAGCTAGCACCTGGTCGGCGACGCGCTGCATTTCCTTTGTGGCTTCGCGCAGAGCCTGCGACAAAGCCACGCAGGCTGCGGGGTCCTTCGCCAGAGCCTTCGCTTCGAGTTCGCGCGCCAAGGCCGCAATGTGGTTGGCGCCTACCTGCGCAGCGCTGCCGATGAGCTTATGCGCCGCGTCCTCCACCCTAGTCAGCTCCTTGCCGGCCGTGGCGGTATCGATTTGTGCCACCAGCGTAACGCATTGGTCCTTGAAAATACGCAAGACATGCAGCAAGGCCGCGCGGTCTCCGCCTAAGCCATCCAAGAGCGGATGCAGATCCAGCACAGCCGCCGACTCGGGCTCCACGCTCGCAGGCACAGACTTTTCTGGGGGAAGTACGTTACCACTCAGAACCCGGTAGAGGTCGTGGGCTCGTACCGGCTTGGTGATGTAGTCATCCATCCCGGCCTCGAGGCAGCGTTCGCGATCACCCAGCATGGCGTAAGCCGTCATGGCGATGATGCGGACATGCTCTCGCGCCTTGCGTGTGCCGGCGTCCTTCGCCTGCCCGCGTTCACGGGCACGAATGCGACGTGCGGCCTCGAAGCCATCCATTTCGGGCATGCGGCAATCCAGGAAGACAGCAGAGTACGATCTTCGATCCACAGCCTCGACAGCGGCACGACCTGTGCCGACGACGTCGACCCGGCAACCGAACCTCTCCAACATGTGTACGGCCAAGCGCTGGTTGACGAGATTGTCCTCCGCCAGCAACACGGTCGTATCGGCAGCGACCTTCCAGCCTTCCGGCACTTGAGCGCCGCGCGATTGAGCTGCCGTCGCGTCTGCATTGGCAGCATTGCGCGGATTCGCCAGCGTCACGGTAAACCAAAAGGCACTGCCTTGTCCGATCTTACTTTCGCAGCCGATACGCCCGCGCATCATCTCGACCAGCTCGCGACTGATGGCCAAGCCGAGACCGGTGCCACCGTAACGCTCCGTAATCGAATCCTCCGCTTGGCTGAACGGACGGAAGAGTCGCTCCCGGGCATCTTCGGCAATGCCGATACCGCTGTCCGACACCTCAAAGCGCAAGGGAACGCCCGCACCGCCAGCCTCTTCCCTGCGCACCGCAACGCGTACATAGCCGCGCTCCGTAAACTTCACGGCGTTCGCCACTAGATTCGTCAACACCTGGCGCAAGCGTGCAGGATCACCGCGTACCCAATGCGGTACGTTGGCCTCGATGCGCGGACTCAGCTCGAGACCCTTCACCCTGGCCGACTCGGCAAACAAGGCAATGATGTCGGTAACGGTCTTGCGGAGATCGAAATCGACAATCTGCAGCGACAGTTTGCCTGCTTCGATCTTGGAATAGTCCAGGACATCGTTGAGCACCGCCAGCAGAGCTTCCGCAGACGACAGGATGGTGGCAGCGTGCTTCCTCTGCGCCGGGGTCAACGGCGATTCGAGCAGCAAACCCGCCATGCCTATGACGCCGTTCAACGGCGTGCGAATCTCATGGCTCATGGTCGCCAGGAACGTCCCTTTCGCGCGGTTGCCGGCCTCCGCCTTCTCCTTGGCGTCCTGCAACTCGGCGGTACGCTCGGCAACGCGATGCTCGAGTTGATCGCGCGCGGTGCGTAAAGCACGCACGTGTTCCTCGACCTTGTAGGCCATGTCGTCGAAGATCTCTCCGAGTTGGCCAATCTCATCGCTCCCGCGCAGACCTGTCTGCACCCCTTCTTCGCCAGCCCCAACCCGGCGGGCGCCTTCGACGAGTTGGTCGAGACGGCGCGTCAGCACCAGCCCCATCGATACACTGATGGCCGCGATCAAGATCAACCCGATCGCCCCGGTGCGTGCGCCTTCGAACCAAGCCGCGCGCCGCGCCTCCTGAAGAGGCACGCTGGAGAACTGAACCGACAGCCGCCCCAGTGGGCCCGCCGCATTGGCGATGGGAATGTGCATCCACGAGCCATCACGGCTATCGCCGAGCTGGGGCGAGACCTTGCCGGTGTCGCCACGTCGGGTGCTAGCGACGACGACATTGCGATCATCCCACAGAACCACCGCCTGCATGCGCGGGTCACGCACCAGCACATCAATGTAGGGTTGAAACTCGGCGTACTCTGCCGTCAGCAAGGCGCGCCGCGCCACGTCTTCGAGCAGGCCCAGGGTAGCGCGCTCGGCAATCTCAGCGCGCTGCCGAGAGCTCTCGATGGAAACACTCACCACGCGCCACACCACGAACAACAGGACCGTGGCTTGTAAGGTCAGCGCCGTGAGAGCAATGCGGTACTTGAGGGATAGCGATGGCATGATGTTACGATCCCCCGCGTTTTCTGTCTGCACCATGAGGCTGGCGTGTCAGGTGTCGCCCGTCGACGCTGGGTTGGGCGCTTTGTGTCACCCGTTTGCCAGAGTCGTGCAAGGTACTCCCCGGCTCGATGGCCGTCAGCTTGAGCCAGCTCCCTGGAATGTCTGCCTGCGCCCGCAATTGCTCTCCCCAGCTCAGCAGCCCGTCTTGCACGGCCCGCCGCTGCTCATCGGATAGCCGGCTCGCCACAAGGATCAGCGGTGCATCGAGCAGCGGTCCCTCATCAATCACCCGATAGTCGACACCGGCACGAGCACCTAGAAACGCCAAAGCGTCGGTAGAGGCCGCACCGGCAGCGGAACGTCCGGTTACGACGTGCTGCAGGCAGGCGCTATTTTGCGGCAAGTAGGTGATGCTGACGTCGCGATTCGGTTGCAGCCCCGCCTCGCGTAGTCGGTCCAGAGACATGCTGGAGGAGTCTTCTTCGATCGGCGGCAACGCAAGCGAGCGACCACGTAGATCGGCGAGCTTGAGAATGTCACTGTTCGGAGAAACGAAGAACACTAGGCGTCCGGCATTCAACCGGAGAAGCGGCACGTAGGCCTGCGCCGTCGCGTAGCGCGGAAAGTCGGATGCCTGCACCAGCGCAATATCGAACTCCTGGCGCTGGAGCCGCTCGCGAAAACGCTGATGACTAGAGCTGGTACCAAAACGCACCGAGACGTGGAGCTGCTCACTCAAATGCAGGGCGAGATCTGCATAAAAGCCCTCCAGCCGCACCAACGAGTGCGACGGGAACGTCCCAAAGGACAGAGCCGCGGCGCTAGCCTCTGGCGTGCGGGGAGAGTCGCTAGGCACATCGTCAGCCCTCCCCTTGGTCACGCCAAGCAGGAGCAAGGCAAGGCAGAGCTGGACACATCGCGCCCCGGCGCTCAAGCCACCTCCCTTCGAATGCAACAAGATCAATCTTCCTCAAGGAGTGGAGTGTGATGGCCGTAGGCAGCGGATGTCCACCAGCAGGAAATCGTTCTTGCCCCGCCCCCGAGGACCCTAGCCGCCGGCTGCGTGCTCGCGAGCACCGCGAGCCGGATCGGTCGCCGTGTTGCGGTGGCCCTTGCTCTTCGAGGCCGCCCTCGCCCTCTAAGTTCCATCATGGAGTGCCTGGTCGTCCGCCCACCTAGTATGTCGGAACTCCTAATTCTACTGGCAAGTTGCGCTGAGACAAAGTAGACCCAGGCCCCATCGGACGGCGCACGACTCCACCTTTGACGCAACCGCTGCGTCGATGCGGCCGACCTGTTCGAAAAGATTCTACGCACGGCCCCCGCCAGGCGTCCGTCAAAGAGGGCAATGACGTCAACGCGCTCCTGGGTCAGAATCTTTCCGACCGCCTGCAGCTTGGCATCGATCTCGGCAAGTAGACCTGAGCCTCGAAGAGGCTCGGGTCTCGAATCTTCTTCGAGATGTCCCGCGCTGGATCGTTACCCGGCCGCGGTCGGCATCGGCATCGGACTCGGTATCGAATCTGGCCGCCGAACGATTTAGCGAGGACTACCTTCCCTGGTACTTCAAGAGGCTGCTTAGACGCGGGCACCGTCGCGAACCTGCTTGAGCGCACCGTGCATCTGGGCAACGGCTGTTTCCAAGGAGGGCAAGAGCTTGTTGGCGCGGCGGACATCGCCCTTGTGCCCTAGACGCTCTAGCTCGCGGGTAATGGCCAACACCTTTCCGGCGCCAAACTCGATGGCGCTTCCACTCAGTCGGTGTGCGGTCATCACGAGCTGCTCGCGATCGGATCGAAACAGCGCATCGCGTATCTCGACCAACATCGACGGACAGCGGCCGACGAACCCCGCCGCCAGCTCCCGCACAAACTCGGCATCTCCCCCGATGCGCTTGAGCAGCGGGGCAAGATCGATGGCATCCGCTGCTTCCGTTGCCGGCGACTCGGGTTTGGGAATGTCCTCCGTCAAGACATGACGCAGGGCGCGGATCACATCCTCCTTCTGGATCGGCTTGCCGAGGAACGCATCCATCCCAGCGGCAGAGCAGCTCTTCCAGACCTCTTCCAGCGGCAAGGTCGACATCCCCACAAGTTTCAAAGACGGGCGCGCAAGGGAGTCGTCGGAACGCGCCCGGATTTGCTGCGCTGCCTCCAGACCTGTAATGCCGGGAAGCATTAGGTCAAAGAACGCAACGTGAAATGCTTGGCCCTCGATTATCTGCACAGCTTGCTCGCCGCTTGTGGCCGTTTCCACATCACAGCCCGCGGCGCGCAGGAGATACGAGAGCAAGGTACTACTGACCACATCGTCTTCGGCCACCAGAACCCGCGTGCCCGCCGGGGCTGTCCACTCGCCATTACCGCCTGTGTTTTGCTTCTTCGCCGTCACGCTTCCCTACCTGAAAATCGATTCCTTCCCTGCCCTTGCAGCCGAGGCAACGCGCCGCCGTATAACCCGACTACCCGCCCCTGTCACTGAAAACTTTTGCAGTCGCGTGCTGCTCTGGTTACCGGGAGATAGAAACTGGCGACCTTCTCGGAGCCAGCGTTTCTGCTCGTGTGCCGGCAAAAGCCAGCACTGGATGCTTCCCAACTGACCACGCTGGTCCCCGACTTTCGCCGGAACCCTGGAGTTTGGCGATTTCGATGCCTCGTTCCCGAGCTCTAGCCGGCTCTAGCCTGGGAAAGAGCCGGTGGTGATGAGCGAGATAGGCACGTTCATCTCTCCCTCGATCGCTTGTTGTTGCGACAGCCCACATCCGGTACTAGGGACCCGTCTACGGGAATGCATCATGTCGAAAGCCGACGTGGCAAAAGAAAAGATCGCGTACTTGAAACTTTGGTTGGGTATCGCCATTGCCACCGGAATCAGCCTGATCGGATGGCTGCTTGCCAACGTCGGTTCGGCTGGGTGGATACGCATCGCAGGGGGTATGATTGCGATCGCCATCATCGCGTCTGTGATTCGAGTCTTGCACGCAAGAATCGAGGAGAAGCTTCGGGAATTGGAGGATCTATAAGTCATGGACTTGA
>CAZGSN010000216.1:0-2851 GCA_964528465.1 uncultured Binatia bacterium (SeqCode)
GAAACCGCGCAGCTTCTTCGCGGCGATGAGCTTCGGCAACTGCGGTTATGCCTTCCCGACCATCATCGGTGCCAAGGTGGCCGCGCCGCATCGCCCGGCCGTGTCCTATGCCGGCGACGGCGCCTGGGGCATGAGCCTGATGGAAACCATGACCTGCGTGCGCCACAACATCCCGGTAACCGCCGTCGTCTTCCACAACCGCCAGTGGGGCGCGGAGAAGAAGAACCAGGTGGATTTCTACAACCGCCGCTTCGTCGCCGGCGAACTCGACAACCAGTCCTTCGCCGGCATCGCCCGCGCCATGGGCGCCGAGGGCATCACGGTGGACAAGCTGGAAGACGTCGGCCCCGCGCTGAAGAAGGCCATCGACCTGCAGATGAACCACGGCAAGACCTGCATCCTCGAGATCATGTGCACCCGCGAGCTGGGCGATCCGTTCAGAAGGGATGCGCTGTCGAAGCCGGTGAGGTTTCTGGAGAAGTACAAGGATTACGTTTGAGGACGTAGCCAAAAATTCAATTAGACAAGGCCCGCGATATGCGGGCTATTGTTTCACGGGTCATTAAAGAGTCGGCGCTGGTGGTACGGCGGTAGTTCGGTCAATGTGACCTGCCGTGTGGCAGTCGATAAACTCGCCGCTAATAGCTTGGTCAATTGTGATTCGCCTGAGCCTGTTGATCTCCGCAATGCGACAACCGATTCGCCCAATCAGAAAGCGACTCAGAATTCACAAAAACCTGACTCAAAGCGCAGGCAATCATAGGATTGTTTCCTACAGGCAACAATCTGCGCGGGTCGCTCTGATAGCCAACACACGGCTTACCCGAGGCAAATGCAACACCTAGTTCAAAAACCGCTCCTTCGTCTATGGAGCGTCCATCAAGGACTATCAGTAGCGCATCGCATTCGCGCAGCGCTTCCATGTCTCGCTGGAATATCGATGTATATGCGTCCGTCGGCGAAACTCCTCTACTGATGAGATCGACCAAGCGTCCTCCATCTCGCTGTGGCAGATAGACGTCCACAGTGCGTTCGAGAATGTCCGTCAGTCGAACATTGAATGAGAGTTCGGCCTCCGAAAAGAGCGGCGCGGCAAAGTAGACCAACGGTCGAGTATTCTTAAATAGCATTTTCGTATGCCTCCAATGCTCCATGAACGTCACAGGGTTTATAGGAGGCTCGATGGATTATGTCCGCCACCTGTTTGGTCACCTCTTGCACTGAAAGATTCCTAGTGTCGATTACGTGCACGCCATCCCTATTGTAGTTATGGCGCATTGTTTCCTGCATTCGCTCGAGACGTTCCCTCGAATAGTCTTCCCTACCTGTTGCCCTTACTCGAGCTGTCAGAACATCTGCATCTCCAGTAAGCAGGATCACTGTTCCGTCTTCAACCCGCGACGTTCCTCGTTTTCTGTTAGGACACATCCGGTCGAGCAGAGATTTCGCCTTTGCGGGGCGTCCCTTCTCGGGTGTAAAGGCAAGGGGGTCCAGGGGAGGCCGATCAATGATCGCTATTCCTGGGCCACGATCGCGAAGCGCACTGTTCTTGTCGCCGAATTGGTTCACGATCCACTCATCGGCAGCCTTCCGCTCTTTGGCAGTGAGCGACTCCCAAGATTTTGCCAGGATGGCGGGTCGCACTTCCAGCCACTCATCCATCGCATGCAAGCTACGTAACTGGCTGGCTGTCGTACTCTTCCCTACACCGATGCATCCCGTGAGGTAGAAGTTGTACCTCCAATTTACGCCGGCGTTCTCAGCAGCATCCTTAAAACTGCTGTCGCCGAATTGTTGGACGTCCAGTAGCTCAAGCAACGCCTTGATCTTTTCACGGGTCAGAAACAGCGTGATGAGGTTATAGACGTTGAAATTGGTTTCGGCGATTAGCGCTTTCTGCGCCGCACTCGGTCCCCGCTTATCGCTCTCAACGTAATGAATGTAGTAATGGTAGTTGCCCGGGTTTATTTCTGCGCCGCGCATTAGTACATTGCGGAGTTCGTCTTCAAGACTGCAGCCGATGATGAGGCACGTATTGCGTGCAAAATGGCCGAGCAGGTACGACGTATCGTGGCCACGAGACCCCACGTATTGGGCGGAATATGCAGCTTCGGCGAAAACGAAGCGGTCAGCCGGAAGTTCCATTAAGTTTGATTCGAACGGTACAACTCCGTGCGGATGGTAGATGACGCTATTGCGCCGCCTAAATTGTGGCCATGGATTTGTTACAACTTCATAACCACGGCCTGAATCCGCTTTGTCCTTGTGAGTCGACAGTGCGCGTTCAAGAAAGTCGTCGAAGTTGAACGTTATGGTGAGATGGCTGCCGCGAACAAGCGGTAACAGAGAAGAAAAGTAGCCGTGCTTTTTCAGCGCCACATCAAGTCTCTTTGGTGCGCTCGCGTAGATGTACTTGCCGCAGATCTTCGACCAACCGGCATTGATTACGCTCTGGACAAACAATTCCGATGTGCCTAAGGCAATCTTCGTCCGTGCCTTCTTCCGATAGTGCTGAAACAGCATTTCTGCTTGGTAGGGGAGAGATTTTTTAGACGCCTCGCCCTTGAGCAGCTGAGTACCTTTAACGTCTGGGTCCGCAGCAACCTTACGAACCAGTTCCGGCCACATTGGGACATTAAAGTCAGTCACGACGCCGGCCCCAAGAATCAAGCCGAACCGCTTTTCGGCGAATTGGCTTCGAAGATGCACCACTGCCCGCGCATAGTCACGCAATACTGCCCGATGCATTGCACTTGGTGTCATAGGCTTATACCAGGTTCATTTGATATTTCATCATTCGATTCTTGGATGCGCGCGTTCGCCAGCCGGCGGGTGCAAAAGACGATGAAGG
>CAZGSN010000217.1:0-4787 GCA_964528465.1 uncultured Binatia bacterium (SeqCode)
GCTCTACCATTTGAGCTACATCGGCCCGGCTGCCGCACGCACCGCACGTGACTCCACCGAGCATTTCCCGGCAGCTGGCGCAAAACGTGCTAGCTATCGTAACCAGCATTCCCTGTCAAGATTCAAACGAAGCCAGGGCGCACGACATCAGAGTTGGGGCAACAGGAATCGCCCAGGATGGCCTGATTAGGCGGGATGTTTTGACCGTAATACTGACAGCCATCATGGCCGTCACGCATATGGGGCGTTACCCTGGGCTTTCGAATGGTTGCCCCTTCGGGGCGGAAGCCTTCTTGGCCGACCGGCATTGGGGCAGAGCCTCTGCATGCTGTACGAGTTCACCGCTTGCACCGGGCACTGGGGGTGCTGGGGCACGATTCCGACCAGTCACCACAATGGCCGTTGTATTTGGATGGGCATGGGGATACTGGAGGCCCTCCATTTTTTGGAAGAGGTGTCATGATGCGTTCTATGCGTGAAGCGATTCAAGCGGCCTGCCTTACCATGCTGTTGCTCTGCGGGCTGGTGGCGCCAGCAGTTGCCGGGCGCAGCGACTGCGCAGGCGATTGCGACAGCAGCGGCAACATCAGCATGGCGGAATTGGTGCTGCTAACGAACGCGGCCCTCGCCGGCGAAGCATCGGCAGCCTGCGGGGTCGAAGCGACGGTAGTCGTCGATCATGTCGTGCAGAGCGTGAGCTTGGCGCAAGCGGGCTGCCCCGTTCCAGGTACGGCGACCCCAACGCCCACCTTGACCAATACACCTACCCTAACCCCAACGCGTGATCCCAACGCGCCACTCGGGCGCCGGCACTTCGAGGTCAATCCGAGCAATGGCGGTTTCTTCGCGGCGCTGGGAGGGGGCTTGAATCTGCGGCTCGGAGGATTCCGCGGGCAGAGTAACGGCGTGGCCGAGAATGCATTCATGGATCTCGAGGCAGGAGTGCCGGACCCACAGACCGGTGTGGCCGTCATCAACGTGGTGGATGCGTCCGATTACCTGGTAGCGCAGGCGAATATCGCCGGTGCCAACTTCACCGTTTGTATCCAGCTCCAACCGCCCATTACCAACGCCGGTGTGATCGATTGCGATGGCGGCAGCGATTACTCGATCTCCTTGCGTGCCGATCACCATCTCGGCGAGATCGGTGTGGATGGCTTTACCGCTGACGATTGCACGGAAATGGATGGCGTCCTCGAAGAAGGGGCGCGCTTGTGCAAGTCCGGCAAGGAGTTCGAATCTTGCCGTGACGATAGCGACTGCGACACCATGCCGGGGTCGGATGATGGCGTGTGTGGGCTACAAGAAGCCATGTGCGTCGATCCCCCCACCTTTGCGACTTGTCGCAACGACAGCACTTGCGACACCGCGCCTGGAGCCGGGAATGGCCAGTGTGGGCAGACTCTGCCGCATATCGGCGTCTGCAATAGCCGCTTCATCCCGACTGGCGGCAGCGGCAACACCGGTCCCGGTTCTCTCACGTTTGCACCCATCAATGGCCTGGCCGGACTGCCCGCCCGCCTCAATCTCGAACGCGCCTTGCCGTGCGGCGACGAAGGGCTAGGTCAACCGCTTGGCTTTGCCCTCACCAGCACTCGCGCTCAGGCGATCATTCAGGATGTGAGTAACCAGATTGGGCAAACGTTGAACTTTGCCCTCGAGCAAGCAACGGGGGCGACCGCCAAACAGTTCGAGCTGCAGAACTTCTCATGTGATCAGTGGACCGATTCGCAAGGGCCTGGTTGTCTCGGCTTGGTGGCTCCCGTCCTGCACCAGAACATGGGCGCCGACGTGGTTACCGCGTTCAAGCTATGTGGGCGGTAGATCCTGCGGCTCTGACCTGCTGAATCCGCTTCGATCCAAGGCAGATTCGGCAAAGGAGCTTTGATCGCATGCGTTTGGGCTTCTGTTCCATCTCCGCCCTCGACCGATCGTTGCAAGAAGCGGCGGAGGTAGCTGCCGAATGCGGCTTGTGGGGTTTGGAGATCACGGCTCACGCCCCGCATCTCAATCCCCAGGACGGCGTGGAGGCCGCGAAGGAGTGCGGCCGCGTCGTGCGTGCGGCTGGCGTAGAGGTGATCGCGTACGGGTCGTATCTTGGACGGTTCGGCCAAGTGACACCCAGTGACGCCTTACGCGAAGCGGCGATTGCCGCTGCCCTCGGCACAAGGCTGGTGCGCGTGTGGGCTGAACCGGTGGAAGAAGGTAGCACCGATGTGGCGCCGACCATCGAGCTAATGCGCACCATTGCCGATGCTGCGGCTGGCGATGGCATTACGGTGGTCATCGAACGCCACCTGGGCTCGTTTGCCGAAACTCCCGAACAGATCGACACTCTGCTGCACCGCATCGACCGCGCCAACGTCGCGCTGAACTACCAGGTGCTGGATTTTCTGCCGATGACTGCCGCAGCGCAGCAACCATCCGACGCGTCACGCCTGATCGGCAAGGCCGCGTACTTTCATCTCAAGAACTATCAGGCCAACCCCGACGGCGAGGGGCCACTGTATCCCGGGGGCTCTCTCGAATCCGGATTCCTTGACTATCGCGCGATTCTCAAGGCAGCCGTGGCTGCCGGCTACGACGGTCCGATGACCATCGAATTCCTGGCTGCCGACGAGCGTTCCGTAAGCGACAAGCTAGACGCCGATGTACGCTTCGTGCGTGCCGTCCTGCAAGACCTCGGTGTCTCCTTGGAGGCGGCACCGGTGCTCAAACAGGGATGAGCCCGGAAACAACAGTCGAACCACGGATGGACACGGATGAACGCGGATATAGGCAAGAGCTGCAAGAGCAGAAGGAGAAACATCTTGGGTGTGTGCGTTCACAGTTTTGCATTTCTTGGTTTGATCCATTTCGCAAGCAATCCGTGTCTATCCGCGCCTGTCCTGAGCCCGGTCGAAGGGTCCATCCGCGGTTCCAATTGATTTCACCGGGATGAGCGGGCGGTATCCTCGCATTGGAGGCATGGGGGGCGTCGCCGCCTTTCGTTCCCACTTGCGCAGCTTGGGCGCCGAGTTGCCGTGCGACGAAACTAGCCAGTCGGCACCTGCTTCCCCATTGGCCCAGCCCTTGACCTTGCGAGGCGCTGGAGGCCGGCGTTTCGAACTCAACAACCGCTTCGTCATTCAACCGATGGAAGGTTGGGACGGTACACCCGACGGCCTCCCCAGTGAGCTGACGGTGCGCCGCTGGCGCAATTTCGGACGCTCCGGCGCTGCCTGGATCTGGGGTGGGGAAGCTGCCGCTGTTCGTGCCGACGGCAAAGCCAATCCCAACCAATTGCTGATCGACGCAACCACCGCAGCCGCGATCGGCAAGCTGCGGCAAGAACTCTTGCAAGAGACCGATAGTACGTGTCCGCCGCTAGTCGGACTGCAGCTCACACACAGTGGACGTTGGGCGAGATCCGCCACGGCGCCATCCGCAGGCAGCACCCAATACTCGTTCTCCTCTGCCGCGGCACCGCGCATCGCCTTCCGGCATCCCTTACTGGACAGCCGAGTTGGCATTACCGACGACACGCCTCTGTTGACCGATGCCGACCTCGACGACTTGATCCGCTGCTTCGCGCGTGCCGCCTATCTCGCCCAAGAGGAAGGATTTGATTTCGTCGATATCAAGCACTGTCACGGGTACCTTCTGCACGAGTTGCTGGCGGCACGCACGCGCAGCGGCCGCTTCGGTGGTGCAGAATTGGCAGAGCGGACACGGTTCCTATTGGCCGTCCTCGATGCCGTTGGCTCCGCGGCTCCGCGTATTGCGATCGGCGTGCGTCTATCGCTGTTCGATGCCGTGCCGCACCGCCCGCAAGGGCAAAGCGAAGATGGACGGTTGGGCCCCGGTTGCCCGGAGCAGGCGCCGCTCCCTTACATCCATGCCTTTGGGGTCAACCAGCTCGTCCCGACGCAAGCAGATCTCGAGGAGCCGATTGCTCTAGTGAGGACACTTCGTGATGTCGGGGTCACCTGGCTCAACGTGACAGCCGGTAGCCCTTACTACGTTCCCCACATCCAACGCCCGGCTTTGTTTCCTCCCAGCGATGGGTATGCCCCGCCGGAGGATCCGTTACTCGGCGTGCATCGCTTGCTTGTCGCCGCACGCGACATCAAGGCAGCGGTTCCGGAGATGGTCGTGGTTTCTTCCGGTTGGACGTATTTGCAGGAGTACATCCCACATGTCGCGCAAGCGTGTGTGCGTGAGGGATGGTTCGATGCCGTTGGCCTTGGGCGTATGGTTCTGTCCTACCCCGAGTTGCCCGCGGATGTTCTCGGTGGCCGATCCTTGCAACGCAAACATCTATGCCGCACCTTCAGCGACTGCACCACCGCACCACGCAAAGGCTTCGTCTCCGGGTGCTACCCGCTCGACCCGTACTATCGAGCCTTACCGGTGCGTGCAGCCGTAGAGGCTGCCAAACGTAGCAACTAAGCCAGACGCGCGGACAGACGCCATCTGGCCGTACATCAAGCGGCCGAAACGGATAGAATCCGTGCCTAGCCCGGACAATTCACCGCCTCGCGGCCAGGCTAGATCGTAACCTCGATCACTTCGCGCACCGTCACCCCAACACCGACGGTAAGCCCAACGCCGACCTTCACCCCAACGCAGACGCCGACATCGACGCCGACGCCAACCGAGACCGTAAGCATTCCGCTTGGGATCACGTTTGCTCACGGCGCCGCGCCGTCAAACAGTCAGATCAGCTTCATGCACGGGTCGGCCACCGGGATCGAAACCAATCAGGTCTTCATCTACCCCGTGGACGTCGTCGTGAAGAACTTGGC
>CAZGSN010000218.1:0-5417 GCA_964528465.1 uncultured Binatia bacterium (SeqCode)
CGGTCGATGCGCGCGTGCTGGAAGCCATGTTGCCCTATTTCACCGAGAAGTATGGCAATGCTGCGAGTCGTAACCACGCGTTTGGTTGGGAGGCGGAGGCCGCGGTTGATCTGGCCCGCCAGCAGATCGGACGCATCCTCAACGCAAAGCCCAAGGATATTTTGTTTACCAGCGGGGCCACGGAGTCCAACAATCTGGCGATCAAGGGGGTGGTCGAGCAATACAAGGAACGCGGGAACCACGTCATCGTAGCCAGCACGGAGCACAAGTCGGTGCTCGACGTCTGCAAGAGCCTCGAGCGCAACGGCAAGATCCAGGTTGCCAAGTTGCGTGTCGACCGATCTGGATTGTTGGATCCGGCAGCCGTGCGCGACGCAATCACCGACAAGACAATCTTGATCTCCGTCATGCATGCCAACAATGAGATCGGCACCATTCAGCCCCTGGCGGAGATAGGGGCTATCGCCAAGCAACGTGGCGTCTTCTTGCACAGCGATGCCACGCAGTCGGTAGGCAAGATTCCGGTGGACGTCGAGGCAATGGGAATTTCCTTGCTCTCCTTGAGCGCTCACAAGCTCTACGGTCCTAAGGGCTGCGGTGCTTTGTTCGTCCGCTCCAGCCCGCGGGTGCGATTGACCCCGCTCTTCGATGGCGGCGGGCACGAGCGCGGGATGCGGTCCGGTACGTTGAACGTCCCAGGGATTGTTGGTCTTGGACGTGCCTGTGAGCTCGCCGCAGTGGAGATGGCCAGCGAAGCGACGCGACTGACGCGACTGCGCGAGCGGCTCTACGCGGCCATCCGTGCGGGTCTCGATTCAGTGACGTTGTTAGGACACGCAAGCCAGCGCCTGCCGGGAAATCTCAACCTGAGCTTTGCGCATGTCGATGGTGAGTCGCTGCTAATGGGCTTGCGGGAAGTGGCGGTTTCTTCTGGGTCGGCCTGCTCGTCGCTTACCCTTGAGCCTTCGCACGTTCTGAAGGCGATTGGGTGCAGCGACGGCGAAGCACACACGTCGATTCGGTTTGGGCTGGGGCGCTTCAATACGGAGGAGGAGGTGGACTATGTGGCGGCGCGCGTCATCGCCGAGGTCAGCCGCCTGCGAAAGCTGTCTCCTCACTACACCGCGGCCAAGCGTGCAGCCGCGGTAGCAAGCGTGCGGGCGCAGGAGTTAGATGGATAAGCAAGTTGGCCGTGCTACCTTGGGGGGTGACAGCGATGATCCATCTAAGCTACTCCCTAGTCTCGATCCCAATGCTTCGAGTCCTGTTGCCGTAATCATGAGTAATCCGGCCGATACCCACCGTAATCTTGGCAGCTTTCCCGACGACACGCCCAACGTCGCCACCGGCGTGGTAGGCGCCCCGGAGTGTGGTGATGTGATGAAGCTGCAGCTCAAGATCAATGACGCTGGGATCATTGAGGATGCTTGCTTCAAGAGCTTCGGGTGCAGCAACTCGATGGTGAGTGCCAGCTTACTGACGGAGTACGTGAAGGGCCGTAGCGTCGTGGAAGCACTCCAGGTACCTAACCCGCCTACGGGCGAGGAAACATGCCTGCTGCCGGTAAGGGCTCAGTGCTCGAACATGGTGGAGGACGCCCTTAAGGCTGCGATCGAGGATTGGAAGAAACAAAAACAAAGGAAGGGAAATCATGGCGATTAGTGTCTCCGAAAGTGCCGCTAGCAAGATTCGTGATCTCCTGGCGTCGAACGATAAACCCGCCAGCGGGCTGCGCGTGAAGGTGGTGGGCGGTGGTTGCTCGGGTTTGCAGTACAAGATGGACCTCGATGTCGAGCGCCCCGGTGACAAGACCTTCGGCGACCTTGGGGCGCAAATCATCGTCGACCGCAAGAGTTTCCTATATCTGAATGGAACGGAGTTGGATTACAACGACACCCTCATGCAGTCCGGGTTCAAAATGCAGAACCCCAACGTCAAGCGCACCTGCGGTTGCGGGCAGTCGTTCAGCGTCTAGCTAGCTTCCTTTCCCTGAGGCGGGCCGACGGCCATGCCGGCAACGAATGGACTACTTCTCCTTGCTTGGCCTGCCACGGCGCCTTGATCTTGACCAAGCGTCTCTGCGAGAGCGCTACTACCAGCGTTGCGCGGAGCATCACCCCGATCGTCGCATGGCGGGCGACGCGACAGCACACGCCACGGCGACCTTGCACAGTGCCGAAATCAATCGAGCCTATCGAGTCTTGCGCGACCCGGTTACACGGGCTCGCCACTTTCTCGATTTGCAAGGCGACAACCTGCGGAAGCAAGGAGGGGCGCTGCCAAGGGCGGTTACCGACATTTGTTTGGCCACGCATGAGATCTTGCATCGTGTTGACGCTGGCGAGCGAGAGGCGATTCCCATTCTGGCTGCCGAGCAGTCCCGGCTCGTCACCCTCCGCAACAACCGTGTTGCCTCGCTCGAGTCGCTGTTTGCGCTGTGGAGTAATCCCGGCGCAGCTCTCTCCCGGTTACGTGACCAGACCCGAGAGTTGCTGTCTGAGCTGGGCTATTTGGACAAGCTTCTGAAGGATCTGTCGCAAAGGATCGAGGATTCCGGCGGGGTGTGAATGGATCGAGTCTTTGGAATTGATCTAGGCACGACCCACAGCCTGATCGGCTACTGGGATCGTGGCGAGGCGCGTCTCGTTAGCACCCCCCAGGGCAGCGTTTTGGTGCCTTCGCTGGTGGCCTTTCCTGGCAAGGGTCCCGCCGTGGTCGGCGAGTCCGCACGTGCGTGGCAGATCGAAGCACCCGAGAAGTTGGTAGCAGGCGTGAAGCGGCACATGGGCTTGTCTCATGGTCCTGTGTTTGCCGGAGGCGACCACTCCCTGCGGCCGGAGGAGATATCAGCTCTGATCCTTGCTCAGCTCAAGCACAATGCAGAGCAGGCACTTGGCGAGGAAGTGCGCCGGGTCGTGATCACCGTCCCAGCCTATTTCAACGAAAAGCAGCGACAGGCAACGCGAACGGCGGCTCAGCTTGCCGGTTTGCAGGTGTTACGGCTGCTCAACGAGCCAACCGCAGCCGCGCTTGCTTACAAGCTCGACCGGCGTCCTAGTGCGGTCATCGCTGTGTACGATCTAGGAGGCGGCACTTTCGATGTCTCCATCTTGCGCTTGCAACGCGGCGTCTTTGAGGTGTTGGCCACGGCGGGCGATACGCGACTCGGTGGTGACGATATCGATGAGAGCATCGTCGACCATCTCCTGCCCCAGCTTCCCGAGGCGGCGCGTTCGCACAAGTCGGTGCGAGCCTGGGCACGCCTGGCGGCAGAACGTGCGAAATGTGAACTCAGTGAAGCCAACACGACAATCGCGCAGATCCATCTTGCCGGGGAAGTAGTCGCCTGTGCGCTTGCGCGTGAAACTGTCGAGAGCCTGGCGGGGGAGATCGTCGACCGGACCCTGCGCCTATGCCAGCGGGCATTGGCCGACGCCAACATTGGCGTCGACGACCTCGACGATGTTGTCCTGGTTGGAGGGGCGACGCGCATGCCGTTGGTGCGACGCCGGGTGCAAGAAAGCTTTGGACGTCAGCCGCACACGGAGCTCGATCCTGAGCGGGTCGTCGCCCTTGGTGCGGCAACACAGGCCGGGGTTCTTTCGGGCCATCAACGCGATGTCCTTCTCCTCGACGTCATTCCCCTGTCGCTAGGAATCGAGACGCTTGGGGGAGCCGTCGAGCGGCTCATCGAGCGCAATACGACGGTCCCGGCGCTAGCCACACGCGTGTTTACCACCTTCAGCAAGGACCAAACGGCCGTCGAAATTCATGTCGTGCAGGGCGAGCGTGAGTTGGCACGGGACAACCTTAGCCTGGGGCGCTTCCAGTTGACAGGAATAGAGCCGAGTGCAGCGGGCGTGCCTCGTGTCGAAGTTGAGTTCCTCGTCGATGCCAACGGCCTACTAAGCGTAACCGCGCGGGATTCGCGCAGCGGGCTCGAGAAGGCCATGGATGTCCATCCGACCTACGATCTCGAGCCCGACACCGTCGATGCCCTACTGCAGGACGCCCTCGAGCATGCTGCCGTCGATGTGCAAGCACGCGCGCTCATCGACGTCCGCACCGAGGGACAAGCCCTGCTGCGGACGGTGCGAGACGTGCTGGCGGGTCGGAGCCGTCCCGACGCCACGACAAGCACCGACGCCGCAACAATAGAAGCCGCGATCAAGGAACTGGAGGCCGCCGTCGCCGGTACGGACCCTCGACGCATTCGCGACTGCGCCGACGCGCTCAACCAAGCCACGACGCCGCTGGCGCAACGGATGATGGACGAAGCAATCCGCGCTGCCTTAAGTAATAAACCTGTTGATGACGTGATCTGATTTTTGCCCCACAACCCTGGCAGAGCAGCGCCCAAAGTTGCTACTGAATAGCTCGTGCCGTCGATCGTCTAACGGCCGATCATTGAGGAGTGCGATGGCAAACAACACCGTGCCCACCGATACTTTCACGCATTTGCTGCAGCCGGATACCGTGCTTCCGTCGCAGTACTATGCGGCATTGCGACGGAAGGGTGCGCATGAGCCCGAACGGCGACTGGTCATTGCGGTACTGCAAGACGCCGTAGATTGCTTCCAGAAGCACCTGCACGCCCGCGATCGTAAGGCGCGTCAGTTGTTTCTCGACGCACAAGACTGGATCGCCTCCGAAGACCGGAGCTGGCCCTTTTCCTTCGAAAACGTTTGCGACCTGTTGCAGATCAATGCCGACTACCTGCGCGTCGGACTCAAGGCATGGAAGGAACGAGAGTTGGGCCAGAAGCCACGTGCCGTGGTCGTACCGTTGCAGGTGCGCGTCGCGCCTGCGGTCGAGCCGATCGAACTCCGTCGCCGCGCCGGCTCCCGTTGAGCCCGTTAGGCCAGGGGCAGCGTCTCCGATCCTGACGTTGTTCGAGCCGAAGGCGTCTGGCGGTGTTGCTGTCGGTTCGGCCCATTTAACCCGAAAACAACAATTGAACCGCAGATGGACGCCGATGAACACGGATATAGGCAAGAGCCACAAGGGCAGAAGGAGAAAACGTTTTAGGTTTACCCGTCCACAGTCTTGTGTTTCTTGGTAGTGATCCGTTTCGCAAGCAATCAGCGTCTATCTGCGTCCATCCGCGGTTCCAACTGATTTTTTCCGGTTTAACACGCTGTCTCCCAACCTCGGCCGATGCCGATTCCGACACCAATCTGGTTGTAGGGCACTTGTGCAGACGCTTCTTAGCGCGGGCTCGAGTACAGGTTGATCAAACTTACCCCGGCGATAATCAGGGTGATGCCACCGACGACGGGTAGGTTGAGAGCTTCTTCGTACACCCACCACCCCAGCAGCGACATCGACACCGTTCCCACCCCGGCCCAGGTTGCATACGCGATCCCAATGGGGATGCCACGCAGGCTATAGGAGAGGGATACGAAGGCTAGGGCGTA
>CAZGSN010000219.1:0-3971 GCA_964528465.1 uncultured Binatia bacterium (SeqCode)
GGCGTTGTGTCCAGCGTATCGAGCTCTTCAGGCATGACAGGAAAAGCCGGGCTGCCTGGCGTCCAGAATTCCACCGATTCCGGATGCTCGTCGAAAAATTCCGGGTCCGTCGTGATGCTGATGCGAGGCGACCCGGGCTCACACCAGAACACCTCTTTTGCGCTGATACGTTGTGCCTCACTACCATCTGGAAGCATGGCGGCACGGTCAAGCAACAACCGCAGCTCATCCAGGCCATAAGGTGCCGGCGCACGCTCGGAAATTTCCAGCGCCGCCTCCAGTGCCTCATCCAGACTGAAGGCATCCGCTGGGGGCTGCGAGACCGCCTGATGCAACTGGCTGACCAAATTTGCGCGAGCTTGTTCGCGGTGGTCGGGGCTGGCCAACGCCACTTCGGCAATCCTCGCAGGCATTGCCGCAAGGATGGGCTGCAAAGGTCCGACAATCGAAGTGAAGAGATTGATGCGCGTGCGTAATGCGCGATAGACGTCCGTTTCCACGGTGTCTTCGTACATCAGATTGACCACTGCGATGCGGGGGAAGGCCTGCCCCAAACGGTCGACGCGTCCGATGCGCTGCTCGATGCGCATCGGGTTCCAAGGGCAGTCGAAATTGATGAGCGCACCGCAGAACTGGAAGTTCAGGCCCTCTGCAGCGGCGTCCGTGCAGACCAACACTTGTGCGTCTTGTGCCTTGAAGCGCCGCTTGGTTTCTTCTCGCGTCAGCGTCTTCCATTGACCATCCGGCTGTAGCCATTGACCACCACGCCCCGAATAACACAGAACCGAGAAACCCTCGGTTTTCAGGAAATCGCGCAAATAGTCGAGCGTGTCGGAGTACTGCGTAAAGACAATTGCCTGCGGATACGCTGGCAGTAGTGAATGGTCCAGCGCATGGTAGCTGCCGGATTGCAGCGAGCGTAGCACCTCGGCGAGGCGTTTCGCTTTGGTGTCCACCGGCAGGCGCCGCACCTGGGCGAGCAGGTCCGCGATGTCCGTTTGCTCTTCGAGTTGCAGGGCCGCTTCCTTTTGCAGGTCTACCGCTTCGTCGTCCGCGGCATCACCTGTCTCGTCGACGTCGTCTTCTGCATCCTCGCTCGAACGCAGCTCGTCGAAAGGCAGACGGGCCTGCCCTTTCACGAAGGCAAGGCGCTCTTCCAGTGTTCGACGCAGCGCGTAGAAGCTAGAAGCCAAGCGTTTGCGGTAGATGGTCATCACGAAACCCACCGCCGTGCGCTTGTCGGCCTGGGCGTTGTTGTAGGTCGTCGAGATATAGGACTCGAGCGCGCCGTACACGCGCGCCTCTTCGTCGGTCATGTCGAGAAATTCGTCAACCACTTCACGCGACGCGATTGGGGTGCCGAGCATGCCGCGGCGGTGGTACTCGCGCAGCAGGTCACGGGTGTGACGTGACACCAACCCCGCTACAGGCGTATGCGCCCGCATGATGCTTACCGCGCTGCGCCGCTCCTCGGCCGATAGCTGGCGCCGCGGGGTGGCCGCCGATTCGCGTAACGACCGCAAGATGCGCTTGGTTTTGAGGGCGCTGTTGCCGGGAGCACGGCGCTGAGCTGATTCCATTCGAACCTCGCCGAAGGCCGTCTCAGCGGCACGGAACAGGCGGGCAAGGAACTCGAAATCTTCGTGCGACGGGTTCTCATTGCCCGCTTTGCGGAAAAACTCCAGGAAAGCGGTACGGCTCCACTCCTGTGGCATCGCCAGCAGCGCGAGCAAATCCCACACCTCAACCGGATGCACTTGCATCGGCGTTGCCGTCAGCAACAAGAGCGCCTGCGTGCGCGCCTGCAGGCGCTGCATGAGCTGCAACAACAGGTTTGGAGGGCCCTCTTGTGTTCCGCCAGGGCTCTTGCGCCGTGCGTGGTGCGCCTCGTCGAGCACGACGAGGTCCCAAGGCTCAGCAACCTCCAGAAGTTCGCGCTGACGTTCCCGACGACGCATCAGATGGCTGGACGCGATGACGAAGGGCTCTCGATGCCACGTTTCGCGCGACACCTCCCTCTCCGCGCGCCCACGCATCATCGGCGAGGGATACCAAGTCAGCCGCTTGCCGTCGTAGATGGGCCAGTTCAGGTTGAACTTTTCGCGCAATTCAATCTGCCACTGCGTCATTACGGCCTTGGGTGCGAGCACGAGGATGCGTTTGGCACGCCCAGAAAGCCAAGCGAAACGCAGCAGCAAACCGGCTTCAATGGTCTTGCCCAGCCCTACCTCATCCGCAATCAGAAGGCGGGGCGGCCAGTGGTCCAGCATGCGCTGGAAGGCACGCACCTGATGCGGCCAGGGTGTAATGGCGCTGGTCGCTTCCGCGATACGTTCGCCGCCCGGTAGCCGTGGCAATGCCCAGATGGTTTGCCAGATGTTGCGGCGACGCTCCGCGATGGGCAGCTGGCTGACGACAGGCGTCTGGCGCGGCGGCTCGCCATCCGGTGAAGGAATATCGGCGCCCTGCTGGCGCGCGCGCTTGAGGCGTTCGGGCTCTTGCTCATCCGGTGGCAAGAAACGCAACAGGTTTTCACGCACAGCAGATGGCACGTCCATGACCACTGCTCGCTTGGCCTTGTCGGCCCACAAGCGCGCGAAGCTGCGCTCCTCTTCGTCGACGTGCTTCTGGTCGCCGTCCCAGTCACAGAAGACGTGAAAGCTCTCCCAGTTGTACAGCCACCCGTAGGCGGTCTCATTGACACTACCAGCGAAAGCCAGACGGTTCCCTGTCTTGTCTTCGATGATGCCGGCCTTCTCGTGGAAAATGGCCTGACTGCTCACCGGGGTGCGATGCTCATCACAGGGTACAGCGACCTTGATTTCGAGATAGCCGCGCGCCACCATCCAGGCCAGCAAAGCCAATGCTTCCTGCTCGCGAACCGACTCACCACGCACTGGCATGGCCAACAGCTTGGCTTCGACCGTGTCGCGTAAAGTCTGGCCGCGCTCGATGGCATTGACCTCCGCTTCGTCGAGCGTACAACCGACCACCATGCGCATGCGCCCGTTGTTGAGTACGAGACCCTCAATGCCTCGCGCTGCAATGGCCAAGGCCGTGGCGGTGAAGTAACCCGTCGTGCGGTCGTAGCGCTGCGCGCACGACAGCGCGTGCACGTAGAACTGCTCGATGAGCGAACCGTCGTCGTGGTGATACTTGGTCTGCCAGGCAAGGTCGGTCAGCAGGGGCATGACTCATTCCTTTGCGGCGTTTTCTTCCTGCCACATCTTCAGTTGCTCAGGCTCGGCCACCTTTTCAGCCAGAGCCAGGCGACGCAGGTTTTCCAGGGCGTCGAAATCGGCCCCTGCGCCTGTCGCGGCGTCGGGCAGGTCAAAACCGCTCCACGTCTTGCCCACTGGCAAGACTTCGAGCACAGCCTCCAACGCGGTCAGGAATGCAGGTTCATTCGCCAGCCCGTGCTTGGCCAGCAGTTCGTTGGCCGACTCCAGTGAATTGCCGCGCACTGTCTTCGCCAGATGGTGCAAGGCGTCCATCATCGAGTCACGCCCATCTGGCAAGCCCAGCGAACCCTTGGCTGCGCGGGTTACTGCGTCCCACAGCACCACGTCGGATGTCTTTTTCTCGGCGAGCTTACCGATGACATCGCGCTCCATGTCGACACCGCAGACTTTGGCCAGCTTGTTGGCTTCGTCATATGGGAAGACCGGCGCTTCAAAGGCATCCCAGGCCAGCACGAACCAGCTCGTGAGATTGTCGAGCTCGACATTTCGCTTGGCGTGCGCCAACTGCGACAGGCGCCAGTTCTTCACTTCAGCGCGGGCTGCCACCAGCGCGTCCTCGGGCGACACCGCGAAGGGGTCGTACTCCTCCTCAAATATTTCGGCCTGCCGACGTTTGCGGCGCGTTTGCTCGACATCCTGGCGAGGGGTGCCGCGCACCAGCGGCCAGGCTTGCGAGAACACCTCCAATGCCGGGCCGAAGCAGGAGAGGTAGAGGTCTACCCCGCGAAT
>CAZGSN010000220.1:0-1791 GCA_964528465.1 uncultured Binatia bacterium (SeqCode)
GACGAATGCCGCAACTGCGGCTACTCAGGCAACGGCAGGGGCCACGAGCGCGTCCACGGCTGCAACCCAAGCGACGAATGCCGCCACGAGTTCGGCGAGTGCTGACTCAAAAGCGACAGTGATTCAGAACCGGATCGGCACACCGAATACAAGCCTCGCCAACGTGATCGACACCAACTTGGACGCCAAGGTCAGTGAGGCCGGTGGCTCCGGTGAAGGCGGCGGCCTCACCGAAGATCAGGCCGAAATGCTCGAAGAAGCTCACGACGCGGTGACGGCCGTCAATTACGGCAACCTGGCTCTAAAAACCCTGATCGATACGAAGGCCGATCAGTCCACGGCATCTGCCGCTGCAACAAGCTCTGCGACAGCAGCCACGCAGGCCACAACGGCTGCGACGCAGGCTACTACGGCCGCCACTCAATCAACGGCCGCTGCTTCGAGCGCTGCAACTGCCGCGACCCAGGCCACAACGGCCGCAACGGCGGTTACCAGTGGCACGTTTGGCAATTCGGCCCTGAAAACTGCATTGGACCTGAAGGCCAGCCAGGCCAGTCTTGATACCGTGGATTCCAATGTCGACGACGTGAAGGCCAAGACCCAACAGCTTGCCTTCACCGACGGAAAGGTTGACGCGAATGCCGAAGTGTCCTTGACGGAGCAAAACTTGGACGACATCGGGGAAGCCGCGGCCGAAGCTGTCAACGAGTCGCTGACCATCTCACCCGAGACGGTCGAAGACGCTCTGACGTGGAACTTCCCAGATGCTCAATCGACGTTCTCGCGCCGGTACATCTACGAGGCCGTAAGCGACGACGCGCCAGAGCTGATATTGGCGATGGACTTCACGCCATTCCTGAAGGGCGCGTCTATCCAATCGATCGTGGCGTCCACGGTGAACCCAAGGGACCAGAACGACACGCCGCCGACTACCGTGTCGACCTTGATGTCGCCTACCAAGCAGAAGGCCCACATCAAGATCAACGGCGCCGAGTCGGACCCAGGCGAGTACGACTACACGGTGACGGTGCTGACCACGAACGGCAAGACGATCTCACGGCGTGGAAGGCTGGTGCTTCAGTAATGGCAACCGCCCCGAAGACGCTATGTCCGGCGCCCGGGTGTATGGCGATCACCACGGGTGGCCGATGCGAGAGGCACAGAAAGGAACAGAGGAAGCAAGCGTGGCAACGAACCGACGACAAGCGTGGAACAACTGCCGAGCGAGGCTACGGGGCCAAGTGGCAGGCAGACAGCTTAGCCTACCGCCGAGCCCACCCGCTTTGTGTGATGTGCCGACTGAAGGACCGGCTATCGGGAACGCGATGCGTCGACCACATCGTACCGAGACACAGTGTGCCATCACTGTTCTGGGTGCGAGACAATTGGTGCTCACTGTGCAGCCGTTGCCACCAGATCAAAACCGCCAAAGAACCGCAGGAAGCATGGGAACCGCAGCCAGAACGGATCGTAGTATGCGGACTGCCCGGAACCGGCAAGACAACATGGGCACGACGAAGCGGAATCAACTATTGGGATGCAGACGAATACCCGAGTCTAACCACGGTCGAACAGATTCAAGAGGCAAGAGCTAAGTGGATACGAGAGCACAACGGACCAGCGATCGTCATCGTTGCATCGCCACTCACTGCAAGTCTGATTGCTCAGCAGATGCGCGGTGTTGTGAAGCACATGACCACGCAGCATGTCGAGCGGCCGACGCGATGGAACGACGCAGCGTGAACGGTAGTGTACGGGGGTATCATTTTTCCGCGAAAAACACGGTATGAC
>CAZGSN010000221.1:0-12439 GCA_964528465.1 uncultured Binatia bacterium (SeqCode)
ACCAGGTGCCAGATGCCGAAGCCGATGAGCATCAGCGCGACGAGGACCTCCGCCCCGCGCTCGAAGGCCTCTGGGATGCGAACCTCGGCGAGCACGATGAGCAGCCCCAACGCGAGGAACGCGACGGTGTGCCCTGCGCCCCAAAGCGCCGCGATGCGGGCTGCCCTCCACACATCGGGTTCCCGTTGAACGAGGGTGGATACGACGACCACGTGGTCCGCGTCGGTGGCGTGGCGAAGACCTAGCCCGATTCCGAGGAGAAGCACCGACAAGCCAGTCATGGGACCTCAAGCGGAGGGATCCGAGCCAGAATGCCGGCGCGGAGCACGTGAGGGCGTTCCTCACGCGGCAGGAAACCCGTGGGCACGCGGCAATAGTGGGTCGCGCACTCGATGACGGCGCTCTCGGTCTTGTCTGGATCGAGGTCGCCGAAGACGTAGGTGAACTTTCCGGGCGCACGCAGCGCGACGCCACACGGGCGCGCGCACACGCTCAGGCACTCGTACGGCACGATCACGAAGTCCTCACGCCGCGCCCAGCTCGCGAAGCGCTCGCTCAGGTTGCGAAAGTGCCGTGCACCCGAGCGCTGCTGGCGGGGCTCCTTGCCTTCCCCCGGTTGCCGGCAGGACGTGCACACGAACAAGTGGTGCGGAGCGCTCACGAGCCGTCCACCGTGCTCGCGATCAGCACGACGCGGACTCGGCCGGTCCCTTCGATCGGGGGCGAGCGGTGCACCGTCCCTCGATGGTCCGGATGCAGCGCGCCCTTCATCACGATGACCTCGCCCGGCACCGCTTGACGGATCGCCGACGAGTCCCGGACGATCTCCTTGTTCGCGTCGCACGCACAGTCCGGAGGATGGTCGAGAGCCTCGCGACGTACTGCGTCGTCGGGAACCCACTCCGTCCCAGGCCCCAAGTACGTCGTGACGAGACGGTACCGAACGTAGTCGACGTGGAACTTTCGGCACTGGTCCGTACGAACCGCGCCGAACGAGACGCGCAGGCGGCGAGCGTCAGCGAGGTGAGCGAGACGCGCGATGAGGATGGCGACGTCCATCGTCAACCACGCGCGCGCCGGCTCTGCGAGACCGCGTGTCGCAGCCGAGAGTTCGTAGTTCGGCATGCACATGATCTCGTCGAACTGTGCGGGGAAGCGCTTCGCCCATTCCACTAGCTGCCCGTCGAGGCCCGATGGAAGCTCGCGATGCCACGACACGAGGTTGACCTCACTCCGAGCGAGGCGCTCGCTGGCCTCCACCTCCGCGGAGGCGCCGCAAAGGGTCGACAGGTTAGGATTCTGCGCGCTCAGCATGCGCCCTCCCAAAAGACGGGGAGCCAGGGGTCACCCGGTTGCCAGAGAGGGAACGAGTCGTCGTCGTGTCGTAAGCGCGCAGCCACTCGGCGCGAGCCGCGAGCCCTTGAAGCAACTCCCAGAAGGGGCGCGGCGTTACGATGCCGTCCGCGATCGCCAGCACGTCGGCACGGACGACTTGCCCACCTTCACGCTCGAAGAGCGGGCCAACGCTCAGGGGGACTCGCGGGCCTCGGTTCGGAGTCGTTGATGACGGATCGAGCGGGAGATGCATCGCGAATGCTTCTACCGCAAGGCTTCTCGTCTTGCAACCAGGTTGCATCTGCGCGATGGTGCGTTGGTCAATGATGATCACGATCACCAGCCTCACCGGGCTCGTCGGGCAAGACGGCGCTGCTGCACTACGCGTTGCGGGGCCCGATGCTCTCGCGCACCCTGGTCGTGGTGAGCGAGCTCGGGGCGGTGCCGCTTCCACCATCTGCTCGTCAAGCAGGTGCGCGGGGACGTCTTGCTCCTCGACTCGTGGTGCGTCTGCTGCTCGATTCGGGGAGACCTCGTGGACGCGCTGCTCGCGTACTCGGGAGCCGAGGCCCGCTTCGACCGGGTCTTTGTCGAGACGACCGGGCTCGCAGATCCGACCCCGATCGTCGCGGCGCTCGTACGCCACTCGGAGCTGTCACGGCGCTACCACCTCGATGCCGTTGTGACTGCGGTCGATGGCGAGCACGCCCCGACAACCATGGCGCGTCACGATAAGGCGATGAAGCAGGGGCTCCTCGCGGACGACCTCATCATGACCGAGGTCGACGTCGTCAGCGCGAGCACATTTCACGCCGCACGCGCGGCGGCGCAGGAGCTGAACGCTCGGGCTCGGCTCTTCTTCACCGAACGAGGCCTCCACGATTGGCGCCCAATAGCCTTACATCGGCCTGCCGCCCGCTCGAAGAGCTGACCCTTGGCGTCAGCCGGTATGATCGACGAGCACGCGGCAGATGTCCCGTCGCCTTTGACTCCGAACGGATCTCAAGTGTTCCGCCCTCGGACTCCGCGCGCCGGGCAATTTCGTCCGCAGCCGTGAGGGATCGATCGCAGAGATTGATCGCAGAGGGGTTGACAGGCGATGCGGTTCTCGGTAACAGTTCAACAGTTCATGAAGTCACCAACTATTGAATCAGGAAAAGGGTCGCGCCGACCGCCTTCGGGGGCGACCGAGGTAGAGCCCCATGACCATGATCGGCCCGCCGCGGGCGCGGGCAGTCCTGCCGCCGTCGTGGAGCGCGCCGCAGCTCTTTTCCGAGCCGTTGGGGATGCCGCACGCTTGGCTCTGCTCGAGCGTCTGGCACATGGCGAGCAGTGCGTCAGCGAAATTGCACTCGCCACCGGCGAGAACCTCTCGACGGTGTCGGAACGCCTGCGCGTGCTGCGCACGGAAGGGCTAGTCGCGGGGCGCCGCGAGGGCAAACATGTCTACTACGCGGTCGCGGATGCGCATGTCGCCGACATCGTCCGCGCCGCGCTTCAGCATGTGAGCGAGGACGTCCGGTGGCATCGGGCCGCCGGCCAGGAAGAGAACGTCCGGCAGCATGAAGCTGCGGGCCGAAAAAAGGAGAGAAAATGAGCTGTCAAACCCATTCCGGACATCAACACACGCACGGGAGCGGCTGTGGGCGCGTCGCGATCGAACACGCCGGCCACGTCGACTACATCCACGATGGACATCTGCACTACGTCCACCAGGGACACATTGACGAGCATCAGCTCGAAGGCAGCTCCGATTGCACGCCCGGGCACGCCTGCGAGACACATCCGGCTGGGCACGTGCACGGCGCGGAGTGTGGCCATGAGGCGGTGCCGCATGCCGGTCACACCGACTATCTGGTCGGCGACCATTTGCATCATGCGCACGATGGACACTGTGACGACCATGGCGGAGTGAAGGTCGCCGCCTGACCTTCTCGGACAGAGACACCAGATCGGTCCCGGCCTTGTCGAGCCGTTCACTGATTGCCAGGGCGTCGCGAGTCGAGCGCGACAAACGTGTCAGGCTGTAGACCACCAGCGCCGCCCGCTCATCGCACGCCTCGGCCAAGGCTGCTTGCAAGCCCGGTCGGTTGTCGGCGCGCCCGCCACTAATTCCCGCGTCGGTGTGGATCGTCGGCAGTTCGTAGCCGTTTGCCGTTGCCCAGGCGGCAACTCGCTCCCGTTGAGCTTCGAGGCTCACGCCTTCGGTTGCCTGCGCCTCTGTGCTGACTCGCACGTAGCCGATTGCCGTTTGCGTCGTTGTCATGCACCGTAGCGTGCCCGAGTAGCGACTACGTTCGCAAAGCGTGAGAATTGTGGCGGGTATGTGAATCAGTTTGATATGGGGTGGCGGTCGTTTCCCGGTTGAACCCCGCGGGCTTGGAATTGAAATACACCCACCAGGCGATCGGGTTTCAGCAAGAACGACCATGTCAGGTAAAGGACGTTACATACGTGGTCAAGACGGACGTCGATCTGGCTAGTGCGCGGTGTCTTTTGCGCGGCGCCATCGGGGATTCGCGGTTCAGTTCACCCCGGTTTATCCGCTATTCGGCCACGGCCACTTTTGCCTTCACGCGTACCGCGGTGGGGCCGGATAGCGGATCAAACCTCTGGATTGTCATGCATGGCCAAGGCACGACTTGTGCGGCGCAATCAAGCATCGAATTGAGCAAGTTCATCCTCGAACCGAGCCTTAAGCTGCTTCGCATTCGCTCCATTGGGCGGTCCGATGCTCGGTTCGACTATCGAACGCCGCAGCCGACGTAGGATGAACCCGATGGCGAACAGTCCTGCAGCGAGCGCTACCACCGGCATAAAGTAAGCCGCCAAGTTGAAGCCCTGTGGCCTGGGTGCAGCGAGGATGCGCTCCCCGTACTTATCGACGAAAAGATCGAGAATCTCTGTCTCGGTTGCACCTTTGGCTGCTAACCCACGCACTTCCTCTCTTATTTGGTCTGAAATGGGACTCCGGTGCTCTGCTACCGTATTGGCGAAGCAGCATGGGGCCATCAACATGCCCTCCACATGATACGCAATCTCCTCCTGTTTAGGGGTAAGCAGAGTTGGAGACTGCGCCCCGGCACCGGCACTAAGCAGGCCGGCGAAGAGAATCGCGATAAAGGCAAGCACCGCCGATCCGATTGGACTGCCCTTCCCTACGAGTAGTTCGTACACTACCCCTAGTTCTTTCTGCCACGCTGTCGTCATGGCGATGTCAAGCGAGGAGCTGTGGGATCGTCTCCCCCAGTTGCACGTGACCAAGTGGCGTCATCGACCACCTCTTGCTTCCAAACAGCATGGCAAGCCGTGCACGTGGTCAAAGTGTTAGAAAGAGCCCGGAGGACGCCCTCGCGATTATGTTGACGGGCGGCAACGACGATGCTGTCAGCCGTCCTGTGGAAGGTCAGCGCCTGCTCAGTGAATCCAGGTGCTGCTGCACCCATGTGAGTGCACATCCGACCCATCGGCTCGGAGTACCCGATGCGGCCGGCGGCGTGCTCCGCGGCGGCAAAGTCGCCGCTCGCTACTGCCGCGATGATCTCCTGCACGGCGACGAGATGCTCACGCATGTTTTGCTTTTGATGGTTCGCCATCATCGGCAGGAGCGGCAGTGCCCGTCGTGAGTCCATGCGACTAAGGGTTTCCTGTGCGTCGCCGGCCCCAACCGACATCTGTGCCGTCATACCCGCCGGAAGTAGGAGAGCGGCAACAACCAAGATCCCGACTCTATAGATTCGTCTCATCACTTTTCTCCTCAGTTCCGTCAGACGCTAAGCACCTTTGCGGCGCCTTCCAGTGGCAACAGCCTGAAATTCTCCACTGGGACGCGCTGCAATAAGCCGGCCTTGGAGCGGAATGAGAGCGGGTGGTGCGTCTGAGTTGGGCCATTCCGGAAGTTGCGATGTAAGAACCAAGCGCTGGCGCCCGACAACGAGGTGCCCACGCCGCCGGTAGTCTTAGGTTACGCGGTCTTCTTCTACTTGCGTATCGAGCCGTAGCTTCATGCGTCGACAACGAACGGTTCAACTCGTTCGTGACCGCCAAGTCGTCGTGCGTACAGCAGCCACGCTTGAACATCTTCGCACTCCAACCAGGGATACCCTGCGAGAAGCGTCTCGGAATTGTCGCGGGCGGCGAGGATACGGGCTTTATTGGCCGGAGGTAACGACCCTCCAAATTGTTGGCGGCTTTCCTCGTAGGTGGGCGTTCGGTATGAGGCTGGGTCGTGTCCTGGTCGGTGCGAGTTGGGTGGCTGCTTCTCACGGCGCTGGCCTTCGGTCTGCGGGCTTATCACGTTGATTTTGGGTTACCCGTTGACCTTCATCCCGATGAGGTCCCGGCGACAAGGCAGGTAGCCGCTGCTGTGCAAGCGGGCAGCCTATCCCTGCACAGTTACTATCACCCGCCGCTACTGCGCGAGCTGGCGTGGCTGCTCACGCGTGCTTTGCAGCCATGGCAAAGCCTCGGCGAGCCCGATTTGTCGCGGTCCATTACTTTGAACATGCGCTGGATCAGCGTGCTTGCGGGAACGGGGAGCGTGCCTGTCGTCGGCCTGATCGCCACTAGATTCGTCTCCATGCCGTGGGCTTTCTTGGCGGCATTGCTTTGGGCCACCTCTCCGATCTCTGTCTTCCAGGCGAAGTATGCGACGCCGGATATGCTGATGTGTTTGCTGCTGACATTGGGCTGGTATGTCGCGCTACGCCTCGGGGAATGGCCGAGCCTCAAGCTCTACGTCTTGGGCGGATTCCTCTTGGGCCTGGCGGTAGCGGCCAAGTACAACGCCATCTTCTTGCTCGGCTCGCTGGTCGCGGCGTTTATCGTCGTCCCGTCGCCACGGCGCCTGCCGCTCGCACGAGTTGTGGTGGCGCTCGTGGCTGGAACTGCCTTGGGTCTGGCCCTAGGCTTTCCTTTGCTCTGGTGGGAGTGGGACGACTTTGTGAGAACGACGCTTCTGGAGGCGGAGCATCAGTTTGTGCGCGGGCATCGCGGCATCAAAATCTCCGGCAGCGACTACTTCTATGCCTTCCACTTTCTGCACTCGGTGTGGCCGTCTACCGGAACCTTCTTGTTGCTGCTGATAGTGCTCGGACTCGTTCACTTCGCATTGCAGCCGCAGCGCCTGAAATGGATTCTCTTGGCCACCTTGCTTCCCTACTACCTAGCCATGGAACAGGCGCTGAAGCTGACCTTCTCGCCACAGCGCTACGTTCTGCCCTTGCTGCCGATCTATTTCGTTGCGGCTGTCGGTGTGGCGGCCGCGTGTGTGCGACGGATCTTCCCCGCATCGACCCTGCAACGGTGCCTGGGGATCGTCGTCGCGACTGGAATGGCGATGCTGCCGCTGTATCAGACGCTACGTCTGCTCACGACCATGGTGCCCGACACGCGCCTGCGCGCGGCGCAGTGGTTGGTGCAGAACGTGCCACAGCCGGCAAGTGTGGCGATTGGTGGACTGATCGCATTCTATCCCCCGCTGACACGCCAGCAGTTTCCCCGGCTCACGCAGTTTGGTCGCGAAGAGAGCGAGTACTCCGTCCTCAGCTCTTTCGATTACGAGGAGGCCTTTGCGCATCCCGAGCAAACTCGTGCAGCCTATGAGTTCTACACCCGAGTGTTCGCGACGCAGGATCTCGTCTACGAGGCGGCGCCAACCTACGAGTCCTTCATGTTTCATAATCCCACGATCAAAGTTTTCCGCCGTCGAGCGAGCAAAGGGTCGCAATGAGCGGTTGCAGCACGACGGCGGCGCCGAAGATCAGCGTGATCCTGCCGGTGCACAACGGCGCCCGATACCTGGCGCGTACCATTCCTGCGATTCGTGCGAGTTCCTACAGCAACTTCGAGTTGGTGGTGGTCGAGGATCACTCGACCGACAGCACCCGTGACCTGCTGCGCCGGTTTCCGGCCGATGTGCTGATTGAAAACAGTGTGCAGCTTGGCCCCTTTGCTTCGCGCAACCTTGGAGCCCAGAGGGCGAGCGGCGACATTCTGTTCTTCACGGACGCCGATGTGCTGTTGCGGCCGGATACTTTGGCGCGCGTGGCGCATCGCTTGGCACAACCTGACGCGGGTGCGGTCATCGGTTTGTACAGTGCCGCCGAGACTTCCGACAACTTGTGGATGTTCTACAAGACGACGTGGATTCGCTTCTCCTATTTGCAAGCGCCGGCTGAGGTGAGCTGGTTTTTCACCGCAGTGGGTGGCCTGCGGCGTGAGGCCTGGGAGCGCTGCGGGCCGTTTCATACCCAGTTCTCCATCCGCACGGGAGGCGGCGACATTGATTACGGGCGCCGCCTCGTCGCACAAGGAACCAGCATCTGCCTTGATCGTGAGTTGGAGGTGCGGCATCTGAAGCACTTCACCTTGTGGTCGCTGCTGCGCAATGACCTCCAGCGCGCCTTCGGCTACAGCCGTCTTGGTTTGCGAGCTTGGCGCCAGCGCCGTGGGCTCCGCACTGCACCACAACGGGGTATTGCCAATGTCGGCGGCTCTTTCGTCGGCGGGGTGGTGACGGCAAGCCTGCTGCTCATGGCCTTGCTTGCCGGCGCACCAGCACTGCTGAGCTGGGCGCTAGGTTTCGGCTGGCTCGGGATAAATCGCGGTTTCCTCGCTTATCTGTTTCAGGCTGCACCGATGGCAAGAATGCCACTACTCACAGCCGTTCTGTGGGTGGACCAACTCACATGCGCCCTTGGGGTTACCGGTGCCGTCGCCAGCGATCTCGCGCAAATGCGAAAGGATGATTCCGCGGAGTCGTGAGCACGTCACGAGTTGTCTCAGCGGCGGTAAGGGCGTGCGGCATGAGTAGGGCGGGCGGAATGTCATTGGCTGCCTCAACGGCATCTCCTTTGTTCCTACGTCCGGCTCAACACGAAGATTGCAACATCGGCGTTCCAATTGGGATCGTCGGTGACCTCGGTGCCGGTGGCGCTATCCAAGTAGAGCTTGCGCTGCAGGCGGAAGCCCTTGGCGGTGCACAGGTCTTCTACATCGACGATGGAAGGGAAGCGCCGGTTCGGCGTGTTGTACCATTCGAAGTGGTACGGTCCTTCGGCCTTTGGCGAGCGGCCCTCGCGGTACAGCATGGTGCGCAGTGTGTGATGGGCGAAGTTGGGAAAGCTGATGATGGCGCGGTGGCCGACGCGCACCATGTCTTGCAGGATTCCTTCCGTGTCGCTGATCGATTGCAGGGTTTGCGAGAGAATCACGATGTCGAACTGATCGTCGGAAAAAGAGGCCAAGCCGCGTTCCAAATCTGCCTGAACGACATCCAATCCACGTTGCGTGGTCGTCAACAGGCTGCGTTCCTCTAGCTCAATTCCAAGTAGTCGTCCTGTGCCCCGTGCTCGCAGGCGGGACAAGAGTTCTCCGGCGCCACAGCCGAGATCGAGGACACTGGCCGCGGGCGGAATCAGGTCGAGGATGGCGTTGTAGTCGACGCGCTGCCCGTGGAAGATGCTGGTTGGCTCAACCTCTGGAGTCGATGCCATCGGCAGCGATGCCGGCTCGTCCCCGAGGCGGTCGAGAAACGCGCCAACCATGCCCCCGTAGATCTCGATCTTTTCTTCCAGGAGGAAGGAATCATGGCCGCCGGAAGTTTCGATGTTGCAATAGGTCACGGGCTGTCCGAGCGACAAGAGAGCGTCCACAATCTGCCGGCTCTGCTGCGGCGGAAATAGCCAATCGCTGGAAAAGCTCTGCACCAGCCAGCGGCAGCGACAGGGCCGCAACGTCTCTTGCAGAGCAAAGGGAGTCGCTCCGAGGTCAAAAAGATCCATCGCCATTGACAGGGTTACGTAACTGTTGGCGTCGAAGCGCTCTACGAACTTGTCCCCTTGGTAGGCAAGGTAGGAGCCGACGGAGAACTTCTTCTCAAACGCGGTGGCAACATCTTTTGGCTGCATACGGCTCGGCTCGAACTTCGCCGTCATTGCCTCCCGCGACAAATAGGTCACGTGCGCGAGCATGCGGGCCAAGGCCAAGCCGACTACCGGGCCGTTGCCGTGCTTGTAGTACTGGCCGCCGTGGTAGCCTGGATCGTGAAGTATGGCGTTGCGTCCGACCACATCGAAAGCCAAGGCCTGGCTGGTCAAGCGAGGAGATGTCGCCAAGGCCACGCAACCGCCGACACGTTGCGGATCGCGAACAGCCAGTGTGATGGCTTGGTGACCACCAAGAGAACCCCCAACCACGGCGCGCAAGCGGTCGAGGCCAAGGTGATCGAGTAAGCGGGTGTGGACTTGCGCCATGTCCCCGACAGTAATGGTGGGAAAGTCGGCGGCGTAGGTTTCCCCCGTCTCGGGCTGAATGCTGTTCGGTCCGGTGGTGCCACGGCAGCCACCAAGGACGTTGGGACAGACAACAAAGTAACGATCCGTGTCGATCGGCTTGCCCGGGCCGACGAGGATGTCCCACCAGCCTGGAGCATCTTCGTCGGTGTGTCGGGCAACATGCGAATCACCGCTGATTGCGTGGCAAATGAGGACCGCGTTGTCGCGCCGGGCGTTGAGGCTTCCGTAAGTCTCGTAGGCAACCGTTACCGACGGCAGCTCCCCTCCCAGTTCGAGGGACAAGGGCGCAGAGAACGTAGCGTGTTGCAGATGGCGCAGTGGTGCGGCGCTGCGCACACTGTCGCTGCTGTCGAGATCAGCCATAGTGGTCGGGTGCCGTGGTGCGAACGTCCTCTGCTAACCAATAATCCTCTTAGCTCTGCGAGGCGCGCAGGGCTTGGTCGAGATCGGCGATGATATCTTCGACATCCTCGATCCCGACGGAGAGACGAACGTACTCGGGCGTAACTCCGGTCTTCGCCTGCTCCTCGCGGCCGAGCTGCGAGTGCGTTGTCGATGCGGGATGGATGATGAGAGTCTTGGCGTCGCCAATGTTGGCAAGGTGGCTCGCTAGCTTGACGCTGCGAATGAGCTTCACCCCGGCGTCTTTGCCGCCTTTGATGCCGAAGCCGAGAATCGCCCCGGCCCCGTTGGCCAGGTACTTCTTTGCGGCGGCATGATCTGGGTGGCCGGGCAGACCCGGATAATTCACCCACTCCACGGCCGGGTGCTTCTGCAGATACTCGGCAACCTTCTGCGTGTTGCGGCAATGGCGCTCCATGCGCAGGTGCAAAGTCTCCAATCCCATCAAGAAGAGAAAGGCCGCAAAGGGGCTCATGCAGGCGCCGGTGTCGCGTAGCCAGTGCGTACGGATGTGCAGGATGTAGGAGATGTTGCCGAGCGGGCGCAGCGCCTCTTCGAAGACAACTCCATGATACGACGGATCCGGAGCACAAAGCTCAGGCCACTTCTGCGGGGTCTTCGCCCAAGGGAACTTGCCGCTATCGACGATTACGCCGCCGACGTGCACGCCATGGCCACCGATGAACTTCGTCGTAGAGTAGACCACGATGTCGATGCCATGCTCGATGGGTCGCAGCAGCAGTGGCGTCATGACGGTGTTGTCGCAGATCACCGGAAGGTCGAGCGCATGCGCGGCATCGGCGATCGCTTTGAAGTCGGGCACGTCATTCTTTGGATTACCCAAGCTCTCGAAGTACACACAGCGTGTGTTGGCGTCGGCGAGCTTGGCGATTTGCTCGGGATGATGTGGATCGAAAAAACGCACCTCGATGCCCAGCTTGGAAAGGGTTTGCGTGAACAGGGTCCACGTTCCGCCATACAGGCTGGTTGCCGATAGAAAATTCTGGCCGCTGTGCACGATGGTGAGCAGGGCCGCGGTAATCGCGGCTTGCCCTGAAGCAAACGCCAAGCCGGCAGCGCCGCCGTCGAGCGCCGCCAGGCGCTTTTCGAGCACGTCGTTGGTAGGGTTCATCAGCCGCGAGTAAATATTCCCGAGTTCCGACAAGGAGAACAAATTGGCGGCATGCTCCGGGCTGTTGAAGACGTAGGATGTGGTCGCGTAGATCGGTACCGCGCGTGCCGTTGTGGTTGGATCGACCTGCTGCCCAGCGTGCACGGAAAGAGTGCCGAGTCCTGGGGTGTTTGCTGCGTGATGATTCATGTTGGTTCCTCCTGATCCAAGCCGAGAGATGTGCGCGCCGGGAATCACACAAACGCCGATGTGCAGCAAGGGGTGCAGGGGAAGGGAACCCAGATTCGGCGCTATCGCCGGATCTGCAGGCGGCACGGTGCGCCGGTTCGCTGGTGCGGGGTGCTGCATTCCCTGAATCGGATGCCCCAGGCGAGGGGTAACCGTATGGGTTTCAGGATAATTCGTCCAGTCAAGACAAGGTGGGCCTTAGCGCCGGATCTGGGAGAGCCGCGGCGCAAGGCTCAATGCCTTCCTGGAGCAATCTGAGGAAGATCTCCCTCCGATTGTCGTGAGATCTAAGACATAGGCTGTGGTTGCTCTCGGAAGGGCTGTTGGTTGCGGAAGAGAGTGATCTGCTGGCGAATCTCCGTTTGCAGCGTGACGAGGATATTGTCCGTAGCGAGCGTGAGGGCGTGTTCTGCGGTTTCGATGGCTTCGGGAAAGCGTCCCAATTCTGCCAAGGCAGCCGCCATGGTGGTGATCACGGCTGGGTTGGTGTGGCCGGTGACGTCGTCGATCTGTCGCGCAATCGCCAAGGCGCGGGCACCGTTGCGATGCCCTGGCTCGGGATGTGTGGCCAAGCGCCAGGCGCACAGGCGCAAGTTGTTGAAGGCTTCGACAAAGCTGGGTCGAATACGAATGGCCTCTTGGTACTCGGTCGCGGCCCCTTCAAAGTCGAGAGACTCCATGAGGGCGGCTCCAAGATTGTTGTGGGCGATGCTGTCGCTAGGCTGAATTCGTAGGGCCTCACGAAAGGCGGCGGCCGCCTCCTTGGGCTGTCTTCGCTTGAGGAACGCGTTGCCGAGACTGTTGTGCAGCGCAAAATGCCTCGGGCTGAGCCGCAGCCCCTCCTCAAACGCAGCAATCGCTCCATCCACATCGTTGTTCTTCAAGAGAGCCGTGCCGAGGTTGTAATGTGTGCGAGCCTGGCTGGGCTGAATTCGTAACGCCTCGCGGAAGTGGGCAATGGCCTCATCCGCTCGGCCACGATCAAGCAGTGCCGATCCGAGACTGTCATGGGCTTCCGGGTTGTCTGGTTGGAGGGCAATGGCGT
>CAZGSN010000222.1:0-15688 GCA_964528465.1 uncultured Binatia bacterium (SeqCode)
CGGCATCGCGCGCGCCGCCGGTGTAACCCAACCCCTAATCCACCACTATTTCGGCTCGAAGGACGGGCTATGGCGCGCCGCCGTCGACAGCATCTTCGCCAACATGCCGAGCGCTCGCGTGCAGAGCCCCACCCCACGCGAGGCCCTGCTGGAGATCGTGGAAGGATTCGTACGCTTCGTCGCCGACCACCCCGAGGCGACACGCATCATCGCCCGCGAAGGAGCCGCGTCCAGCCCACGTCTCGACTACCTACTACAACGCTATCTGCAGGAACCGTTTCGCAACCTGGTCGATCTCTTACGAGCGGCGCAAGGGGCGGGGATTCTCGCCCCCGAGGTACGCCCCGAAGTCGCGCTCTTCCTCTTCCTCGGCGCCGGCAGCCATCTTTTCGACGTAAGTGCCCTGGCACGCGGTAGCCAGGGCATCGACACGACGGCGGCGTGGACTCGCGAGGCCATGGTGGCGGCCATGCGCATCCTGGTCGATCGCGGTCTCTTCCAACGCTGAGCCACAAGCCCTGACGTCGCCTGTCGGGGCGGTTCGCGAACGGTTGGCGAACCGCCCCGACACGGAGACCGTGCCGCAACAACGGCGGGGGTGGTTACGGCATGTACCAGTGGAACGTGTACTCGCCGGTGAGGATGCCGTTGTTGTTGGAGTTGTCGAGAGCCACATAGTAGGTCTGCCCGGCCGTGGCGGTGAAGCGAATCAGGCTATCGGCGTGGAACCCGCTGTTGTAGGTGCAGCCTCCATAGCCGTTCCGGTAGGTGCCCAGTCCGTACCCGACCTCCGTTAGCGCGTTCACGGCGCTGCCCGTATACGCGGCCAGTACGGTGAAAAATTGGTTCAGCTCGGTGAAGCTCGGCGGGCAGGTATCGAAGACCACGGTGCCGCTCTGGGGAGCTACCCAGCGGAACCAAACCGAGTGCCCCAGACCAACTCCCGCATGTGTCGGCTCGCCGCTGTCCTTCGTCGATATCGCGCTGGTGGCCGAGACCGTACCGGAAGCACCGGTAATCGTCAGGGGTGTGGTGAATCGATCGTTGGCGGGAAGCAGCGCCAGGTAGGTCGAATGAAACGTCGCGATGCTAGCGCCCTTGCTATTGTTGGCCTGCACTCCGAACAAATAGGCGTCACTGTCCAACCCGCTGACGATAATCGGGCTGCTGGTGCCGGTCACCGAGAAGATTCCGCGCTGGTAGGAATTCACCGTCACCGTGTACGAGGTGATCGGGTTGCCGCCATCGGAAGTGGGCGGAGTGAAAGAAACCGCTACATCCCCCAGGGAACCGGGAAGCAACCACGCCCCTTGCGTATTGGAAGCACGCCAGCCGGAACGCCCACTTCAACCGCCACCGACACGGCGACAGAAACTCCGACTGTCACGCCTACTCCGACCAATACAGCGACCGCATCTCCGGCTTGGATCTACTGTGCGGCGGAGGGCGGGACCTGTAATCACCCGGGCAATCGGACTGTGCGCTACATCAGCGACGATGGCCGTTTCCGCACCTTGGCGGTGATCGGGACCTCGATCCCCTGCAACAATACGACGTTTGGCGACCCGGCACCCGGTGTGGTGAAACACTGTGACTATTCGTCTGATCCGCTGCCTCCCGTGTTGACGTCGACTCCGACCTCAACGCCGACGGTGACAGCGACCTACTCTGGGGCATCCTGTGGCACCGCTGCGCCCTCACCGCACGTCTTGATCAATCCGGGCACCGACTTCGAAGAAGTGGTCAGCTATTCGCAAAACAATGGGGGCATCACCCCCAGCGATCCGCCGCTGTGTCGTGACAACACCATCAACGGTGGCGGTTGTCCGCTCCGACAAGCCATCGACGGGTCCTCGGTGGCAATCATCGATGGCAGTAGATCTACCGACAACCGCGCCTGCACGCCTGAAGATGCGAATCTGAGTTACCACTGGCAGATTTTCTATCCGCCGAGCTTGCAGTCGGGCGTTTATACCGCGCAAGGCATTACCGGCTACCGATCGCCAATCCTGACGATCCAGCCGAACAGCTTGCCGAACCAAGACAACCGCGGGAATGTCGACAAATACTGGCGTGCCGTACTGACCATCACTGCGAACCCGAATCCAGGTGAGGCCATGACCCCGGCACCGACGGTGGCCTACTTTCGCTTCCTCTACGACGCCAGCGACCTCACTCTGTCGATGAGCACGACGTGCCAGGCGGCAACTCAAGCTGGGCCAACTCTACCCTGCAAGATTTGGGCTGCACTGCCGGCACCTCCCTCCACCACCTGATGTGCTGGCGCCGAAAGCCTTATCTACGGGTCGCCGGATGAAATCCTCGCAGGTCGGGGGTAGTGATACGCCACAGAGGGCAGCGACTACGTAGTTCACGTGCCAGTCGTGCTCTGCTTGCGCCATCATCGTGTGACTGAGCCGGGGCGTCAGCCCGTGGTGCATCAAGTTCACAGTGACATGCTCCGACTGAGCTCAGGGCATGCTGGGAGTGCAGCATGATTGCAAGAAACTTCGGAACCCAGGCTCTGCAACGGCTGTCTGTAAGCACACCGAGAGACCTTCTCGAGAGCGCGCCAGCAGGCTCAAGGCGGACAAGGTCAAGGCAATGAAAACGCCCGTGAAATGGCGAGCGCCACTCCAACACACAACCTGTCACGCCTCGGGGAGGCGGAAGCGGCGGGTGGCGGTGGCGGTGGTAAGTTCGGCGATCTTGGACGGGGCTTCTCCGCGTACTTCGGCAATGGTCGCGGCAGTATGGACTACGTAGGCGGGTTCGTTGCGTTTGCCGCGGAATGGAATGGGGGCAAGGAAGGGGGCGTCGGTTTCGACCATGAAGCGGTCTGCTGGCACCATGCGCGCAACCTCACGCAGCTCCTCGGCATTCTTGAAGGTAACGGTGCCGCTGAAGGAGAGATCGAAGTTGAGGTCGAGAAGCTGGCGCGCCACCGGACGGTCACTACTAAAGCAGTGAATGACACCACCCACATCTTGCGCCTTCTCGTCGCGCAAGATCTCCACGGCGTCGGCATAGGCGTCGCGCAAATGGATGCTCAGGGGTAAACCCAGCTCACGGGCAAAATGGATAAAGCGGCGGAAGATGGCTTGTTGCACCGGGCGCGGCGAATGGTCGTAGTAGTAATCGAGACCGGTCTCGCCGATCGCCACCACCTTGGGATTCGCGGCCAATTGCCGGAGCTGCGTGACAATCGTTTCATCGACCACGCTGGCATTGTGCGGATGCATACCGACGGTGGCAAAAATAAAGGGATGGGCGTCGGCAATGGCGACAGCATCGTAGTTGGCTTGCAGGGCGCCACTGGCACCGATGGTGATCATGCGCGTCACCCCAGCCTCACGAGCCCGCTGGATGGTTGCCTCACGGTCCTCCGCAAAGCGTGGCTGGTCGAGATGACAGTGCGAATCAATCAACCCAGAAATCACTTCTTCTCCGCGTCGGTTTCAATGCGTGGGAATAGGGGGATGGGTGCTGCCGTCGCTTGCCCAACCGTAAGATGCGTCCCCCACGCGAGTTCGGAAGGCAGCAGCGACGGAGCCGGAACCTTGAGCAACTCGAAGATTCGAGCGCTGGTGTCCGGGAGAAACCAGGACAGCAGCGTCGCCGTGGCATGGAGAGCTTCGAGCAGGTGGTGCAAAATGGCGCCCACACGTGGCCGTTGTGCCGCGTCCTTCGCCAAGGTGAACGGTGCCGTGACCACGATGAACTTGTTGGCATGATCGATGGCCCGCCACAGCGACTCCAAAGCCAAGTGAAAGGCCAACTCCTCGGTGCGTGCGGGAACCTCGCGCAGTGCCGTTTCGAATGTTGCGACCAGCTCCCGATCTTCGGGCGCCCATTCGCCGAGCGACTGCACGACACCTTCGAAGTATCGTTGCTGCATGGACAGCGTGCGGCTCACCAGATTGCCGATGTTGTTGGCGAGGTCGGCATTGACGCGTGTCACAAACGCATCCTCACTAAACGTGGCATCCTGCCCGAACGACATCTCGCGCAGCAGAAAGTACCGAAAGGCGTCCATGCTGAAGCGCGCCTTCATTTCGAGCGGGCGGATGACGTTGCCCAGACTCTTGGACATCTTGCTCTCGCCACGAAGCCAGTATCCATGCACCAGCAGACGGCGGTACATGGGTAGACCCAGCGCCATCAGCATCGTCGGCCAAAAAATCGCGTGCGGCTTGAGGATGTCTTTCGCAATCAAGTGATGCGCGTGCGGCCACAGCTCTTCGAAGGTGCCCTCCCCTTCCGCCTTGAGGCCACTGACGTAGCTGATCAACGCGTCGAACCAGACATAGGTCACGTAGTTGCGATCGAACGGCAACTCGATGCCCCACTGCAAGCGACTCTTGGGCCGCGAGATGCAAAGGTCGCCGAGCGCAGAGGAGCGCAGCAGAGACAGCACCTCATTGCGGTAGCGCTCGGGCGTGATCATCTCCGGATTTCCTTCGATCATGGCCGACAAGCGATCGGCGTACTTGGACATGCGAAAGAAATAGTTCTCTTCCTCGATCAGCTTTGGCGGGCGCTGATGATCCGGGCAGTTGCCATCGACGAGTTCCTTCTCGGTCAGAAAGCGTTCGCAGCCCGTGCAGTACAAGCCACCGTAACGGCTGAAGTAGATGTCGCCGCCATCGAAGGCACGTTGTAGATACTCCTGCACCAAGCTCTCATGGGCGGGATCGGTAGTGCGAACGAATTGGTCGTACTGGAGACCACACGCATCCCATGTATTGCGGAAGATTGGGCTGACGCGGTCGGCGTATTCCTTCGGCGACGTTCCAGCGGCAAGGGCCGCCTCGGCGATCTTATCGCCGTGCTCGTCGGTACCGGTAACCAGGAAGGTCTTTGCTCCACGCAGACGATGAAAGCGCTTCAGCGTGTCGGCAAGAATGGTGGTGTAGGTATGGCCGAGGTGCGGCTCGGCATTGATGTAATAGATTGGGGTGGTGACGTAGAAGCAACGCACGGAAAACCTCTGGATCGGCGCAGCTCTATTGCTTCTTCTTGGCGACTAGATCTTCCAAAGTCGCTTCGGCCTCGGCACCGTCACGATCGCGGATCACCACCGTTTGCCGCAGCAAGTTATGACGGACGACGGTACCTTCGCCTTTGACCGACTCCACAACTGCCCCCAATGCCGGGAGGTTCTTTCCAAGATCAAGGTAGGTCGCGTATTCGTACTTCAGGCAACACTTGAGGCGGCCGCACATTCCGGCCAAGCGCGAGGGATGTGGAGATAGGCCTTGCGCCTTCGCCATCTTCAGAGAGACACCGCCCGGGGTTTTGAGAAAGGTGCTACAGCACAGCTCGCGCCCACACGGGCCCACCGCGCCAAGGACCTTTGCCTCATCGCGCTGGCTGACCTCTTTAAGCTCCACGCGCATGTGCAGCTCTTGCGAGAAGAGACGGCTTAGCTCGCGCAGCTCCTGGCGTTCATCTGCCGCAAAATACACGAGCACGCGCCCATCGCCGCCACGTTCGGCGGTGATGATCTTGAGCTTGAGGCGGTGCTGACGCACCACATGGATGCAAGCCACCACGTCGTCGCGCTCGTGTGCGCGTCCGGACTCGACTTTCTGCACATCACCACGATCGGCAATCCGCTGCACTCTTCCCAAGCCGCGCTCAGCTTCAAAACGTGTGGCACTGCGCGGCCGGGTCACCACCATACCGATACGGCGGCCACGACGATTGGTCACCAAGACATCGGCCCCGATATCGAGATTCAAGCGACCGATGGTCACGTACTCGACATGATCGCTGCCATCCAGTTGTACACCCACCACGCGGGGGAGTTGGGGTGGTGAACCATCGCGTTCCTGTCGCTTTGGAGGTGTAACCTGTGTTTCCATTTGCCTCGTGCGGACTCGTGAGATTTCGTGCGGTCGACGCTGGTGCGAGATCACGATGCGATCTGGAGGAGCAACGCTTCCAAGAGAAGCTGGCGATTTGGATTCGTACGACGTAGGGATGCCAGTGCCTGCGATACGACGCCGGCACGCCGCAAAGTACCTTCTACAAGAGCTTTGGACGCATCTCCCGACAGAGCCATGTCGCGGTAGCGATGCAGCAACAGCTCGAGCTTTGCCGCCACGGCAGGCTCGGGATTCATCAACGCATTTGCCATTTGAGCGTGGCGAACATACCGGCCACCTGGCTGCGTGGCAAGCTCAACCATCAGCTCCGCAATCTTCGGGTCACCAAGGATCTCCTGCAGGGCCAGGGCGCGGCCAAGGCTTCCTTCGGCAAGCACAGCAAGCTCACCGGCGAGCGCCGCAGGAACACGGTGACGTTCGACGAGAAGATCACACACCAAAGGTGTCGAGAGCGGACGCAAAGGAACGCGCTGGCAGCGCGAGCGCACCGTGGGCAGCATAGCGTCGGCATTGTTGGTGACGACAAGAATCATGCAATCCGGTGGTGGCTCTTCGAGCGTCTTGAGGAGCGCGTTCTGCGCCGCAACCGTAAGCATCTCCGCATCGAGCAGGATGGCCACTTTGGTGCCGGACTGTGCCGAGCGCAGGGAGATCCAGCGCTTCAAGTCACGGGCCTGTTCGACTCCAATTTCCTTCTTTCCGCTGGGGATGCTTACCACGCGCAGGTCGGCACAAGTTGCCGCCGCAATTTGACGGCACGAGGAACAAGCACCGCAGGAATCCGTGTCACGCTCGGCACACTGCACCCAAGCCGCAAACGCCAGGGCAAGGGAGCGCTTGCCAATGCCGTCCGGACCGCTGAACAAAAGCGAGTGCGCGAGGCGTCCGTCGGTGTGCGCCTTGCGCAGGTGCTCGATGGTTCCCTCATGACCGCGTAGCGAGGCAAAACGAATCAGCTCATTGACAGGCACTGCAGCACTCCCACCAGAACCTGCTCGCTTACTTGCTCGCGAGGCAAGGTCGAATCCACGACATGGTAGCGGTGTCGACCCATCTCCTGATCTTTCTCGGCAAACGACAAGAACGCCGCGCGCACGCGCTCATGAAACTGCCGCTCCTCCTGATGAAACCGATCTTGGCCACGAGCCCGCGCCAAACCAATCTCGACCGGACAATCGAGCAGCACGGTTAGGTCCGGCTCGATGCCGTCACGAGCCAGGCCATCGAGTTGCCGGATCAGGGAAAGATCCAGACCGCGAGCGTAACCTTGGTAGGCAAGAGTAGAAGCCGAGAAACGATCGCAGAGGACAACGTGGCCAGTCTGCAAGGCTGGACGTATTTTCTGGGCAACATGCTGGGCGCGATCGGCCACGTAGAGCAGCAATTCCACCAAGGGAATCGGCGCTGTTCCTTCCGCCGTCATCACGATTTGTCGCAACTGCGCGCCAAGCTCGCTTCCCCCGGGCTCGCGAGTTTCTATGACCGCATAGCCGTTGTCTCGGAGTCGCTCGGCGGCAAAGCGAATTTGCGTTGACTTACCAGCTCCTTCCCCACCCTCGAATACGATCAGCTTGCCCGGGCTCAAGGTTCTCTCACGGGCAGCACGTCAATCGTTTGGGATAGAACGCAGGCAGGGGGGCGCTACATGGCCCCGGCGTTCTTGCGCAAGAAGGCAGGGATCTCGTATTGCTCGTCGCCATCTTCCGACATGGTGAACTCCTCGACGCTGAGATTCTCCGTCTTGGGGGTTGGCTCCGATTCGCTGCTCGGTCGCTGCCAAGTTGGGCTCTCGCCATTGTCGATGATGGTGCCCATGCGGACGACAGGTCGGTTTGCGTCCCGCGGCACGCTTCGCGCCGGAGCCGGGCGAGTTACGGGTTGAGGAGCGGCATCGGCGGTCACGACCTCCTTGGCGGAGGCGATTACCATCGGACGTTGCAGGCTGCGCCCGCCAGTGTGATCGAAGCCGGTAGCAATCACGGTAATCCGAATCTCGTCGCCCATACGCGAGTCGATCGCGGCACCGAAGATGATGTTCGCATCTTCGTGGGCCTCTCGTTGGATCAACGAAGCTGCCTCGTTGACCTCGTGCAGGGAGAGATCTTGGCTGCCGGTAATATTGATCAACAATCCTTGGGCTCCGAAGATCGACATATCTTCGAGCAGCGGGCTGGCAATCGCCTTTTGTGCAGCCTCGATGGCGCGGTTCTCGCCGCTGGCAACGCCGGTACCCATCATGGCCATTCCCATCCCTGCCATGATTGTGCGCACATCGGCGAAGTCGAGGTTGATCAATCCGGTTTCCGTAATCAGGTCGGAGATACCACGCACTGCTTGCAAGAGCACATCGTCCGCTTTGCGGAATGTGTCGACGAGACTAGTGTTGCGGCCGGCGATGGCAAGCAATCGCTCATTTGGAATGGCGATGAGGGTATCGACCGCGCTCTTCAGCTCTTCCATACCCTCGTCGGCCTGGCGCATGCGCTTCTTACCTTCGAAGCTAAAGGGCTTCGTCACCACAGCTACCGTGAGGGCACCGACCTCGCGGGCAATGCGTGCCACGACCGGAGCCCCGCCGGTTCCGGTGCCGCCGCCCATGCCGGCAGTCACGAAGACCATGTCGGCACCGGCCAGGTGATCGCGAATCATCTCGCTATCATCGAGTGCCGCTTGGCGACCGATCTCGGGATTCGCCCCGGCCCCCAGACCTTTCGTCAATTGTGCTCCGAGCTGAACCTTTACCGGAGCTTCGTTCTTGGCGATGGCCTGCACATCGGTATTGGCGGCAACAAACTCGACACCGCAAAGGCCCGACTGGATCATCGTATTCACGGCATTTCCGCCGCCACCACCCACGCCGACAACCTTGATACGCGCCCCGAGAACCTGTGATTGTGGCACCAGCTCAATCATTCGACCCCTCTCCTCCGCGAGGCTGCGCCTCACAACTCCCACATGAGAATTCCACGTTCGCCGTCCTACTCGACCTCGGCCTTTGGGTAAACCCCTGCCTCATGATTTCTACGACGCCCGAACGCGCAGGCGATCCCACACCGCCTGCGGCTTCGGAACGACACTATCGATCCAGCCCTTGATTGTCTGCCGCCAGCGTCCCCGCGAACGCTGGTCGCCGGTATGGTGAGGGATACAGTCACGCGGGCTGGCGCCGTACTGTACCAGTCCCACCGCCGCAGCGATCCACGGGTTATTGACGGCGGTCGCATCTGTAGCACCGGAATCGTCAACCGACATCGGTACGCCAAGCCGGACCGGGGTCTGGAATACTTGCTCCGCCAGCGCCAGGGCACCTTCCAACTGCGCCCCGCCGCCGGTCAGCACGATTCCAGAGTGCAGCCCTTCGTCAAAGCCACTCTTCACGAGTTGGTTGCGGGCTAGAGAAAAAATCTCCTCCATCCTAGCTTCGATGACCTCGGCCAGGGTCCGGCGCGTGAGTACCCGAGCCGGCCGCCCACCAACGGTCGGAACTTCGACCATCTGATCCTCGCCTACTAAGCGGGCCAAGGCGCAGCCATGGCGCACCTTGATAAACTCGGCTTCGCGAAAAGGTGTTTGCAGGCCAGCAGCAACGTCGTTGGTAACGTGATTGCCCCCTAGGGACAGGATCGCGGTGTGTTTGAGCTTGCCTTGATGGAAGACCATGACGTCTGTGGTACCGGCACCCACGTCCACCATCGCAACCGCGAGCTCCTTCTCGGCCGGAGTGATGACCGCTTCGGCAACCGCGAGCGGTGCCAAGACCAGATCGGCCACATGCAGGCCGGCGCGCTGGCAGCACTTCACAACGTTGTTAGCAACAGCCGAAGAGGTCGTAATGACATGAGCGTGCGCTTCAAGCTGAGCCCCAGACATGCCAACGGGCCAAGGAATGCCGTCCTGATCATCCAGCAGGAACCCCTGGGGAAGAACATGCAAGATGTCGCGCTCCGCAGGCAGAGCTAGGACGCGTGCCGCGTTCAGCACGCGGTCAATATCGGTTCGGTCTACCTCTTGGTTACGCAACTTGACGACGCCGTGGCTATTGAAGCCGCGGACATGGTTGCCGGAAACGTCAGCAACGACAGTGTGGATCTCGCAGCCGGCGGTCACCTCCGCCTCGCGGATGGCATTCTCTATGGAGTGCACCGTGGCGTCGATATCGACTACAACACCACGCCGTAGTCCCTCTGTTGGGGCCGACCCGACACCGTGAACGATGACCAAACTATCGCTGACTTCCGCAACGACGGCAGCCACCTTCGAGGTACCGATATCTAGCCCGACCAATAGCTCCGAACTCTTCGCCATGGTGTTGGTCCGCAACCCCTCACATTCCCCACATAACCACCACTCGCTATTCCACAAATTGCGTATGAGATGCGACCCTATACCATTAGTCGGGGGGCCTTGTCTCTACCTACGCTCCTGTCTCCTGAAATTTTCTCGTCAAATTCGGGTGCCTTTCTTGCCCGGTGGGGGCTTGGGCTTGGCAGGTACCGGCAATTCCTTGAGCTTGACGACAGCACGGTTACGAAACGAAAGGTCGATGCGTTGGACCTGGTCGGCCCGCCCCTCCCAGGCTTGTAAGACCCGCAGCGAGGTTCCGAGCTTCTGCCGCCAACTCCCCCATCCGACATGCAGACCAATCGCCGGGCGCAGAGGAAACACCGTGGCACCATGGTCCTTGTCGATCGCAATCTCGGAGATCGGCCCAAGCAAATTGTCACGCGCGCAGATGCGAATCAGGCGTAGCGCGCGACGGATCCCAGCTTCCGCATAGGCCTTGGCCGCAGGGGTACCCAAACCCGTGATCAGGGGAAAGTCACGGCTATCATCGGCGCCCACTAGGCCTAGCACCTGCCCGCGCGTGTCAACGTACTGAAGCTCTTCGAGCTGGACGATTGCCGCTGGGCGGCGTTCGCTGATGACAATGGCGAGCCCTTTTGGAAACTCCCTGTGGACTTCCGCGTCGCGCACCCAGGGGCTGTGCAGGATGTTCGCTCGGATCATGTCGGGAGAGGCATCCCAGATGCTGGAACCCGATTCGACCCCGGCTAGACGTAACACCTCATCGCGCGACAGGCGTCGGTTCCCGCGCACCGCGATCTCCGTCAGCGTAAAGTACGGATGCGAGGTGGCAAAGCGGATCGCCCACATGGCTTCGTAGCTTAGGCCACCGGTCACGGCGACGACGCAGACGGCGCCGATCGCGCTTCGCACCACGCGAGCCAGCCATTCCGGAGGGCTAGGAGAACGACGATTTTTCATTCCGACTCACTCCAGTCGCCGACGAGCTTGATCTCCGGTTGCAGCTCGACACCGTGGGTTGTGCGTACTCGATTCACGGCCTCTGCCATCAATGCGCGCACGTCGGCCGCGCGAGCCCCACCCAAGTTCACAATGAAGTTGGCGTGCTCGGGAGAGACCATGGCGGCACCGCGTTGGACACCCTTCATGTGAACCGCTTCGAGCAAGCGGCCCGCATAGGCACCCGGAGGGTTCTTGAACACAGAACCGGCATTCGGGTAACCGACGGGCTGGTGGGCTTCGCGACGGCGTTTGGCATCGTCGCGCGTCGCCCGGATCGCGATCGGGTCGCCAGGTTGCAGACGAAAGTGCACGTGCGTCACCACAAAGCCCGAGGGTAGATCAAAATGGCGATAGGCGAAGCGCAAGAGGGCACGCTCCACGACACGCGAGATGCCATCCGCGTCTACTCCCTCCATGGCATGAACCACATTGGCGATCTCACCGCCAAAGGCCCCGGCGTTCATCAGCAATCCACCACCCACGCTACCGGGAATACCCTCAGCAAACTCCAGTCCGCTCAGATCTCGCTCGATGACTTCGGTGACAAGGCGCTTGAAGCGTAGTGCTGCCCCGGCACGGACGTAGGTTCCCGTACCGTTCGGGGTCCAATCGAGCGAGGCCAGGGAGCGGCCAAGATGGACAACCATTCCGCGAATGCCACGGTCGCTGACCAAGATGTTGGTGCCACCACCGAGAATCCACAGCGGCACACCGTGGCGTTGAGACCACATCTGCACGGCGCGAATATCGTCGTGGTTCTCCACCTCCACCCAGACATCTGCCGGGCCGCCGATGCGAAAGGATGTATGGCGACTCAACGGCTCATCGAAGCGAACGCGTGCGCCAAGATCGCCTTCGAGTTCCCGCCGTGCGCTGTCGGTAATTGCCACCTAGGACTCCTCGATCACTGCATGGTGAGAGTGGCGGATTCGCCCGAGAGGGCACGGACGAGCTTCTCGCCGGTCTCATAGATTGGTCCGGCACCGAGGACGACGACAAGATCGCCAGCGCGCAGGTTCGGGCGTACTACTTCGCTGAGATTACGCCAGTCGGGGACATAGGATACATCCAAGTGACCGCGACGCTTGAGAGCCTGATAGAGGACCTCGCCCGATACGCCGTCGATGGCATCCTCGCCGGCAGGGTAGATTTCGGTGACCACCAATTCATCGGCACAATCGAACGCTTCCAAGAACTCGGCAAACAGATCGCGTGTGCGCGTGTAGCGGTGCGGTTGGAAGAGGACGACCAAGCGGCGTCTGAAGCCCTCGCGGGCGGCCAACAACGTGGCTCGGATCTCGGCAGGGTGATGCCCGTAGTCGCTCACCACCATTACCCCCTGGGCTTCCCCACACAGTTCAAAGCGACGATGGATGCCGCCAAAATCTGCCAGTGCCTCGCGTGCTACGGAAAAGGGCACGCCCACTTCGTGGGCCACGGCGAGAGAGGCAAGGGCGTTCAACGCCTGGTGACGACCCGGCATGCGGACGCTGAGACGGCCAAGCGTAGAGCCCGCGTGTTCCACCGTGAATCTGGTTTCCATACCGGATACAGACAGGTCCCGAGCCACGTAATCCGCATCCGGTGAGGTACCATAGGTCACCACTCGCTTACGCACCTGGGGTACCAGGCTACGCACAGTCACGTCGTCCAGGCACACCACGGATGCACCGAAGAACGGGACACGGTTCATGAAATCGAGGTACGCGGCACGAACGCGGTCCATATCGCCGTAGTAGTCGAGATGCTCAGGATCGATATTGGTCACCACGCTAATGGCGGGGGAAAGGAGCAAGAAGGTACCGTCACTCTCATCGGCTTCGGCAACCAAGAGGTCACCCTGCCCCAGTTGGGCATTGCTGCCCAAAGCGTGCAGCTTACCGCCGATGACGACCGTGGGATCGAGGTCGCCACGCGTCAAAACGGCCGCGATCAGCGATGTCGTGGTTGTCTTTCCGTGCGTCCCCGCCACGGCAATCCCCCACTTCATGCGCATCAGCTCGGCCAACATCTCTGCACGCGGGATGACGGGAATCTTGAGTTCGCGCGCGCGCAGTACCTCAGGGTTTGAGAACTTCACCGCCGATGAGATCACCACCGCGTCGGTCCCTGGCGCAATCACCTCGCCGCGGTGGCCGAGCCAAATCTTCGCGCCCATGGCGCTGAGGCGGCGAGTGCTCTCCGAGTCTGCCACGTCGGAGCCAGAGACCTGGTGGCCAAGCTTGAGCAGAACTTGGGCAATACCGCTCATGCCGACACCGCCGATGCCGACAAAATGGATATGACGTGATGCATGGAACAATGGGCTCATGCGGAAACAGTCTCCCCTGCGAATCGCTTGCACACCTGAAGGACATGCGCGGCAGCCCGGGGCGTTGCCAGGCTTGCAGCCGCGTTGGCCATGCGTGCCAGTCGGTCACGATCGTGCTCCAGATCGCCAATCCTCCTTGCCAAGGTCTCGCCGTCAAGATCGGCATCAAGGATCAACTCGGCCGCATTGCGACTGACAAGCGACTCAGCGTTGGAACGCTGGTGATCGTCGGCGGCAAATGGGTACGGCACCAGAATCGAAGCTTTCCCTAGAGCGGTAATCTCTGCCAGCGTAGTGGCCCCGGCCCGACAGACGATGAGATCCGCCCTTCCGTACGCTTCGCCCATATCATGCACGAAGGCATGCACTTGCGCGTCGACCTGCATCTCCCGGTACCGCCCAGCCACCCAATCCTCATCCGCCTTGCCCGTCTGATGCAGAACCTTGAGGTGAGCCACTTGCTCTCTCAGAACCCGCACCGCATCGACCATGGCACGATTGATCGAATGGGCTCCCTGACTACCCCCAAACGCGAAGAGCGTAAAGTGCTCGGGAGACGGTTGCTGCTGGCTGCCCAGGCGACGGACTGGGTTGCCTGTGTTTTCTGACCTACCTGCTGGAAAGAAACGCGCACTTTCCGGAAATGTCGTGCAAACCCGCCGGGCCAAGCGGGAAAGGGAGCGATTCGCCATTCCGGGGTGCGCGTTCTGTTCCAGCAGTACGCTCGGTACACCGCACCACCACGCCGCCACCACAACCGGCACCGAGCTATAGCCACCAAGACCTAAGATGACTTGCGGTCGAAAAGACCGCACCAGACTCACGCTGCGCAGCAGCGCTACGGGGGCTTGAACTAGAAACTCCACAAGGCCACGCGCACCACGCCCACGCAAACCACGAATAGCAAGCGCCTCGAACGAGAACGGCGAGCGCGGCAGCACCGTCGATTCGATGCCGAACTTACTGCCGACGAAAAGGATCGCAGCCTGGGCATCCTGTTGGCGCAAGCTTTCTGCCACGGCTAGGCCGGGGAACAGGTGCCCTCCGGTGCCGCCACCCGCAATCAACAACCGCACGGCTAGCCCGTTGTACGTGATAGAGACGACAGGATGCCGAGTTGAAAAAGCGTACCGATCAATGCCGACCCCCCATAGCTGAGAAAAGGCAGGGCCAATCCCTTGGTCGGCAGCAGGCCAAGGACCACCGCAACGTTGACGAGGGCCTCCATGACGATGACGACAGTCAAGCCGAAGGCCAAGAGGCTTGCGAACGGATCTGGGTGTCGTAGCGCAACGCGAATGCCACGTACTGCGATGATCGCAAACAGCGAAAGAACGGCGAGACCGCCCAGAGCACCAAGCTCCTCACTGATGAGAGCGAAAATAAAGTCGGTATGCGCCGCCGGCAGAAAGAACATCTTCTGCCTACTCTCCCCGAATCCGACTCCGGTGAGGCCGCCAGAACCAATGGCGATCAGCGACTGCCACAGTTGGTAGGCGAGCGTTTGACTGTATTTCCAGGGATCCATGAAGGCCAAGACCCGCTGCAGGCGGTACGGCCAGTGCACCACGGCAAACGCTGCCAGCGGCACGACAGCCAGGCCAAGACCGACGAGATGACTTGTCCTCGCTCCGCCGCAGTACAACATCATCCCCGCGACGACGACGAGAATCACGGCCGTGCCGAAGTCCGGTTGTACGATCACGAAGCCAACGTAGAGCCCGACCACAAAGAGATGCGGGAGCAGGCCCCGGAAGAAGCTACCCAAGTGATCTCGATAGCGCACGAGAGAGCGCGCCAGGAACAGGACCAGCGCAGTCTTCGCGACTTCAGATGGTTGGAAATTGAACGGCCCAGCATGGACCCAGCGCTGAGCACCGCCGTGACTCACACCTACGCCAGGAATCATGACGATGCCGAGCGAAACGACACACAGCACGAAAAGCGGCAACGCCATGCGGTCGAAGATTTCGACACGCAAACGCGAGGCAACTAAAAGAGCAACGGTGCCTACCCCGAGAGCGATCAAGTGCTTACGCAAATAGACTAGAGGGTCCCCGTGATGATCCACCGCATAGAAGTAGCTGGCATTGAGAATCATCGAGTAGGGAGCGCGCAGATTGGGATCGAGCGAGAGATAGCTGCCGAAGCCGCCGACGATGGTGGGCGGCGTGAACGG
>CAZGSN010000223.1:0-4496 GCA_964528465.1 uncultured Binatia bacterium (SeqCode)
GGTGCGCTCGACGAGTTCGTTGATACACTCGCGACCATCGCCGCGATCAGTGGAGCGGGCAAAGGCCAACAGCTCTCCCACGAGACTAGCGATACGCTTGGCTTCGTCGCTTGCCAGAGCAAGAAACGAGGTGAGAAACTCTTGGTCGTCGAGACGCTCGGGCAAGAGCTGCAAGAAGGTCTGGATCGCCACCATCTGATTACGGATCTCATGCGCCACGCTGGCCGACAGCGTACCCAGTGAGCTTAGGCGCTCAGCGCGCCGAATTGCATCCTGCGCGAGCTGAAGATCGTTAGCCATGCGCACACGCTGCATGGCAGCAGCGCTCAACGCAGCCAGGCCATCGAGAATTTCCAAGTCGGCCGCACTCGGCCGCCCGCGTTCACGGAGCGGAAAGGCAAGAATGAGCTGGACGGCACCGTCCACAACTAGTGGCACGCAAACATCCCAATCGTGCTCGCGACAGGTGGCGCCCGCTTCGCTGTCCCCGCTACGGCGCCCGTCCTCAAGCTCCTCGACGCAGGTGGTGCACTGCCGATGAGCCAAGGCTGCGATCAAGGCATGGTCTGCGGAGAACACCAACGTGCCGGCGTGCAGGCTTGCCGCGGTTAGCGAATAGCTGCCGTCGCGCGCATCGCGGCGCAACAGCGTCGGACGCCCCCAACCCCAGGTTCCGCATGCAAACGCTGCTAGTTCATCGACGACCTGCGCCGTCGCCGTCTTGCCGGAGAGCAGTTCGGAAAAGGTGTGCAAGATGCCGCGCCGCGGGCTCTCGCGAACAGCACGGCGCGTGGCGGAATCTCCGGTGGGAGCCGCACGCAAGTGCGACGCCGTACCCACAACCCGTGGCCCAATCCGCCTCATGCCGGCAGGTTGTGCTCGCCTCGATCCACAGAGTCAAGCGCGGCCGTAGCTCCGCATTCGGCGCGTAGCACCCAATCTAGAGATGCATGCGAATCGGTGTTGCTGACTCGGGTGCGCGGGCGGTCGAACATCTGCGGTGCTACCTCTTCGAACTCGCCGTCCCCAAGACGCTCTTGGGCCGCGAATCGACGGGTGCAGAGGCGCCTTTAAGGAACCTCTGCACAAGTAGCACAGTAACCAGATCGGGGTCGGAATCGGAATCGGGGTCGGAATCGACCGCGACAAAGGTGGGAGAGACTGCGTGAAACGAGATCGATACCGATTCCGATAGCGACCCCGACCCCGCAGGTAGGCGACGTGCACGACTTGTGCAGAGGCGCCTTCAATGGATGCACGGGTCGTTGGCATCCAAGAACGTGTTGTCGATCCACTCGTTCGTGCCACAGTTGGTGCTGCCGTCGTAGAGATCGAAAACCTCATTTCCGACGACGATGTTGTTCTCGACCGTCGCCGCCGTGGCGGACACGAGGTAGATGCCGACGTCTCCGTTGTTCATCACCCGGTTCTTCGCCATCTGGTTCGCGTCTCCACCAAGGATAAACCCCTCTAAGTTGTTGGCGGCGGCGGTTGATGAACTTGCCTTCGTCGCCATCGTAGTAGAACCCGGAACCGGCATTTGCCGCGGCGGTGTTCTTAACGAACTTAGAACCGTCTCCGCTGGCCAGGAATCCGTAAGCATTGCTTCCGGCGGCCAGGTTCTCGACTAGGGTGCTCCCCAAAGCGCTGTAGAATCCGCCGGTGTTGCCTGCAGAAAGTCTCTTTGGCCGGGATGACGAACTAGCGAAGATCTAGGGAACCTGTGCAGAGGCTCCCTAGAGGTGAATTCGAACCCGGCGATAAAAACTCGTGGTCGATCGTGGGTTACGCTTCCTTCTCACGAAGTTGTGCTCGCGCGCGGCCGACCATGAAGGCGACTGCGTCATTCATTCCCACCGGCTCGAGCGCCACCTCCGGATGCTCGCGCGCGAAGACTCGAAACACCTGGTCGCAGAACCCCTGACCGACGACATCGACGCCGGAGAAGTCGAGAACGGCATGACGGAATTCGGCCAGCCGCGCCGTGACACGCTTGGCCTCAGAACGCGAGAGCAACGACGGACCAAAGGCACCTAGCCGGATCGTGCTGCGCGTGCGCGTGAACTCGAGTGTCTCCTTGTCGGTATGCGCGGCGAATACGTCGGCCAATACTGGCGTGCGCCCGCGAACGACGGTGAGCACCACCTGTGTCCCTTTGGTCACGGCGCTGGTCCCGATCGCGGTGTCGTTCACCAAGTTGTCTACAATCCAAGCGACGCCCTGGCTCTCCAACCGAAATTGCGAGACAGCTTTTGACGAGAAGAAGAGTCCCTCACCGCTGTGGTTGGAGGGGTCACTGGTCAATCGCCCCTTTTCGAGTTGGATGATGGCATCGTACGCCGAGGAAAATCCGAAATCGGACTGCAACCGTGCATAGACTCCGATCCCGTCGTCACGCACCGTGACCACGGTAGAGCTGGCCGACTCGAACGCAGCGGTAACCTCGACGACCTTACCACGCGAGTGGTCGATTGCATTGTTGATCATCTCCGTGGCCGCGTAGTCGAGGCTGTGCCTTGCTTCTCCGTCGAGCGGCCGGATTCTGCCGATGTCGGTTGCCACCTCCCGCCAGGCGGTACTTTCCTCCAAGCCTTGCAGCTTGAAGCGGCGCCGCACCTGTCGCAGGTGATAGCGCGCCGATCGTCCTGCGCCCCGACGTTCCAACACGCCAGCGGTTACCAGGGCAGCAAGCAGGCGGTGGCTTGTAGCCGGCGAAACGCCGAGGGCGCGCACCACGTCGCGGTTGCTCACCTCACCGGCGCGATCGACAAGCACCCGGAGCTTTTCAGCGGACCCTTCGCCCATGAGGCGATTATGAGCTATTCACATCATGATGTCGAGGCGATTAGAGCATGCAACGATTGCAGGTACGGAAGAATTGCCGCCGCGCCGAGGTCGACGTACGTCAGCAGGTGAGCAACGCACTTTCGTCGAGCAATGCCAGCGAGCGGAAGCGGCCCTCCCAGAAGCGCCCAGTAGAAGCAACCTGCTCAGATCAAAGGGACAACTAATTATCCTGGAAAAGCGCACCAGCGACCCAATCGTTTGTACCTGACGCCGTGCGGCTGAGACCACCGCTGACAGTTGCGTTGTTGTTGCTTGCCGTGTTCGTAGCTCCGCCGCTAACCGACGACTCGGTGCCTGACGCTACGTTCTCCTGTCCGCCACTGATCGCGGCGTTGAGGCCACTCGCGACATTACTGATCCCGCCGCTCACGGTGGAGTTCTGGCCACTGGCCTGGTTGAAATTTCCGCCGCTGACGGACGTGGCAATGCCGGCGCCGGTATCGGCCGTACAAGCTGGCGCTGCCCCGGTCCCGGCGTAGTTGCACTGCCCGCCGCTGACCGAGGCATATAGGCTGTTTGCCTTGTTCGAGTACCCGCCGCTGATCGACGCGACTTCGTGGCTTGCGGCGTTAAAACCGCCGCCACTGACCGACGCTGCGATACCGCTTGCAATGTTCCCAGCCCCTCCGCTGACCGACGCGGCTTCACCGCTTGCGATGTTCCCAGTCCCTCCGCTGACCGACGCGGCTTCACCGCTTGCAATGTTCTCCGTTCCGCCACTGACCGACGCTAGGGAGTTGCTAGCGATGTTGTCCCTCCCGCCGCTGATCGACGTGCCGTCGCCCCCTGCCTCGTTATGTAGTCCGCCGCTGACCGAGGCCATTTGGCCACTTGCGAAGTTCAACTCCCCGCCGCTGATCGACGCGCCGGCGCCCGATGCCTCGTTACCTGCTCCGCCGCTGACCGAGGCGTACGGGCCTGAAATTGTATTCCCCTGTCCCGCAACCAACCCGCCGAACGAAGAGTATGAATGGCCGTCGGCGACAACCAGGTTGTGCGACCCGGTCTTATCCCCTCCGCCCCCGTTGTACCCGACGATTAGGTTGCCGAGACCGTTCACGGCCCCATCGGTTGTACCGGAACCCGAAACCACCTGTAGATTTGCTCCGGAGACTTTCACCACCGCATCGGCTCCCACCACTCCGATGACTTCCAAGCCGACCGCGACTTCCTTCCTCAGTGGATCACAGGTGGTCTTCAAGAAGAGCTTGGACTTCTCTTTCGGATGACCAGGATTGTCCTTGTCCTCTTTGGCGCACACCTGAAACGCCTGCGCCGTGCCCGCTAACAATAGAACTGCACACGCCGTAATAGTCGCTTGCCTCATGGCTTCCCTCCTAATCTGTGTCGAAGGTGATTCGTCAAGGCCAGCACGGGAAAACTTCTTCCATGGGAGCCGTTGTACTCCCCGTGCAAGCCGGGAACGTCAGCCAGGCTAAATGAACTTCATGCTCTGCTATGGTGGAGTTTCCATAAATTCGAGGATCGACCATCCAACTGGGCACGGTCTTGCGGGGCGCTGTACCTAATGGATGCACGGGTCGTTGGCATCCAAGAACGTGTTGTCGATCCACTCGTTCGTGCCACAGTTGGTGCTGCCGTCGTAGAGATCGAAAACCTCATTTCCGACGACGATGTTGTTCTCGACC
>CAZGSN010000224.1:0-8439 GCA_964528465.1 uncultured Binatia bacterium (SeqCode)
GGCGGCGGGGGCCGGACCGCCCGCCTTTATCACGCCGGGGGGGGGGGGGGGCGGGGGCTCGGGAAGAGCCACCTTTTCCACGAAAGTTACGGCAACATCCTTGTCGCGTAACACCTGCTTGGTGGCTGCTCCAAGTCCGACAAGGACGACCCCTGCCGCAATGTAGATCGCGCTGGAGGCGAACAATGCCGCCACCCAGGAGCGCGATCCGTGCTCGCCGCTCGAATAGTAGCCGTAACTCTGAAAGGTTTGCTCCATGAAGACGGGGCACAGGCTACCAAGCGGAAGTTACACGGCGGTTACGCCCGCGTGATCTTCCGGTAAACGCTGGGTGGCGAGCTGTCGTTCTTTGTCAAGAACTCGATTCGGCGGATGTTTGAGATTCAGCCTAGAGCCGAGCCAGTATTACCGGCAGCTCCCGGACACTCTCCAGAACGGCGAGGGCACCGGGAAACCTACCGCCACGTGTCATGTGACCGGGTACGACGACACAACGCAACCCCGCGGCAAGGGCCGAACACAAGCCACGTTCGGAATCTTCCACAACTAGACAGGTGCCTGCATCGAGTCCGTAACGATTGACCGCAGTGAGATAGGGCTCCGGATCGGGCTTGCTGCGCGCGTAGTCCTCTTGCGTCAGGACGAAGTCGAAAAAGGGGAGCAAACCGCTGCGCTCGTGCATGATCTCGAAATGATCCCGGCGCGAGCCGGTGACGATGCCCATACCGATGTTGCCGTGCAAAGCCCGCAAGCAGTCTACGACGCCGTCATTGATGGGGACGCTGTCGGTAATACGGTCGGCGTAAACCAAATTGCGGCGCGTACGCAGTTCCTCGATCCGGCTCGCCGAGACCTCGGCAGCAACCAGATCGAAGACGCTACGCCCCGCGATCAACGACACGGAGACGAACTGAGCCAGGGTCAGCTCGAACCCTACCGCGCGCAGGACATCACGACTTGCCTCGAAGTAAAGAACCTCGGTATCGACGAGAACGCCATCATTATCCCAAAGCACACAGCTCACAGCCATGGCCGGGTTTTAGGCGAAACGACAAGCACGTTCAGGTGCGAGAAACTCCCGGCGCTTGGTTCACGCGCCGGCGCGAATCCGCGAAATTTCGATGATCGTTCACGACCCTTTTGACGCCCTCTTTGAAGGTGGCGGCGCCGAAGTTGATCAGCAGGCCAAGAGGGAGGGCCAGAAGACGAAGATACGTCAGCAGTTGCTTGAAATGGACAGGTGCAAGCGTCTCCACCGACTTGAGTTCGACGATCAGGCATTCATTCACCAGCAAGTCTAAGCGTAGGCCTTCATCGAAATGCATTCCTTGAAAGTCAAAGGCGACGCTCTTCTGACGCTCCACCGTCAGACCACGTCGTTTCAGGACACTCGCGAGTACGGCCTCGTAAACCGACTCGAGTAACCCGGGGCCAAGATCCTTGTGCAGATGGAACGCCTCATCCACAACAACCGCCGAAGTCTCTTCAACGTTCATGGCCTATCCTCCCTAGCGCTCGCAGCTCAAGGGAGATTGCCACACTAACAGGCGATTGGCACACGAGGACGCGAAGATCACGAAGCATCTTCCAAACGGATCGCCCCAATCGTCTCACTTCCCCCTTCGCGTCCTTCGCGCCTTCGCGTGAACCAATCCTACCCAGGGAGATTCGCACGCGAAGCCGCGAAGATCGCGAAGCATCTTCCAAGCTGATCGCCCCAATCATTTTACTTCCCCCTTCGCGTCCTTCGCGCCTTCGCGTGAACCAATCCTGCCCAGGGAGATTCGCACGCGAAGCCGCGAAGATCGCGAAGCATCTTCCAAACTGATCGCCCCAATCATGTTACTTCCCCCTTCGCGTACTTCGCGGCTTCGCGTGAGCCACGCCTCGTCAATCATCCCAGCTTAGGCTGATGAATTTGTAGCGATCCCCGACCTGGGCAATGGTGCCGGAGCGGATGAGCGTTTCGTTGGCTTGCGCGTCGGTCACCAGCACTCGTACCTGGCCGTGGGCGGTGTAGCCGGCGTAAGGATGGACCCCCTTGGTGAAGCGGATTTCCTTTCGCGAAAGCTTCTTTCCTCCTTGGTCGGCGAGAAGCTGGCGGCCGAAGTCGCGGCTCTTACTGTCGAGCAAGCGCCAGAAGGCGGTGGTGGCGGCTGCGTCTACCTCTCGCAGCGGCTGGCCGACCTCGACCGTGCCGGGCACGATGATAGTACGATACTCCACCTCGCTTACACGTAGGGCGTGCAGTGCTGTCGGATCATTACTTGCGATCGCCAGCAGGAGTTCGTCCACGAGCGCCTCCGGCGATGACGCGCCCCCCGACAGCGGCGGAACTGACAGACCGCGCATGGGGACGGCATGACCGCAGTGCAGCAACGTAACGGCAAGAATGGTGGCTATGAGACGACTACGCATCATGAGTCTTTCGGTCCTTCCCTTGGTGTTTCCTAGAAACAAGCTCGGCCGGAAGCATTGCTTCCGGCCGAGCTACTGCTGTCACTGGTTGGGGGGTGGGAGGGCAGTGACAGTGTGGAACGTTCTTACAGGTCGAAGCTCACCCACGGCTTCGTCAACCAATCACAAGGGCCGGTGGCCACGTTGCAACCCGCTGCAGGATCAAAGGCTCCGGCATAGGTCGTGTCGTCGAAGAAGTCGCGAATCGACGGGCACACTCCGCTGGTTGGGGTGAAGGCCGATGCCCCTGGACGCGTGGTGCTGTAGAGCTGGCCTGCTGCGGGGAAGGTGGTCGACACCTGCGGGTTGTTGGTGTTCACGCCGTTGGCGTTGCCCATATTGGTTTGCAATCCGAACCAAGCAGATGTGGTGGAACAGGCGCCGCCCGGGCTACCGGAAGCATGCGTGGTGCCGCCGGAACCGTTGCTGAAGAAGATACTGCTGCTCAGGGTTAGGTTACCCAGGGTTGGGCCGGCATTGCAGGCTTGGTTGGAGGTGGAGGAGTCGTTCAGGTTGACGCCTTCCTTGTTCCAATTGGCAACGATGAGATTGGCAAGCTTGCCGGCAGTACCGCGACGGAACAGGATGCCGCGGTCGGCTCCAATCATGCTCGAGTTCGCAGCTCCGGTGCCAACCAAAGTGAGATTGCACATTCCCGGTGCCGAACGCGGCAGATCTTCGAAACCAAACTCAGAGTTATCCGCCTCGATGCCGCGGCTCTGGTTGTTGCCAGCCGAGAAGTTGGCCAGGTTCTGGATCATCAGGCCGTACTGCAGCGACCCGGTGAACCCAAGCTGCCAGTCAAAGCCGTCGTCGCCACATGCCGACGCCACCATGTGGTGGTTGTTGACCGTGCCGCCGAACCACTCGATGCAATCGTCGGCGCCAAAGTGAGCCTGCACGTGGTGAATCTGGGTATTGGCTCCCACGGCGTTCATGGTGAAGTTGTTGAGCTCGTTGTCGGGCGTGAACAAGCGGCCGGCAAACTCGATGCGGACGTAGGTGATGATGCCGCTGTTGTCGTCGCTGCTGCAGCCGCCATAAGCCTCAGAAAGTCCTTCGGCATTATTCACACAGTTGGGGCGGTTCACAGTCGAGCGCCCGTTGATCATCACGCCACCCCAGTCATTGGCAGCGCGCGGTGCGTTATTGCTGGTGAACAGGATGGGTTCGGCTTGTGTACCCTGCGCCACCAGACGTGCTCCGGGCAGCACGATCAACGCGGGAACACTGCCGACAGCGGCTGTGTCTCCTACGACGGTGCTACCTTCTTCAATCGTCAATACAGTCGTGGGAGACGACGGATCGTCTGGGTTCGGAGAGTTCACCAACACCGTTCCGGTGAGACGCACACGGCAGTTTTTCGGCCAGATCTCGCTGCTGCTGATGGTGCCGCTCGCATCCACAGTCGGGCAGTCGGTAGCATCGGTGCAGGCGTTGCCGCTGTTCAAGCCCCCGCTGCAGGTTCCCGAGCACGTGGGCAGCGGATCGGATGGGTTGGTCGGACAGCCGCTACGAATGCTACCGATGGTTGCTCCCGGTGGCGTGTACTGCACCGGCAATTGCGCCACGAACTCGACGAGGGTGCCGAGGTCATTGCTGATCGCGCTTGGGCCGGTGTCGTGGTCGCCGAAGACATCGCCACAGCGGATGGCATTTGGGTTAGGCGACGGGAACGCATTGCCCAGCCCAACGCCGCCACACAGGGTAGCGGAGGCCGGCACGCAGGTTCCCGCCGCGCAGGAGGACAGGATGGTTACGTCGGTAACGTTGACCTGTCCATCATTGTTCAGATCGCCGGCAAGCCGTGTCTGGGCTTGCGCCGTGCCCGCGAGCACAGCCACGGCAAGGGCGCCGGCGAGGCTGAGAAGGAAGGGTTTCCTAGAGGTTCTCATTTCATTCTCCTTTTCAGAATGGGTTGCGTGAGACAGATCAGAATACCGAGGTAACAGCGCAGGTTGCGCCATAGACGTTGTTTCCGGCCGTGGTCGAGCTGGCACTTTCGACGCGGCAGTTGAAGGCGCTCGCCGCCGGCAGCGGCTGGCTATTGCAACGGTTGAGGGTCACGTCGAACAGCGCGCCCGAGGCAATCTGCATGTTATCGTTCTCGGTCAGCACGACGCGCAACGCGTAGTTCAGGTCGTTCGGGGTGAAGACGGTGTTGGCGGGCGTGTTGTTGATGGCATTGGCCGCCTGGCTACCGACGCCAGGGACCTGCACGGAGCCTTCCGGATAATCGAGATAAACGGTCAGGCCTGCGACATTGGCACCTGCCGGCAACGAGAACGACACGCTGGCGGTAGCGCTACCAGACACCGCACAAGCCGAGATGCTGCAGTTTGCCGGACAGGCATCGCCATCGACGACATTGCCGTCATCGCAGGTTTCGCCCGAATCAATCTTGCCATTGCCACAGAGCTGATTGCAGGCGCTCGGATGCGCCCCGTTCGACGGAGCACCAAGGAAATCGTTGCAGGTAGACTTGTACTCGGCCACGCAGGTGAGGCAGTCGGCGACGTCTTCAATCGAGCTCAGAAAACCACCGCAGGAAGAACCGCCCGGAACCGTCACACCGGCGCAACTCACCGGGGCACCAATTGCCTCGACCGCAAAATCGTCGCCGCCACCGAAGGCCTCATCGGCACCGCCGCAAGCCTTGGCAATGCTGGCGAGAGCCTTCGCCTTGGTCTCGGCGAGCTTGGTGGTCGTCCCCGCGTCTGGACACGATGCAGCCGGCAGCGAGTCGCCGATGGCGCCCTTCTGACACTTGCCCAGCGCCTTACGGTAATTGGAGAAATACTTGGAAACCGTCTTGGTCAGGGTTGCTTGGCACTTGCTGGCGCCGTCGATGCTTTCGTCGACAGGGTTCAGGAACTCGTAGAGGAAAGCGTTGATCTGGTCCGCGGCAACGTCACCAGTGCATTCCAGGCAAGTAGTGACATCGAGGGGCCCGCTGAGCGAGTTGTTGCAGGACTGATTCTCGAGATTCGGGCAAACATCGGCCACCGCCCCCCCGAAGCCACACCCGTTCGACTGCTCGCAGAAGTTGTTGCCTGGGCAGTCGGTCGCGGTCGTACACGCGTTACCGTCGTTGGTACCGCCGAGGCACACTTTGGATCCACACGTCGACCCGGGGCAATCGACATCATTAGAACAGTCCTCGCCGCCGTTGGCGCCGGCAACGCAGGTGCCAAGACATCCCGACGGGCACAAGCTCGTGGCTGCCGCTTCGCTGGCACACTCCACGCCTTTGCCTTCGCGGGTTCCGTCTAGGCATACGCCAGGACAGTCAGCGTTGCTCCGACACGACAGCCCGTCGCGCTCGCCATCGCTGCACGCCGCTACGCGCCCGTTCCAACCAATGGCCGTAAGAGCAAGATCCGCGCTCGCTCCAGAGCCGGCGCCGCAAATCTTGTCGTCACCACAGCATGCCTTGGCAATGCTCGCATCGAGCTTCGCTTGTGCTCCGGCAATCTTGTCGGTGGTTTTCAGATCGTCATCCGGACATGTCGTGGAGGGGGACAGCTTGCCCTTGCGCACGGCGTCCTCACACTTCCTGATGGCACCCGCGCGTGCCAGCTCATACTTGGCCGAGGCCGAAGCAATGGCTTGGCGGCACTTGACGGGGTCCGATTGCGCCGATGCCGTCGCACCGAGCGACAGCAAGAAGGTGAGAGCGATTCCCGCCCAGCGCTTCCGTCCTGTAAACGACTTGTGGTACATAACGATTCTCCTTCTGTTGGCACTCAGCCTTCGGGCTGAGCGCAGGTTGGGGGCCCGCCGCGCGGTCGCACGCCAGTACGGATGCGCGGCGGGCAGCTATTTCGGTCACCTCGACAACACCTTGCGATTTCCGATTCCGCTTCTCCTTACTTGCTAGTTCGCCCCCACAACTCGCCGCAAACCCTTACGCTGACCCGGCCTCCGAGCAGCGCAGCGCGATTCCGAGCTTGCGCATGCACGGCATCTTACCAGCCTCAAGCTACGCGGTGTTGTCGGCTCAATGACGTTTCTGTGAAGCCCGCCACCGATTGCGGCCTCGATCATCCAACCTTCATTCGTGCGTAACTCGGCTGTCATGCGGCGCTGATATCAAGCGCCGCATACATGCTGATTCGTAACCGCCGCGCGTTTGGTCGCGGCCGCCTCACTTCGACTACGGAGATTTGCTTGGAGACTCGAACCCGCACCTGCGGCATTGGACTGATCGCCTTGGCGTGCCTCTTCCATCCCTTGCTGTTGTCGGCGGCACGAGCCCAAGGAACAGCGGCACAAGCCCAAGAGCTGGGAACCGTGAGCGGCGTGGTTACCGATGCCGCCAACGGCGACACCATCATCGATGCAGGCGTGGAGGTGGTGGGCCAAAGCAAGAAGGTCCGCACCGGAGTCGACGGCGACTTCACACTGAAGCTAGCGCCGGGCACCTACCAACTGCGCGTCTTCGCACCCCTATACGACGGAGCCCGCCTGCAAAACGTCGTCGTCGAAGCCAACAAGACCGTCAAAGTCAGCGCCAGCCTCAAGCCGCAAGGCGAATCCGCCGTGGAAACCGTCGAGGTCGTTGCCGCAGCCAGCAAAGCCGCGGAGGCCACCCAACTCATGAAGCGACGCCAAAGCAACGTCGTACAAGACAACGTCGGTGCTCAAACAATCCAGAAATCTCCCGATTCGGACGCGGCAGAGGTTGTTACGCGGATGCCGGCGGTGACCATCAAGGATGACAAGTACATCTATGTCCGTGGTCTGGGGGAACGATATAGCTCGGCGCTTTTGGATGGGAGTCGCCTTCCGAGCACTGACCCAAACAAACGCGTGGTACCGCTTGATCTATTTCCGGCGGAGTTCCTGGAAAGCCTCTCCATAGTCAAGAGCTACACTCCAGATCTTCCGGGAGATTTCGCCGGTGGGCTGGCGAATATCAACCTAAAGGATCATCCGGAGGAATTTCATTACTCGATCGGGTTTACCAGCGGTGCCAATACCAATGCGACGTTCCAGGGCACGCGAACCTACCAAGGCAGCGACGTGGATTGGTTAGGGTTTGGCGCCGATTATCGGTCTCGTCCTGGCGAACTCCCTGGAAGGGTCGAGATCAATCAAAGCCCCCCAGCCCAGAACCGCGCCTACGGGGGATCCTTCAAGAACATCTGGAACACCCACTCGACTTCTGCGCCACCCAACATGGGAATGAACTTCTCCATTGGGAACAAGGTCGGCCCGGTGGGTGGCTTCCTCGGCGTCTCGTACAGCAACGAGTACAAGCAACGCTACAACGAGGTCGCCAACGTCATCAATCAAGGGGACAGCTCGATTCCCGGACAGGGCAGTTCGGAGCCTATCCTTCAGGACCAATTTTCCGGTGATGTCAGCATTTTCGAGACTCGACTCGGAGCCGTGTTGACATCCGGATATCAATACGATGCGGACCATCGTTTCAGCCTGCGGGGCTTGATCAATCGCAACACCAGCGACGAAGTCGTGACGCGCGTCGGATACTCGCGTAACCCTGACCCCAAGGATTTCATTTCTTCTCAGACCTTTCGCTATGTCGAAGATCAACTGGGCTACGTGCAGGTTGCTGGCCAGCACCACTTCCCTTGGTTAGACGTGGAGTGGAGAACTGCAGGGGCTCAAACGACAGAGAACGAACCGGATCGCCGACAGCTCCGTTATATCTCCTTCGACGGCACTGAGACGCCTGTGCTCGACTCTTCCGGGAGCAAGGCGCCACTGAGGACGTTCCTCGACCTTGAGGAACTGATGAGCGACAGCGCCATTGATCTCAGCATCCCATTTCGGACCTACCTTCCCGGCACCGAATTATGGAAGGACTTACCTGCCAAGCTGAAGATTGGGTCGGCCTATACTCTGCGTGATCGTAGCTCCGACTATCGGCGCTTCATGTTCGAAGCGACTCGCGGCGTCTCGGGTGTCGACACGACGCAAGATCCGGAGTCGATTCTCGCCGAGCAAAACCTAGGC
>CAZGSN010000225.1:0-27994 GCA_964528465.1 uncultured Binatia bacterium (SeqCode)
AACAACTACATCTGGACCGGTGGCCGGCCCATGCGCGTCGGTCGCCCGTAAGGGATCTTTGCACGCATCCAAACAACACAAGACCTCGCCCCGCCACCTCGCGATGTTTTCGTTTGGCGGATCGGGGCTCCAGTAGGAAGCCGGCCAAGGTTGGTGATGCCTCTTTCCTGAACAAGCGATATCCGAAAAAGCACTGTCATCGTGCTATCTGGCTCCTAGAGAGTAGGACCAGCGCGGGTGGCTGGGTTCGCAAGGCCATCACGATGGCTCCGCTCCCGGCTCGTTTGCCGTGCCGTTGGGTTCGGTCTCGAACACAGTCAGCGTGCGGAAGGCCCACCATGCCAGATTGAACCACGGCGGGGCCGGCATGGTGCGGGTCGTGAGCACCTCGGCAGCACCCGTGAGCAGAAAACCCAGGGCAGCCAAGGTGCCGAGATCAACGCGATCTTCGGTTGCCTGGCGCACTTCCTGGTCGAGTTCGTGGAAAGCTTCGACCACGGCACGACCGACGGTACTGCCGTGCTGGCGTTCGCGACCGCTACGCCGCGGAGGCCTTGCCACGAGATGGCGCGTAGAAGTATGCACCGCCTCGACAAGCTGGGGTTCGCCCACACGTGCTGCGTCATAGGTGCACAAGATGCTCCCGGTAAATGGGCGTACTTGCACATCAAGGACGCCGTCGAGTGCGGCGAGCGCATCGGCCACCGCTGCACCCGTATGCGGTTCGTCCCGCAGTCTGCTTAGCCGCAGACGCAGTCGGCCAGGCAGGGAGTGAACAACCTCAAGGAAGCTCGGATTCGATCTCGCCATGAGCACCTCACGCTGCGGCCGGCCGGCGTGTCACCCGACGCTTCCGTGTTCGAGGTCGCGACCGCTTCGCAGGGCTTGCGGCAGTCCGAGCTGCCGGGAGCGGTCTCGGCTCCGGCCATACCCGCGCTTTAGCCTCGGCCAAGAGGTCTTCGAGATCTTCACGCCGACTCACTATCGCGGCGATTCCGCCTTCGGCCAATTGGTATCCGGCCGTCGCCAGCTCGACCAGCGCCGGTCGCAGCTTGCGCATGACCGGCACCGCCACGGCACCGACCACGCAGCCCATGAGAAACGATGGCAGATGGAATTTCATCAGCTTTCCTCCTTCAACGAAATTGGAACGTTCGAGTGTTTGGCCCGCGGCTGCAAGCGCAAGCCTGTCACCACGCTTGGGTTGTGGCGCACAATCACCTCTCCGCCCGCAAGCCGCTTCACAACCCATGGAGCGAGCAAGCCAGCGGCAAAGCCGAGCCATTCCGCGGTCCCGGCGAATCCTGGCAGGCCGAGCAACCGCCGCAGCGGCGGCAGGGCGAAAGTACTGGTCTGCAATGCCACCGCCGTACCCATCAGGTTCCGAAATTCCGCGTTAGACACGACACCGGGTGCACGACAAGCAGCACCGTAGGCGAGTTCGATCCCGGCCAATGCCGCAAACGCTACGGGAGCGCCGCCGAGCCACAACGCAGCGACGCCAAACCCGGCCATCGCCGCACCGTCCCGCACGATGTTCCACTTTGCCTCCGCTGGCAGAAGTGGTGCTTCGGGCCGCGCTGGGGGCCGGCTCAGAATATCCGGGTTCCCCGGTTGCAGCGCCAAGGCGAGCGCCGGCAGGGTGTCGGACAAAAGATTGAGCCAAAGTAGCTGCAGCGGATTGAGCACGGTGCGTCCGGCGAGTGCCGTGCCCAGCACCAGGAAGACCTCCGCGGTGTTGGTGGCCAACAGGTAGCGAAGCGCCCGTCGTAGATTGTCCTGCACGATCCGGCCTTCGCTGATCGCTGCTAGAATGGCGCGCAAGTCTTCGCGCTCCATGACCAGGTCGGCCGCCTGTCGTGCCAAATCGCTGGAACCGATACCCACCGCAACGCCGATATCTGCCGCCTTCAGCGCCGGCGCGTCATTGATGCCATCGCCAACCATGGCGACGATTTCGCCGGCTTGCCGCAGCGCTTCAACAATCGCGACCTTGTCCGCAGGCGTTACGCGAGCGAACGCACTAGCATTTCGCAGGCATTCAAACTCCCCGTTTTCGATCATCCTAGAGACCGCCGAGCCTTCGATTACTTGCCCGCTGAGCCCAATCGAGCGCGCCACCGATTGGGCTGTTCGCAGTTGATCTCCGGTGGCGATCACAGTGCGTACCCCGGCGCGTGCGGCCGCGTCGATCGTGTCTGCGGCACCGGCACGCAACGGGTCGCGCAGGCCCACCAATCCTATCAGGTTGTATCCACTCTCAGCACGGCTCTGCGGACGGCGTGGCAGGCGGCGCCAAGCCAGGGCGAGCACCCGCAAGCCATCAGCAGCTAGTGCTGCATTGCGCGCCAGGAGTTTGCGTTTCCTCGACTCATGCAGGCGGCGCTTGCCCTCACTGTCACAAAGCGACAGGACCTGTTCCGGGGCGCCCTTCATGAATGCGATCTCGCCCCCGTTTGGGCTTCCATGAATGCTAACAACGTAATGAACTCCGTCGCTGCGCTCGTGCAGTAGCCGGCGTGGATAGTCGCGCCGTAATGCCGCGCGGTCGAGGCCGGCGGCGGCGGCAGCGGCCACCAGCGCGCGCTCGGTCGAACTACCGACAACGGCGCCATCGGTTTGATCGAGCACATCCACATCGCTGTTCAGCACGGCCGCGGCGAGGGCGAGGCTAACGCGATCTTCGAACAGCCGCTCTGGATCGGCGTGCAGCTCGCTTGGCACGAAAGCCTTGCCATCGACTTCGACCACCTCGAGCTGCATGTCATTGTAGGTGAGTGTCCCTGTCTTATCGGCGCAGATGACGGTTACTGCTCCGAGCGTCTCGGCCGAAGCGAGGCGGCGCACAACCATCCCGCGCTCGCGCAGTCTCCCCATCGCACGCACCAAGGCGCTAGTCGCAACAACAGGCAGTCCTTCAGGAATCGCAGCTACCGCTAAGGCAACGGCGTCGCGGGCTCCCGCGAGGAGGCCACGCCCGCGCAGCGTGCCGATCAAGCCGGCAGCGATTCCGGAGCAGACTGCGGCCCAGGCGATGCGGTTGCCGAGATCTCCGTAGCGTCGTTCGAGCGGCGCCTGAGGCGCGCGTTCGCGATCCAGCAGGGCACCGACCTTCGCCATCTCCGTACCCTTGCCGGTAGCGACGACGATGGCACGGCCATGGCCGTGTACAACCGTGCTGCCGGCAAACAGCATCGAAAGCCGCTCTGCAAAAGGTGCATCGATCGGCACGGATTCTACTTGCTTGGACTGCGCCTCGCTCTCACCTGTCAGAGGCGCCTCGTTGCATGCCAGGCGATGAGCATCAATGACACGCGCATCGGCGGGGATGATGTCGCCACTGCGGCACAGAATGACATCGCCCGGTACCAAGCGGCTAGCTGCTGCGAGCTGCAGAGTCCCGTCGCGCAACACCTGCGTCTCCCCGGCTTCGAGGTGTCGCCAAGAGTCAAGCAACTGTTCGTTCTTGTGTTCGACCTGATACCCCGCGGTGGTGTTCAAGCCAACCACCGACAGAATAGAAGCGGCATCGAGGTGATCACCCAAGAGCAGCGATAAGAAGGACGAGCCGAGCAACAGCACGCTCGGTAGGTTGTCAACCTGGCTGGCAAGGATGGACAGATTTGAACGTGGTGCAAGCTCATCGATCAGGTTCGAGCCGTAACGTCCCTGGCGCAACTCAGCTTCCTTGGCGGTGAGCCCCAGCACGCTGGTCTCAAGCTCCGCGGCCACCTGTTCTATCGTTAGCGCGTGCCAGTGATGATCCTCAGAACCATTCGATCCCTGCGATGCCGGTGCGGGGTAGAGCCAGCCTTGTAGGATCCCGCTGGGCAGCCGCCAACCGGACAACTGCTGCACGCCGTCTGCGGCCACCTCCGATCGGATGCGATCGAGCAGCGAAGCCCCCGGGGCATATTCGACCAGCACGCGGCCGCTACGCGGGTCGGCCGCAACATGTTCGACCCCTGGTAGTTCCTGGATTAGCCGTTCCAGACGTAGCGCCTGCGAGGGATGCGCCCGCAAACCATCCACTTGTAGCCGTAGCCGGCGAGCGTAATGTCCGTGCCAAGTAACGATTGCGGCTTCCCCGCCATCTAACTCGAACTCCACCATCACCAGATCGACTTAGCAACTAGAGCACCAATCGCAGAGGTTCTGCGCGGAAAGGTGCACATCGATTCATAGCGGGCAATCATCTCCCGGCTTGGGACCACCCTTTCTCGAAATCAAGAGGCTGGCCGCACTGGCATTGGCCAGCAGTCCAGGATGCGACCCGGTGATGCGACCCGGTTGCCGGATACATGCAGAAAAGCAGAGTGAAACCCCTCGGGCTGCGACTAAGGCCGTGATCGCGGTCGCACAGGCGGCCCAGATGCCGTTGCATGTGAACGCCCTGTGACAATTGTCGCAAGCGTGCAGCAAAGGCTTCGCGTAGACGCAACGCAACCGAGACCGTTTCGTAACCGCGCGCTGGTAAGCTGATCGCCTGAGGTGAGGAACGGAGGTCGGAGGCGAATCATGGTAAGCAAGATCCTTTCTCTGCAACGTATCGACGTGTACTCGCACATCGGGGCTAACTGGTCGGCGGGCTCGGAGCTAACACGCTTGTGGCTCGCCCGCTGCGTCTGGCTGCTTCATGTTTGCGTCGCTCTTTTGATCCTACTGGGCTGGGCTCTGCCCTGGCGCTGGATAACGTGGGCTACGTTGTGCGTGACCAGCGTGGCACTGATCAGTTGGAGGGTAAATAATGATCGCTGCCCACTCACCGTCTTGGAAGAACGGTTGCGCGGACACGCGCCACCGGCTGCGGGCGAAAAGGAACCAGCGAACTGCGTGGTCGACTCGCTCTCTCGCTTGCTAGGTCGGAGCTTACCCTACGCCTTGGTCGACCGCTGCATCCGAATCGTCACCTGGTGCGCGCTTTCCATCTCGGGGCTGCAGCTCGCGCTTGGTCGATAAGGGAAGCGGTCATGACAGCCTTTCTCGTATCGGCGATCGCTCTCAGCCTCGAACGAATGTTCTACGTCTGGGTGTGGCGCCAGCCGCAACAGTTCCAAAACTTCTGCAGGCTCGCAGGTCGGGGATCTCCAGTCGATGTCTTGGGGTTCTGCTTTGCGCTGTACAAGATCCTTCAGGCCTGCGTGTTTCTCGCGTGGTGCTGGCCTTTGAGCGAACATTTTCAAGCCCGTGTCGATGCGCTGTCGTTTGTGACTGGGGTCTTGCTGCTGCTGGCCGGGCAAGTCCTCAACCTCGCAGTCTTTCACCGTCTCGGTAGAACCGGAGTGTTCTATGGGGTTCGCTTCGGCCACGCGGTGCCCTGGTGCACACAGTTTCCGTTCTCCCTTCTCAATCATCCCCAGTACGTGGGCACCCTGATGTCGATCTGGGGATTCTTCCTAATTGCACGCTTCCCGCAATTCGACTGGTTCGTGCTGCCGGCTTTGGAAACCGCATACTACGTGGCCGGTGCGTACTTCGAGAGCTAGGCGCAGGGAAGGCTGATGAGGATTGCGATCGTGACCGGAACCCTGCCCAAGGCCAAGGAACCGCACACTGCTGCTCTCGGTGCCTTGCAGAGAAGAAAACTCTAATGCCTTTCGCTTTCTACATGCTGGCGATCCCAGCCGTGGTTGTCATTGGTCCAAGGCTTTATCGACGACTGCTGCTTTCGCGCGCCAAGCATCTGTCGCTCCGCGGCCATGCGAAGTGGTCGCGCCGAATAGCGCGCCTCGTCAAGTTCTTTGAATACAGCGAGGACGTGTTCTTCTCCAGCGATGGGGCACCGGAGTCGGTAGCACGCTCTCGCCGCGCCGGGCTCGACCTGCTTCATCGACAGATTCGCCAGAGTTCGCCGAAGACGGTGCGCATGAACGAATCGCTCCAGGAGGACATCTCCGACGTGCGTTTCACCGCTGCCTATCGTGTCCCTTTCCCGTACCGCAATCACGTTCCCAGCGAACTCAGGTGCGGATCCATCGTCGAGGAGACGCGCGGCGTGCAGGTCAAGGACATTGATGGCAATTGGCGATACGACCTTTCCGGCTCATACGGCGTCAACGTCTTCGGTTACGATTTCTACAAGGACTGTATCGCGAAAGGGAGCGCCAAGGTCGAACGACTAGGACCCGTTCTCGGGTCGTATCATCCGCTCATCTCTCAAAACGTCGAATGGTTGAAGTCCCTGTCCGGTCTAGATGAAGTCTCGTTCCATATGTCGGGAACCGAGGCGGTGATGCAGGCCGTGCGTCTGGCGCGTTACCACACGCGTCGCACGCATCTTGTGCGCTTCTGTGGCGCCTATCATGGCTGGTGGGACGGTGTTCAACCTGGGGTCGGTAACGGGCGCAAGGTCGACGACGTTTATACGTTGGCGGATCTCAGTGATCGTTCGCTTCGGGTTCTGGAGACGCGCGATGACGTCGCCTGCGTGTTGATTAATCCGCTCCAGGCGCTTCACCCCAATGCCGACAGTCCCAGCGACGGCATGCTCATTGCGAGCGATCGCTCCGCCGATTTCGATCGCGCGCGCTATACCGAGTGGCTCGCCCGCATTCGCGAAGTGTGCACGCGAAGAGACATCGTCCTGATTTTCGACGAGGTTTTTACTGGTTTCCGCCTCGGCCGCCGCGGCGCCCAGGAGTATTTCGGCATTCAAGCCGACATGGTTACCTACGGCAAAACGCTGGGCGGAGGCCTGCCGGTCGGCGTATTGTGCGGTCGGCGCGAGCTAATGAAGCGCTTTCGCGAGGAATCTCCGGCCGACATTTCCTTCGCTCGCGGGACCTTCAATTCCCATCCGTACGTACTGGGGGCGATGCATGAATTCCTGGAACGTCTTCAGTCCCCTGTGCTGTTGGAGACATATCGTGATCTCGAGCGGGTGTGGGAGGCGCGTGTTGGAGAACTCAATCGCCGACTCACGGAAGCCGATCTCCCAGTGCGCGTTGCCAACATGCAGACCGTTTGGACGGTGCTCTATCGGACGCCGAGCCGATACAACTGGATGTTTCAATTCTATTTGCGAGCTGAGGGACTGGAACTCGGCTGGATTGGCAGCGGTCGACTCATCTTGAGTCTCGACTACTCGGACCATGACTTCCATGAGGTGTTGGAGAGATTCGTGCGTGCGGCGCTGCGCATGCAACACGATCAGTGGTGGTGGCATTCTCCGGGCCTGACGAACCGGGCCATCAAGAGAATGATGACACGGGATACGCTCGTGGCCCGCTTTCCGTGGTTGGGACAATTGTATTCAACGACCGCTGCGGCCGTTGCGGCGCGGCATGTCGAGCATGTGGAGGAGGTTGCCTAGCATGGTGAGCATCAGCAGCGATTTGGGAACTGGAAGGTTCCGCCGCGCTCTCAAAGATGAATTTCGTCTGTTCCTACATCAGGAGTCGTCGAAGTTTCCGCTGGATGAATGTCTGCGTGTGGACCTTCACTGCCACGACCGCAACAGCGACATTCCAGATGAACTCTGGGGTCGCATTCTGCGATTGCCTGAGACCTGGCTGGAGACGAACCGGCTCGTCGAGGTGCTGAAGCGCAACGGCTCGGACGTGATCACGATCACCAATCACAACAATGCCCGTTCCTGCTGGGAACTGCAGGAAGCCGGGATCGACGTGCTGACGGGATGTGAGTTTACCTGCCACTTTGCCGAGTACGAATTGTTCTTTCACGTGCTCACCTTCGGTTTCGATCGCACGCAGGAGGGAATTCTCAACAGCAAGCGCGGTGACATTTTCGCCTTTCTGCGTTACGCCCACGAACAAGATCTTCCCGTCGTCCTTCCTCACCCGCTCTACTTCTACACCGCCATCGAGCGTATCGACCTCGCCCTTTTCGAGAAGCTTGCGGTGATGTTTCAGCGCTTCGAGGTGCTCAACGGCCAACGCGACCTCTGGCAAAGCGTTCTCACTCTCAACTGGGTGCAAGGTCTCACGGCAGAGAAGATCGATTACTTCGCCAAGAAGCACCGCCTCGACCCGCGCCAATTCGGTGTCGATCCGGCGCTTCCCAAGGTGCTGACCGGCGGCTCAGATGATCACTTCGGAGTATTCGCGGGGACCTGCGGTTCGCGGCTGTATGTGCCGAACTTGCGCCAGCGATTGCGCAGCGAGAAAACTTCGGCCCTGGCCCTCGAAGCCATTCGCTTCGGCAACGTCGCGGCCTTCGGCAAGGTCGCGGAAAATCAGAAGCTGGCGATTGCGCTGCTCGACTATTTTTCGCAGGTTGCAACCAAGATCGAGGACCCCGGTCTTTTACGCATCGCTCTCCACCGCGGCGAGACCTATGACAAGGTTGCATGCTTCGCGATCGGCAATCTCCTTCTCGAAGTTCGCAAGCACAGGCATACGCGCAAATTTTTCAACCTGATCCACGACGCCTTGCAGGGTAAGAAACCAAGTCGGCTGCTGAGATGGCAGATCTCCAACGACTACCGCTTCTGCCTCGAGCATCTCGAACGTATCGCGGCGAGCGCGCAGACATCCTCGGAAGAGTACGTCGAGACGGTAAGCCGTGCCTTGTCAGAGATGTTCCGCGACCTCTGCGCTTTGATCGTGAAGCGCCTACAGAACGCTGCGGCCGAAAGCGGTTCTAGACGGCTCGAGAAAATTTCGACGGAGGAGCTTATTCGCAAGTTCGAACTGCCGAGCCAGCTCACGGCGCTCTTCCTCGGTGATCGCAGCCGGCGCTCGGATATGAGCGACTTCGACGTCAAAAAATTGCTCGAGAGCCTGTCCTTCCCGGTTTTTATGAACCTCATCCTTGCCGGCGCGACGGTTGCGAGCACGCGTGTTCTCTACACCAATCGAGGATTTCTGAGTGAGCTTGCCCAGCATCTCGGCAAGAGTCGTCATGAGAAGCGCGCTCTATATCTGACCGACACGTTGCGCGACAAAAATGGGGTTTCCAGTTCCCTCTCGGGCAAGCTCGCGGAAATGCAACGGCTCGATTTGCCGGTCGACTTTCTGATCTGCGACGCACATGCCAATGACGAGCCACATCTCAAAGTCGTTCGACCGCTCATGACATTCTCCGTACAGGAGTACAGCGAACAGGAATTCCGCGTTCCCGACCCCTTGGAAATCGCCGGGATCTTCTATCGCGGCGGCTACGATCGTTTGGTCTGCTCCACGGAAGGCCCAATGGCACTCATCGCCCTCTTCTTGAAGTTCATGTTCAACGTTCCCGGTTACTTCTTCATGCACACCGACTGGATGGACTTCGCCAAGCACATGACCGATCTCGATCACCATGAGCGCGACCGGATTCGCCGCATGCTGCGCGTGCTGTACAAGCAGTTTGAAGGCGTCTTCGTCCTTAACCGGGATCACCGGGATTGGTTGACCGGGCGCGAGATGCAACTAAATGACAACAAGGTTCACCTGACCGCGCACCACGTGCAACCGCGCCACCCGACGGCACGCCCCGTCGACAAGAGCACGCTCTTTGCCGACGCGACGGCCGACACGCCGATCCTGCTTACGGCCTGTCGTCTCAGTCGCGAAAAGGGAATCTTCGAGCTGCCCGAGATCCTGGCACGGGCCCGGCAGTCGCTGCCCGACATGCGAATAGTCATTGCTGGGTGCGGACCGGTAGAAGCAGAGTTGAAGACGGCGCTGCCGAATGCCTGTTTTGTGGGATGGGTCGATCAGCAGCGCCTTGCCGAACTCTACCTCGGCCTTGATCTCTTCGTCTTCCCGTCGCGTTTCGACACCTTCGGCAACGTGATTCTGGAAGCGATGGTGCACGGGATGCCGGCCGTGGCGTACAACTGCAAGGGGCCGAAGGACATCATTGAGAACGGATGCAGCGGCTACCTCGTCGATAGCATTGAGGAGATGAGCGATCGCATCGTTTCCCACTTCCTGTTTCGAGCACGGCGCGAGGTGATGCGGGAGAATGCCGTGGTACGTGCGGCGGCCTACGGGGCTGAGCCCATCATGCGCCAATTCATGCACGACCTAGGTCTCGACGAAGAGCCCGACACGCGCCGTCCACAGGTCATCCCCGAGATTGATCCCGAAGGCTTCGGCATCACCTTGGCGCAGGAGCGATTCGTTGCCTGACTCGGTTGCGAACAGTTGGATCCAGTCGTGGACGCAGTGGGAGCAGCTAAATTTCCTGCTGACCAACCGGATCCCGCGCCGAATGCTGACGCGCTTCGTCGGTTGGTACAGTACTATCGAGAGTCCGGCCCTGACTAGGTTGTCGATTGCCGTGTGGAAGATCTTCGCCGGGGATCTCAACTTGGAGGAATCCCGAAAGCGCGAGTTCCGAAGCTTGCGCGAATGCTTCATCCGCGAGTTGAAGGAAGGCGCACGCCCAATCGATGCGCGGCACGACATCGTGGTGAGTCCGTGCGACGCCATCGTCGGTGCTTGCGGCAGAGTCGAAGGTACGCGCATCTTTCAAGCCAAGGGTTTTCCCTACGAGATCGCCGATCTCATTCCGGATCCCCCACTGTCGGCCAAGTATCGCGACGGGTCCTACGTAACGTTGCGCCTCAGATCGAGCATGTACCACCGATTTCACGCCCCGGTTGACTGTCGTGTCGAAGGAGTCACCTACATCTCCGGTGACACGTGGAACGTGAATCCCATCGCCCTACGCAGGATCGAGAAGCTCTTTTGCAAGAACGAACGTGCCGTGGTCGAGCTGAAGATGGATCAGAGCGGACCTAGCCGTGGCAGCATTACCCTTGTGCCGGTGGCTGCGATTCTGGTCGCCAGCATGAAGTTCCATTGTCTGCCCGATCCGTTGGATCTCCAATATCGGGGACCGGATCGTCTCACCTGTAGTGCGCAGTATCGACGAGGGGAGGAGATGGGATACTTTCAGAACGGCTCGACGATCCTCGTGTTCGCGACCGCCAACTACCGTCTTGCCGATGGCATCACTACCGGCAAACAAGTCGCGATGGGCCAAGCCCTATTGGTCGACGAGCAGGAGCACTAGGTCACAACAAAACAATTGAGAAAAGGAGAAGCGCCATGACTTTTTTCCAAGAGTTGCAACAACAGCGTTGGGACGATCACCGCTACTATCACCACAATCGTGTCAATCAGACGCTCCACTTGCTGAGCGCGATGTCATTCGTGGCCAGCTACGTGCTGCTCTTCATCCATCCGGCGGTGGCAGTGTTCGTAGGATGGTTGCTGGCAATGGTGTTGCGCCAGTCGGGGCACTTCTTCTTCGAGCCACAGTCCTACGACGAGGTCAATCAAGTGACGCACCAGCAGAAGGAGAGCATCAAGGTTGGTTACAACCTCAAACGTAAGGTGGTGTTGCACGCGGTGTGGATCGCCGCGCCGATTGCGCTGGCTTTCGATCCAACTCTCGGCGGCCTTCTCCGCACCCCGAATAGTGGGTGGGACCTGCTTGATAATCTGGCCTCTGTTTGGCTTGTGATCGGCGTGGGTGCGGTCGTCTTGCGCACCATTCATTTGTTCTTTCTGATGGGAGTCCAGTCAGGGCTCGTCTGGTGCACCAAGATTCTCACCGACCCCTTTCACGACATCAAAGTGTACCGTAGAGCACCGTTGCAGTTGCTACGCGGCGAAATGTACGACGACATGTCGGAATGGTATGACGCGTCAGTTCGTGTAGGTCACGCTACCAGGTTGAGCTTGCAGCGGATGCGGGCCGAGGGCAGCCCCTCGCCAAAGATGGAGTGCTAGTCCGCGCAAGCGACGCTCTACCGGATACCGAGCCTGCAGGGGGCAGGCGCGGTGCGGACGCAAGGCGACAACATCGCAACAGCGATTGCCGTTGAGACCTACCGCCGTCCCAACAACTACATCTGGACCGGTGGCCGGCCCATGCGCGTCGGCCGTCCGTAACGCACCGCTGCCTAGCACACCTCTGCCAAGCCGGGGCAGGCCGCCTTTGCACGCGCGGTTGGGGCCGGTGTCGGAGTCGGTTCAACCCGAAAACCTCAGTTGGGGTGGACGTCAACTGGACGCACGCTTCGAGACGCCGCCAAAAGAGGGCGGCTCCTCAGCGCGAACGGTTGCGGGGCTCAGTCAACAGATTTTCCGTTCGGCCTGAGGAGCGGCCATCTGTTCAGGCCGCGTCTCGAAGGCCGTCTCAAGTGCCGTTGCGGGAATGTGGGTAATTGAACTGAGGTTTTCGGGTTCAAGCCCATTTCTCTCGCTGTTTCAGCGATGGCCAACACTTTGGTTTCCCGGCGAAGAGAGTTGCTCGCGCCAAGTCGCAGAGACGCCAAGGGTGCGTGCAAACGCCTGGCGACTGACTGCGAACGATTTGCCGACGGCGATGGCTTTCGCGGCGTCGTCCTTTGCGGCTTTGCGCCTTGGCGCGAGGCCCGGCCCGAAGAGTTGCGGCACTCCCTTAGGATCGTTTCTCGGAGGTTGCCATCGCTGTGTCGTAAGGCTTGGGAGGATCATGCTTCCGCCATCGTGGGTATCGTCGGCCAGCGCGCTCATTCCGAGCTATGTCGCGAATGGTGCAATGTGACAATGTGCGAGGCGGAGCCTGGGAACGAGTTGTGGCTGGGAGCGGGTTGAAAAGTTGTCCGCTTGGGGCGCAATCCCTCTCGCAGGCCCTGAGTACTAGTCCTGCGGTCTTATGAACTCGGCGATCGTGTCCAGAGCTGTGGCCAAAACCTCGTCGCAAAAGCTGCTGCGCCGTACGCACGTTTGCAGCACCATCTGTTCGTCGCGCATTTGTTGCTCGACTGTGGCTTCGAAGGCGTCGAGCTTTCGGCGTACGGCGGGAAAGCGGTTCTCCCAGTCTGCTTCGACGTAGGTGAGGAGATTCTTGAACCGCCACCAGGCCGAGTCGTGTGACGGTGTGTCGCTTCCGCACTGCAAGATGCTTGGCACTGCGCAATCGACGAACAGTGGCAGGAAGATGCCGACGCAGGGCGAGCCCAAGCTGGCCCAGTAGAGAAGCGGTTCGTTGCGGTCGCCGGGCAGACGGGTGACGAGGCTTGCCGTTGTCGTGCCCACGGGATCGGCGTGCATGCACACGCTGAAAAATTCCGGGTCCTCCGGTGTGAGGCCAGAGCGTGGTGTCGGGCTGCCGTAGTGGTCGCGCAGGGCGAGACGTAGTCCACTCACGTCGATCTTTCCTTGCCTTGCTGCCAGCCAGGAACAGTTGCGGGCATAGCGACCGCTGGAGATGCTTTCCGGTGCCATGCTGGTGTCGCGATAGGCCGCGGCGAAATCAAAACGTTGCGAGCTGTCTTCCGCCCACCAACCCTGACGCAGCGCGTGCTCGGCGGCATCGGCGGAAAGCGTGTCCCAGTCTGAGTTGAGGGTTAGGTGATTGGTCAGACTCGCCGTGCCGGTCACCTTGCGTGCGGCCCAGTTGCGGTCGGAGGTTTCGAGGACGAATGCGGTTTGCCGGTCCGCAATCAAGAAGGAATTGTGGTACGGCCACTCTTTGTCTCCGTAGCCCGAGCCGCCTTGCCCATATTGTTCGAGGAGCGAGGTGAGGACGTGTAAAGCACTTGCTGCATCGTGGCTGCGCTCGAGACCCAGGCGGACGAGATCCATACCAATGAGCCCAAGGCCGGTGACGGGGTCTTTGGTGAAGACTGAATGATTGCCGATCGCGACGCCATGCTCGTTCAAACCATGTTCAAAACCCCAGCACCAGTGCGGCCGTGATCCGAGGACACGTGCGGTGGCGGAGACCTGCGGTATGTCGATGTAGGTGCAGCGTAACGATGTGCCGGGGGCATGGGTGCGTGCCTCCACTAGTGTCAGGGGTTGGCATTCCTGCGCCGGCCGGTCCGAGTTCTTGGCGAAGTGGACCGTTCCGTCGCTGGTCGCGTTCCCTAGGGCAACCAGCGAATCACAGGCAACGCGGCACGCGGAAACGGATCGTGTCATGCTTCTCCCCTTGGTCTCGCCTCCGCATGTGGCAGGCAGCAGTTTGGTAGGCATGGTGATGGGCTCGCCGGTAGTTTGCCGAGGAACGACGGTGGCCGTTGATCGATGTGCTCGACAATGAGGTCATGGATGAGATCGACGAACGCATCCGAGTCACCAGGGGTCGGCACGCGCACCAAGCCGATGCCTAGCGACTCGGCTGTAGCCGCCGCTTGCGTATCGAGGTCGTACTTGACCTCCATGTGATCCGCCACAAAGCCGATGGGCACCAGCACCACGCTCTGCACACCTTGGCTTGCCAGCGCAGATAGGTGTGCATTGATGTCGGGCTCCAACCAGGGCTGACCCGGTGCACCGCTACGGCTCTGAAACACGACGTCCCATGAGGCAAAGCCAAGTTCTGCTGCAAGCAATCGTGCGGCCTCGTGCAGTTGTCTTTCGTAGGCACAGTTGCTCGCCATCGAAAGAGGCAGGCTGTGGGCGCTGAATACGAGCCGCGGCTGCGGTGCGTTTGGGCTCTGCGAGTCGAGGGTTTGGCGGGCACGCTCGGCAAACATGGCCAGGAACTTCGGGTGGTTCCAATACGGTCGGATCTTTTCGATCGCCGGCGCCTGCGACCCAGCCCGCTGCCGCGCCGCCTCGATGTCGTCGAGATACTGCCGGCAACTGGAGTGCGAGCTGTAGGCAGAAGTCACGAAGGCCAGTGCCCGGCGCACACCTTGCTCGGCCATGCGGCCAACCGTGTCCAACAGAAAGGGTGTCCAGTTGCGGTTGCCCCAGAACACGGGCAAGTGCGGTCCATCGGCAGCAAGCTTCTTTTCGAGTCGGGCCAGCATGCGTCGGTTGATGGCATTGATGGGGCTCACGCCGCCAAAGAGTCGGTACTGCTCGGCGACCACTTCGAGCCGCTGGCGCGGTATGTTGCGACCGCGGGTGACGTTTTCGAGAAAGGGGATGACGTCGTCTGGACCTTCCGGCCCCCCGAAAGAAAGCAACAGGATGGCATCAAAGGCGGCGGGTTCTGTCATTGTCCTCGCACCGGCTGCCGTGGCGCGTGCTGATCACAGGGCCGCGGGATATTCGATCTTGGCATTCTTGCGAAGCTCCACGACCAGATCAGCCTGGCGCTTGCGTCGCTCGGTCTTGAGTAAGGCGGAGCGGATGCGCTCACGCACTTCCTCCAACGTGTCGTAGCCGGCCGGGCGGCGGTCGGTGACACCGATGATGTGCAAGCCGTAGGTGCTGCGTACGGCGCTACTGATCTGTCCTTTCGGAAGTAGCGCCGCTGCCTTTTCGAAAGCACTGTCCATTTCCCCGGCGGCGAAGAATCCCACGTCGCCACCCAGGGATGCAGTACCCGGGTCTTGCGAGTGCGCACGCGCCACCTCAGCGAAATCCGCACCGTCGCGCAGGAGTTGAAGGAGTTGCGTTGCTTTGGCCTGGGCTGCCGTTTGTTCCTTTTTGCCGGCGTTGGCGGCAACGCGAATCAAGATGTGGCTGGCGCGGGTTTGCGGCGGGTGATGGAACTGCTCTTTGTTCGCCGCATAGAACTGCTCCACCTGCTCGTCGGTGATGCGCGCATCGCGGAAGATGTCGCCTTCGAGCATGCGGTTAACGGCCAAAGACTTGCGCGTATCGTTGCGCAGATCCGCCTCGCTAATGCCTTGGCTCTTGAGAGCCTCGGTAAAGGCTTTGGTGGAGCCGAACTTGTCGAGGGTGCGCTTTACCTCGGCGTCCACGTCGGCCTCATCGATGGCCACCTGACGCGTTTGACTGGCTTGAAACAGCAACTCGAAGTCGATGAGGGAGTCGAGGGCTTCACTGGCTAAGCGACGTACGGTTTGCGGTGAAGGCTCACTGTCGCTGTCTTGGGAAACGATCGTGCCCTGGACGATGGAGCGTACGGAGCGCCGGTAGATAGGCACCCCATTGACGAGGGCGACCATGTCGTCGTCCCGTGGTGCGCTCGCGGCAGGTGCGACGTTGGCCCACAGTGCGGCGGCAATTAGAACCAAGCGAGAGAACGCTTTCGGCATCGGCGCACCCGTAGCACGGGTCAATTAATTTGCCTATGTGGCAAGCCCTATGGCGAGCGCAATGGGGAGACAGGCATGAGTCACGACAGGAAGATTGCTGTGGCGGCGGTGCAGATGTCGTGCAGCGACGACTTGCAGGCGAATCTGCGCAAGGCCGTCGATGCCATTGGTGTGGCAGCCAAGCGTGGTGCGCAGATTGTTTGTCTGCAGGAGTTGTTTCGCTCGCGGTACTTCTGTCAGCGCGAGGACGCGGCTCTGTTCGATCTTGCCGAGACCATACCAGGGCCGACTACCGAGATGTTGGCGCGTGCTGCTGTGGCCAATCAGGTGGTTGTGGTCGGATCTTTGTTCGAGCGGCGTGCCGCTGGGCTGTTCCATAATACGGCGGTGATCTTCGATGCCGACGGCGAGCTGGCCGGGATGTATCGCAAGATGCACATTCCGGACGATCCCCTCTACTACGAAAAGTACTACTTCACGCCCGGCGATCTTGGCTTCCAAAGTTTTCCGGTGCGCGGGGCACGGGTTGGTACACTCGTGTGTTGGGACCAGTGGTTCCCGGAGGGCGCGCGTTTGACGGCTCTCAGCGGGGCGCAACTGCTCTTCTATCCCACGGCGATTGGCTGGCATCCGCGCGAGAAGGCCGAGTATGGCGAGGCTCAGCACGATGCCTGGCGGACCATCCAGCGCAGCCACGCGATTGCCAATGGGGTCTTTGTCGTCGTGACCAACCGGGTTGGGCTGGAAGCGGATCTGGAGTTTTGGGGAGGCTCGTTCATTGCCGATCCTTTTGGTCGCGTCTTGGCGCAGGCCGGCCACGAGGCCGAGGAGATTCTGCTTGCCGAGTGTGACTTGGGCCTGATTGACGAGACGCGCCGTAATTGGCCGTTCCTGCGCGATCGCCGCATCGATGCGTATGGTGATATGACGCGGCGTTTTCTCGACCCGAGCAAGTCATGACGACGCCGGCAGCGCTGGGCTTTCGCATGCCGGCCGAGTGGGAGCCGCACGCGGCAACTTGGCTATCGTGGCCGCACAAGGAAGCTTCGTGGCCAGGATGCTTTGAGCCGATTCCGAGGATCTGGGTGGAGATGGTGCGGGCTCTGGTGCCGTACGAGCATGTGCACATTCTCGTCAACGAAGCAGCGCCTGCGGCGCAGGTGCGGGAACTCTTGCTGGAGGGGGGAGTCGATCTTGCGCACGTCAGCCTGCACGACATTCGCACCGACGATGCCTGGGCGCGGGATCATGGCCCTACCTTTGTTGTGCGCGAGGGGGAGAAGCGCGAGCTGGCAGTAGTTGACTGGATCTACAACGCCTGGGGCGGCAAGTATCCGCCGTGGGACAACGACGACGTGGTCCCGCAGCAGATTGCCGCGAAGCTTGGTTTGCGTTTGTTCCAGCCGGGCATTGTGCTCGAAGGCGGCTCCATCGACGTGAACGGGCAGGGGGCCCTGCTGACCACGGAAGCGTGTTTGCTCAATCCCAACCGCAACCCGCATCTCAACCGTGAGCAAATCGAGACGTATCTGCGCGACTACCTAGCTGTGCGCCATATTCTCTGGCTCGGCGACGGCATTGCCGGAGACGATACGGACGGGCATGTAGACGACCTTACCCGGTTCGTTGATGCGCGCACGGTGGTGACCGTCGTGGAGAGTAACCGCGACGACGAAAACTACCAACCGTTGCAGGAGAACCTCAAGCGGTTGCAGACGATGAGCGACCAGGACGGACAGCCGCTACGAGTTGTGACCCTGCCCATGCCGGCGCCGGTGATCCACGAAGGCCAACGTCTGCCGGCCAGCTACGCCAACTTCTACATCGGCAACGCCGCCGTCTTGGTGCCGATCTTCGAAGACGTCAACGATGCCCAAGCTCTGTCGGTTCTTCAGAGTGTATTTCCGACCCGGCGCATCGTCGGCATCCCCTCGCGCCAACTTGTCTGGGGCCTCGGCGCCTTCCACTGCGTGACGCAGCAGCAGCCCGCACTCTAATCCACACGATTGTCGGAGCCGGGAGGCGGAAGTGTGGCCGGCGCGGTTGTGCTCGACGAAGCAATGAAGAGTGCCTGCGTGCAAAATAGGAATTGAGATCCTGATTTGCCGGGGCTACGGTTGGGCGCGTCATGTACCACTCGCGCAGCCTGACTAACGTCCTACGCTCGGCGGCGCAGACGTTCCCAGCAATCATTGTCACTGGCCCACGTCAGTCGGGGAAAACGACGCTTGTGCGGGAGTTGTTCGCGACGACGCATCGCTATTGGGCGCAAGCAAGCGAAGAGAGCAAGACGAACTGAAGAATCCACAGGAGGAAACGGAGAGAACAGAGAAAAGGATTTTCAGTTTCTTGCAACTCTTCCTCTGTTCTCTCTGTGGCCTCCTGTTCAGTTTTTGATTTTGGCTCCGGCCCACGGCCGGGCTGCGGTATCCGTGCAATCCGTGGTCGAATGGGCCAATTCGGTCCTAGCTTGCTCCTCAGGGCTCGTGTCCAGCACCCCGATTTGTGGGTAAGGTGATGGGCTCTGTGCTGGGGGGACGTTAAAACGAAGACGCGGGCTCAACTGGTGCCGGAAACCGTGCAGGACTTATGCAGAGGCTTCCCCTAGCGGGGCGACAGCATGAGTACGTGTGTGACGTAGGCGTAGTTGGCTTGCGAGTCCGCCAGCTCGGCGACCTGATCTGGGATCGAGGTTGGCTCCGTAGTGAAAACCAAGATGGCGATTTGGATCTCCATGCCTTCCGCGGGTACTTGCAGCGGTGTGTGGAAGGTGCCGCTGGCGTCGGTGATGGCGCGCGTGCTGTGAATCGTCCACGGCGCGTCATCGCGGTTCGGTCGCACGGCAACATAATATCGCGTGCTTGCCTCGAAGCCGTTGGGAGTGAAGGGAACCGAGAGATTGCAGGAGTTGCTTGCGGGGACGAACCCACAGCTCAGCGAAACCGTGTGGTCGAGCAGGGTATCGATGCTCGGCGGGCTTGCGGGTCCTGGACTTGGAACCGGAGTAGGGCTTCCCGGAACCAGAGGCGATTGTTCGTTGGCGGGGCAGATGATCAGATCCTTACGTTCCAAACATTGCCGTTCCTCGAGGGCTCGGTCGATGGCAGCGAGTTCCGAGGCAGAGGAAATGTCGAAGCCGCTCGATCCACTGCCGCCGGCACAGGCCATCATTGTCGTTAGCGTGGCGGCAAGCAGGAGCAGGTAAAGCAGGGGAGCGCGGAAGCGTTTCATTGGCAGCCCTCAGAACGGTGTCGACGTTACCAGCACATTGAGGAAGCGAGTCTGGCTGCTTGCGTCCTCGGCGAATTCTTCGCTCAGCTCGCGTAGAGCCTGGTCGAGCCGCTTCTGAAACTCCGGCAGTCGCTTGGCGTCGATGTTGAGATAGTGATTGCGCAGGTAGGTGCCGGTGTCCTGGCCTTCGAGCGCGAGCTTGTCGAGAAGGCCTTTCGCGAACAGTACGCAAAACTCCAAAGCCAACGCTTGCTTCTCCTCGGTGTCCTTGGCGACAAAATGCCGTCCTTTGCGGCGGACCTGGCGGCCGCGCACCTCGGCTAGGCCTTGATCAATCAGTGTGCTCTCGACCTGCGCCGCGACCGCGTCGCTCGCTGTTGCCTTCTTGGCAGCACGGCGGGGGGCTGCGCTGAACTCGGCACGCCAGTCACGAAGCGGTATCCATTCGCCGTCGTCAGGGAGCGCCGCGATGGCCTGACTCACCCGCACGGCAAGCTCTGCATCCTCGATGCCGGCAACGGCGCGTGGTGCGTGCAGGACGCGTCGTAGCTCCCTGCCGAAGGCGTAGAGAATGCGGTCGCGCCACAGCAGGGCGAGCAGGTCGTGCGCGTCTTGGTTGCGCACGGCCGCCAGGCGGCGCACCAGGCTCTCGCTTGGAAAGCGTTTGCCCTTTTCGATGTAGCTCAACATCACCGCGTCGACGCTGTCGGCGAGTACTTCCTTGGCGAAGCGGCGCACTGTGAACTCGCGGCCCATGAGTACGCGCGTCTCGTAGAAGACGTCCTTGATCCCGCGGCGGCTGTGTGACGCGACTGCCATGAAACGACTCTGTATCAGAAAATTATTTGATTGACAAGAAAACAAAATTTGTTTACATCTTGCCGCGTCGCCAAGCATTGGCGCCAGGAAGGAAGGCAGCAATGGCACGAGCAGAAGGCTGGCAACGAAATAGAGTAGGGCAAGCTTGGTTGGTGATGCTGGTTGCGGCGACCGGCATGGTCTTCGGCGGTTGCGGAGATTCAAGCAGCAGCAAAGGGGAGGCGACGGCGACACCAAGCCGCAGCGTAACCCGAGCTGCGAGTACGCCGACGAGGACGGCGACGCGCACGCCGTCGAGCCAGCCGACGACTCCGCTCCCCGGGACCGCGACGCCGACGCGAACGGTACAAGCCGCTTCGGCGCTAACAGGGCTGATCGTGCTACAGGACAGCATCCTCACCTCGCCAAGTGAGGCTGGCACACCACCGGAAGAGTGGCTGCGCCGCCCGGGTGCCGAGTCGTTCGATAAGGCTCTCTCCAATGCCGATTTCCAAGTTGCCGGCCGTAGCGGTGTTACGGAGTCTGACGGAGAGTTTCAAATCCAGAACCTCCCCCCGGGTCGCTACACGCTCGATGTTCGTAAGACGCTCAACGGCAATCTCTTGCCCCTTGCCATTCCCATTGTTGTGGGTGAGGGGTCGAGTACGGCCGTGGTGGAGGTTGGGTCTGGACTCGTACGCACTCGCCTTACCTATGAGGATGGAGCGGTACGCGTGGAAGAGATCCACGGGCCCTATGGTAACCGTGCCGTTCTACGCGACGGCAAGCTCGTCGAGCTTCGCGATGGTGGACGCACACTCGTGGATGCCGACGGGGACGGTCGTTTCGACGCTGCCGGCAATTGCCAGGTTGGTGGCATGTGGAGTTGTCCCGACGATCACCGTTGCAGCAGTGAGCCCCTCGATGAGCGATTCTGTCAGTGCGTTTCTTCGTGCCCCTTTTGCGACAACTGCGAACAGCCCGGTGTGTGCGTGTCGACGGGTACCAATAATCTGTACCGTTGCGGTCCGGAGGGCAGTTGCTCGCTACCTGGGGATCAATGCGTTTGCGTGCCGAGTTGCCCCGATTGTCGTGATTGTGCGCAGCGAGTCTGCGTGCCGAGTTGTGATCCGGTTACGATCACGGCGATCTCCATTGACGGACAAGCGCAAATCGTTGTTGGCCGTGAGGGCTACGTGCGCGCCAGCGCTCTACTCTCCGACGGCTCAACGATGGACGTGACGACCTTGGTAGACTGGCGCTCGGCGAACGAGTCGGTGGCCACCATCAATTCTTGGGGGCAGGTGTCGGCGCGTGCGGTCGGCAACACTGTCCTGACCGCAACCCTCGCTTCGGTGCAGAGTGCCACGTTTGCCTTGCAGGTAGTCGACCGTGCCGCCTTGCAATCGATCACCATCCAAAATGCAAGCTGCTACTGCGGCCCCATTGCCTATGCCGATAACGGCACCAGCATTCTTCCTCCTTGCTATCTCGCGGTTCCGGGCCGTGAATCCCTGCCGTTTCTGCCGCCAGGGCAGTGTCGGCAAACAGTGCTGATCGGTGGCACGATTCAATTCCTTGCTTTGGGGCACTATGCCGACAACTCCGTGCAAGACATTACTGCCGAGGCCTCCTGGTTCATTGAACCGGCACAGGTCGGTACGGTCCAAGCCGGGCTCTTCACAGGCACCAACGCCGGTAGTGCCCGCATCATTGCCTCGGTCGGTAACACCCTGAGCGCGCCAGTCGATGTGCGCGTAGTTTCGGAAGCAACGGTCGAGTCATTATCGATCTATCCGAGTAACTGGGGTTACGCGGCGGTCAATGGTGGCATCGCACGTCCGGACATGGCCGACCCGTGTTTCGATTGCGGGGCAGCGCTGTCTGTACTGCGGGGCGACAAGGTGACCTTCCAAGCTACAGCGCGCTACGACACCGGCGAATGGCGCGATGTCACAAAGGAGGTGACCTGGAGGACCAGCAACAGCTCCGTCGGCAGCATCGATGCCAGTGGCACCATGACGGCGCTGCAAGCGGGGAGCGTGACCATTGATGCCACTCTAGGCATGACCAGCAGCAATCCGGTTGGCATTCGTGTGGTCAACGAGGCGACGCTGCAAGGCTTGAGCATTTACCAAGAGGGCACGGATCGCGTCGTTGCCAAGGGGGATCAACGCTTCTTCCGAGCTTCTGGTTATTACGATATCGGCTTCTCACGCGATGTTACCGCCACAGCGCAATGGGTGAGCAGCGACCCCAGCATTGGTGCCTTTGACCAGCCGGGTGTCTTTGTTGGCAAGCGAGCCGGTAGAGTCCGAGTTCACGCCGAGCTTGCCGGCAAGACAAGCGAGCCTCTGAATCTTGAAGTGTTCGAATCGAGTGAGCTGGCTTACTGCGACGCGAACACGATCAACCGTGCTGTGTGGGCTGATGCGTTCAATCGTGTCGTTCTCGAATCAGATTGCGGCACCTACCAGCCCTCGCAAGTCGTAACTCTACGCTACACGGTCACCGAGACGGTCCCGCACGGGGGCATCTTCGATCCTTGTTTGGACCTCTACGTTTACCGAGGCGACCAACGAGTACGCACGATCCGCGAGCAGGGCTGCGGCGAGCCGTTCTTGCCGGCGGCCGCGCCGGGGCGCGACGAGGCTGCCTTGAAGTACCAACTGCGTGCCTTTTGGGACCTGAAGGATGAGGCAGGCCAAGCAGTGCCGCCCGGCCGCTACAGCGTGTTTGGTCGCTTCTACCTCTACTACGATCCGGTTGTGCGCATTGATGTGATCGTGACCGCCGCTGGTGACGTGATTCCCTGCGAGCGCAACGAGTGTGGCAATGGCTGCGGCTACGTACATACCTGCGGCGACGACAGTCCACCCGAAACCTGTCCCGCGGTGTGCCGATCCTTGTGTGATTGCCCGCCTGGTTGGGGAATTACCGACGGTGGCCAATGTCAGGCGTGTACTGGCGAATGCTGTCCTGAGGGTGCTGCTTGTGCACCGGGAATGCCGCGCTGTGAGCCTGGCCTCGACTGCTGTCCTGCAGGTACGACGTGTGAGGATCCCAACCTTCGCCCATGCCAAGTGGGGTGCTGCACTCCTACGGACACCGCTCTTTGCCCACCCAATGTGCCAGTATGTCCCAGCCCGTGCTGCAACCCGGGCGAGGTTTGTACGGACGATTTACCGGCGTGCGATCTCAAGTGTTGTCTTGCCGGGCAGGACTGTGCCGCCACCGGCTTGGTCGAATGCCCCTGCTGTCCGCGCGGAGCGCCGTGCATCGTGGCCTTGCCGCCGTGTCCCGGCATTTGCTGTCCCCGTGGAGCTGCTTGTCTCCCTGGTACTCCGCCATGCGACCCGGAACCGGTAGGTACGGCAACGCCGACACTGCCGTTGCCGGTGTGTACACCGCCGCGTTGTGAAGGTGGTGCCGTTTTGGCGTGCCCCAATGGGAACTGCCCGGGAGGTTGCGGTACCGTATGTGCAACCCCGACGCCTAGCACGCCTAAGTTGGAAGGTGTGTGTTACCTGGGTTCCGACGACTGTAGCTCCGACAGTGGCCACGCGACCATTCAGCAACGCTGCTGTGATCTGTACCGCTTTGGGGCCGGACCCGGTGCACTTTCGTGGTGTCCAGCCGAAGCCGCGAACAACGATGGTACGTGTGATCGCTGTGCCGCCACTCCGTGTGAGGGGCTGATCGTCAATGCTCCCGGAAGCCTGTGTGCTGGTATTGCCGGGCTACGCTGTGCGGCTGGGCAGGCGTGCGACTTGCGCGACTCGACTTGCCAGATCGCGGACCTAGGCGGTCGTTGCGTGCCGGAACCGGAAGTGTGCGCCGCGGTCGTGGATCCCGTGTGCGGTTGTGACGGCGTGACCTACTCGAACGACTGTGCGCGCATCGGGGCCGGCGCCACGTGGAGTCACGCTGGCCCGTGCAATTAGCCCGAAAACCTCAGTTGGCGTGGACGTCAACTGGACGCGCGCTTCGAGACGCCGCCAAAATCCTTCGATACGCTTCGCTACTCAGGAGGCGGCTCCTCAGCGCGAACGGTTGCTGGGCTCAGTAAACAAATTTTCCGTCCGGCCTGAGGAGCGGCCATCTGTTCAGGCCGCGTCTCGAAGGCCTCTCAAGTGCCGCTGCGAGAACGTGGGCAATTGAACTGAGGTTTTTGGTTCTTGAGACTAGGGCCTGGCGAAGCTGGCGCTGGCCTTGACGTCTCTCGGACTGAGTAGGGGCACCGCGGCAACGACCCGCCCTTCGCGCTCCACCACTACCTCTCCCAGTTTTTGGTGGCGGGTGAGGGGAGCACGCACGATGGCCGGTAGTTGCAACCGGTAGGTTACCTCGACCGCCGCGTTATGACGGCGCAGAAAGGAAACCGACTCACCGACGATCGGCTGGATTTGCTTGACGGTGCCGTTGATCACGTCGATCGGTGCGGTGAGCCGGTCGCCCTCAGTCAGCACTTCTACTGCATCGTAATTGGCGAATCCCCATTCGATCAGTTCTGCCGCCTTGGCGTAGCGCCCCGGATTATCGGCGGCACCCAAGACGACGGCGATCAGGCGTAGCGAGCCACGCTGGCCGGTGGCCACGATGTCGTAGCCGTTGATGCGACCTTGTGGATCGTGATCCACCGCGACCTGCAATCCGTCGACGCCAAGCACGCCACCGAGCAATTGGTTGGCGTTCCGCAGAACCACCCCACCAAAGGGCGCACCCGACAGCGAACTCCAGTTCAACGTGTCCGGATGGCGGGCCAGCGCTTGAGCCAGAGCTGCCAGGTCGCGAGCTGTTGTCTGTTCCTTCCCTGGAGCATCCGCGTCGGCGGCGATGCCCCCGATGGATTCGTAGTGGGTGCTGGTCAGCCCGAGTCGTTGCGCGCGCGCGTTCATAAGCTCGAGGCAGCCGGTGATCGAGCCGCCGATTGCTTCCGCAACAGCTACCGCCGCATCGTCCGCGGCACTGAGTGCCACTGCCTTGATGAGTTCGGAGAGTTCATAGGTGTGCTGCGGGCTGAGAGGAATCTTCTTGCTCCAGCGGCCCCCTTGTGCTGCCACCGGGCTTACGGTTACCGGCGCCGCCAGCGGCATCATCCCGAGCTGTGCCTGCTCGAGCGTCAGCAGCATTACCATCAGTTGGTTGAGATCTCCCGAAGTGTAGGCGACATCGGCATTGTGCTCGTTGAGGACAGTGCCGGAACCGGCATCGATCAGGATCCACGCGGGAACACGTGTTGCCACAGGCTTTGGCGAGGGTGCCGCAAGCACCGCGTGCACGCATCCCAACAGCATCCCAGCAATCCCCCACTGCACCCACAGCCGCCCCGGCATGCGCGCTACCTAACACAGCACCCCGGGCAATGCCTACAAACGCGTTGGATTACTCCAATGGAGCAAATAGTCGCTACGTCCCCCAAGTCCACCATCGAAGAAGCGGCGCCGCAAGTCGGCCCCGTGTGTTTTCAGGCCAGAGCCCGCTTCGGGCGCGCCGCCTGCGTCGGAGCCTTTGCGTACGACACCGTTCGTCGACCGGACTGCTGTTGCCGTTTCCGAGCGTCCTCGGTGATCGCCTGGATATCGCCTCCAAACGCGTCCGAAATGCGCTCGCGAATCCTGTGTAGCTCGGCGATCGTTGTGTCGGTTTGATTGCTAGGTGTTGACTTCGTCATCGTCTACCATCTCCTCCGGGGTGCAAATGATTGGCACGGAGCACCCCAGCTCGATCAGCGCTCGTTGGATTCTCGGAAGGATTCTCGCATTCGCGATATGCGTGCAGTTTCACGTCAACAAGCAAACGATCCCATGATGGGCTGCCGTGGCGATATGGAGAGCATCGACCTGTGCCTTCGGGGGAAGAATCGCTCGCGCCATGATCTCCGCAGCAACCGCGTCAATCTCTGGCCCCAGTTGCAGCAGTGGAATACCCTCCAGTGCGTTAAGGCGTTCTTGGGCGAGGTGCGGCTCGCCGTCGCTCGCTTCATCGATCACGTACTGCGACGTCACCAGCTCATAATTGACTCGCTCATCGTCCCACCATCTCCGTGTGAGAACTTGGCGAGCTACCGCAACAACCTGTGCGCTCGGACGCAGCCGAAGGTAGCTGATGATCGAGGTGTCGATGTAAATCCGAGGCATCGCAATTCTTCAATCAGCAATTTCTCCTAGCACACTAACGGCTCAGAAACTCCAGGCAGCGTTGCGCGCCGAAGCGAAGGGATCGTCGAGCTCTCTCAAGTGTCAAGGGAGCGAGGCGAACTGGCGCAAAGGCCTGTCGAGCTCTGGACCGACACACGGCGGAAGGGCTGCGACAGTGGTTGCGCGCGAAGCACAAGGTGCAAGGTCTGGGCACAACACGCAACCCGGACGAGTATCTCTGCCAGCAGCCGGATTTGATTCGGCTCGAAGTGCGGAAGCGCAACTTCACGTGGGCGAAAGCGTGAGATACTGTCCGAAAGCCGGATGCGGCAAAATCGCATGTCCGGTTTGATGAGCGGGATGTGGAAACGGAGCACGGCTGTAATCATGGGACACTCGCCGACGAAAGGGCGAGGCAACAGCGAACCAAACCTGGGCCTAAACCACCGCGCCACATCTCGACTCTACCTCGGTGCCACTCTGGTGATTGAAGATGAGTACCGCCGGCCGTTGCGACCAGAGATGCTCCTCCCCGCCGACACGCACATCGATCCCCGCCAATGCCGTATTCGTCGACGCTCCCCAGACCTGAGAGCCAGGGAGGGGATCGCGTTGCCTGGCGGAGAAGGTCCGCCCATGCGAGATGGTGTGGGCGAGCTAGCTCTCGGGCAACCGTCTTTGCGGCGGCTCCAACCTTGACCGGCACGACCGCGTCCTGCGATAGTAAGAATACAAAAAGTATTACAGAGGAAGAGACCAGCATGCGCATTACATCCAAGGGACAGGTGACGATTCCGGTCGAGATTCGTGAGCGGCTGGGGCTGCTGCCCAACAGTGAGGTGGACTTCGAGGTCGAGGGCAACGCGGTGCGCATCCGCAGGGCGCGCGGCCGGCGGCAACGCGGCCGCGGGCGCAGTATCGTTGCGCACCTTAAGGGAAAAGCGACCACTGGAATGACCACCGACGAAATCATGGCACTGACGCGCGGCTAGGCGCAGCCCTGATGCCGGTTCTGGTCGACAGTAATGTGCTCCTCGATGTGCTGACCGAGGATCCGCTCTGGTTTGGATGGTCGGCAGATGCGCTGGCCAACCAGGCGGAGCGGGACGTGCTGACGATCAACCCGATCATCTACGCCGAGATATCAGTCGGATTTGTGCGGATCGAGGACCTCGAGGCTGCACTCCCACCCCCGACATTCCACCGCGTCGCCCTTCCCTGGGAAGCCGCCTTCCTTGCGGGTAAGTGTTTTCTGGCCTACCGCAAGCGCAGCCGAGTCCGGACGTCGCCATTACCGGACTTCTACATCGGTGCGCACGCCAGCGTGTCCGGCATGAAGCTGCTGACGCGCGACGCCACGCGCTATCGGACGTACTTTCCGAAGCTAGGACTCATAGCCCCATGAGGATTCAGTGTACCAACGTCGCCGACGATTCAAGTGGCGTTGTGATGGCGTCTTGATCTTGCGGGCACACGACCGCACCGGTGGTGCGATCCCCCAAGAGGGTCGCGGAGCGGGGGGAGCGGTCGTGCAGAGACGAAAGCACTCCACCAGCTTGTGCCCAGCAGCCGGCGAGGTCCCCCCGGCTTCTGCTCAACCCCTTCGCCAACTCCTATCGGTCCCATCATTCTCTATGACTCCGATGCAGACGCCGCACATGGCGCCTTGGCGCGAAGAATCCGTGCTCGCGACGCAGTAAACTGGCGCGCCCAAGCACCTTCCTTCCCGTGACGGCTCGCGCATCACCGGGAACGGGCTTTGCACGCCAAATCGTTCCTACACCAGACGCGGGCCGAGGGCGGCCCGTCTCCAACTCAGATTCATCAATGTTTACAAGCAATGGAGACGCCCCTTCGACGCCGCGTAGCGCGGCCTCTTGGCCGCAACCAAGTTCTCTCGATCAGATAGCCGATACGTACC